>CAINDP010000191.1 GCA_903847405.1 uncultured Myxococcales bacterium | reverse complement strand
GGGCGCGACCCATTCGCGCCGACGCCCGCCTGTCGCGGGCCACAGGATCGCGGTCAGCACGATGGCGGGTACCGCGGTGGCCGCCGTTTCCTTGCACAACAGGCCCAGGGCCAGCAGGGCACCCAGGCCGGCCAGGGACGCCGGCGTCCAGGGGCGTCGGGCGGCGGGCGCGACCAGCCCCGTTCTGCGGACGGTGATGAGGAGCAAACCCAGGACAGCCGCGGTCGCCAGGGTTTCCTCGCGGTTGACGGCGAACAGCACGGCCTCGGCGTGGACCGGGTGCACGGCGAACGCCAGGGCCGCCAGCCCCATGGGCCCCATCCCCAGGCCCAGGCGCAACCCCAGCAGCAGCAGCAGGACCGACGCCAGTGCATGGGCCGCTAGGTCGAAGGCACGGTAGGGCAGGGGATCGAGGTCCCACACGGCCCGGGTCACGGCCAGGCTGAGCGTGGCCAGGGGGCGGTAGTTGACGATGTGGCGCATCCCGGCCACGTTGCCCCAGGCGTTCGTCGTGAGGATGCGGCCCAGGTCCACGTCCCCCTGGGTGTTGGGATTGTCCACCAGCGCCCAGCGATCGTCGTGCAGGAACGGGAAGTCCAGCGTCTGGAGGTACGGCAGGGCCGCGGCAAGGGCCACCACGATGCAGGCGGCGGCGACGGTTCGCCGGGAGGGCGAGGTGGCGGGGGTGCAGTCCACGGGCGGATTATAGAAGGGAGTGGCACGAAGAGGCCAGACCCGCCGCGGGTTGGTTGGAAACCGGATCGGGCGCCCCAGACTCGATGCGGAGGTGCGGCTTGACACCCCTGTGTCCGACCCGGATAATTGCTCGGTCCCGGAGTCTCCCCACGGAGGAGCCTTTCATGTCAATGCGCTCGTTCCTCGCGATCGGCACGGTATTCCTGCTTGCGGCGCCGCTCGCGTGCAAGGACTCCGGCGGTCAGGTCAACGCGACCTCGACGATCGAAATCGACCCGTCGGCGACGACCGTCGAAATCGACGCCAGCCAGTCGTCGTCGTACCTGATCACCGTCCGGAACACCGGTCAAGGCAAACTCCTCAACATCACGGACGTCGTCCTGGACTACACGCCCACCGGCGACGTGGAAGCCGCGGGCGACCCCGCCTTCTCGCTGGAAGCGTCCGCGCTCCCCGCGCAGGTGTCGCCGAAGGGCGAGAGCCTGGGCGCTGAAACGTACGAATTCCGCGTGAACTTCCTGCGGTACGACGACTCCCAGACGCGCACCGCGACCGTGACGATCCTGAACGACAACTCCAGCGACGCGGTCCTGCGGACGCTGAAGATCGTCTTCACGACCCGCCTGTGCGAGCCGGCCCTCGTGGCCCCCGTCAAGGTGGACTTCTCGCTGGTGACGCTGGAGGACGGGTCCAAGGCGCAGGAAATCCAGTTGACCAACACCGGTTCGTGCCGGCTGGTCATGGATTGGCTGCTGCTGGACGGCTCCAAGGCGTTCACGGTGGACCTGGGCAACGGCCAGACCGTCACGGCCACGGATGCCGTCGAGGCCGTCCAGTTGAACCCCCCCATCACGATCGAGGCGAACTCGGGCCTCACGTGGTCGACGACGTTCACGCCCACCGACGGCGAGCCGGCCCAGGCGATGCTGACCCTGCACTCCAACGAAACCGGCGTCGTCGACGGCACCCGCCAGATCGAGCTGATCGGCAACTCGACGGGTCCGCGCATGCAGATCGAACCGCCCCTGGTCGAGTTCGGCGGCAAGAAGATCGGCAAGGCGGCCGGCGTCACGGTCACGATCAAGTCCGTCGGCACGCAGCCGCTGGTCATCACCGGCATCGAAATGAAGATGCCGGGCAGCAGCCTGGACTTCACGCTGGACTTCACGGTGGACACGGTCGGCTTCCCCGCCGGAGTCGCCCCGACCGTCGCGGCCCCGATCACGGTCGAAGTGAACCAGGAAGTGTTCTTCCTGGCCAAGTTCACCCCCGACGTCAAGAACCCGACCGACGGCGAGGGCAAGGTCATCCTGGACACCGGCGCCATCGTCGTCACGACCAACACCTTCAGCCCCAAGACCGACGTGCCCTTGACGGGCTATGGCGTCGACGTGGACTGCCCGCAGCCCGTCATCGTCATCGAGGAAGGCGAGGAAGCGAAGCCGCAGGACATCATCCACCTGCACGGCGAGCAGAGCGTGGGCGCCAGCGGCTCCATCGAGAAGTACTCGTGGACGGTCCAGCAGCCCACCGACAACAAGTTCGCCCTGGTCCCGGCGGCGAACTTCCAGTCGCCCACGCACGAAGTGAACGTCGGCGGCGACTACACCTATTGCCTGGACGTCTGCGACGCGGACTTCTGCAGCAGCGACCCGCAGTGCAAGACCACGGCCTGCAAGACGGTCCACGTCGTGCCGGACGAGGCGATCCACTGCGAGCTGACCTGGAACACCCCCGGCGACACGAACCAGTTCGACAGCGGCCCCGACGCCGGCGCCGACATGGACCTGCACTTCCTGCACCCGTTCGCCACCGGGCCCGACCTGGACGGCGACAGCAAGCCGGACGGCTGGTACGACATTCCCTACGACGTGTTCTGGTACAACAAGAACCCGGAATGGGAATCCGTGAACCCGAACGTCCCGGACAACCCGTCCCTGGACCGTGACGACACGGACGGCGCCGGCCCGGAAAACGTCAACCTGCGCAGCCCGGTCAACGGCCGCGAGTACCGCGTCGGCGTCCACTACTGGGACGACCACGGGTTCGGCTTCAGCTATCCGCGCCTGAAGTGCTACATCTGGGGCCAGTTGGTGTTCGACCGCGACCTCGAGGCCCTGGGGCGCAAGATGACCAAGTGCGACATGTGGGAAGCCGCGACCATCAAGTGGCCTCAGGGCATCGTCACTGCGGTCCAGAAGGCCGACGGCAGCCTGAAGATCACGCCGAACTACATGAACAACGCATTCGTGGTCGTCGGAGGCAGCTCCTGCGGCCAGTGACCGATGGCACCCCAGTCCGCTCGGAGGTAGGTTCATGAAGCGCATGCTTGCACGGGTCTTTTGCGCCGTGTCCGTGGCCCTGCTGGTGGGCGGCAACGGCTGTTCGTGCCAGGGCGGCACCGCGGCGGCGGACCTGAACCTGTCCTACCTCCCGACGACGATCGACTTCGGCACCGTCCCGATCCAGACCTCCAAGCCCATCACGGTCACGCTGTCCCACGTGGGTTCCTCGGGCACCATCCAGATCAGCGACGTCCACGTGGACAGTTCCAGCCCCGACTTCACCGTGGAAGGGCCGGACCTCCTGTCCCTGACCCCGGGCCAGGAAACCACCGTCACCGTGATCTATTCGCCGTTGTCGTCCTCGGACGCCTCCGGGTACCTCGTCATCAAGCACAACGTCCCGCCGGCCGCCGAAACGCGCATCCCGATCTCGGCGAACGGCCAGTTGGCGGACCTGATCGCGAACCCGAACCCCGTCGACTTCGAGGCGGTCCTGGCCGGTGATTCGAAGACGCTGGACGTCCAGGTCAAGAACATCGGAACCGACTCCGTGACGGTCAAGCAGGTGTACCTGAAGACCGACGGCAGCCCCGACTTCTCGTTGCAGGCGCTGGTCCTGCCCGAGGGCCAGGCGCTTCCCGTGGACCTGGCGCCCGGCGACGACCTGGGGCTGGTCCTGCAGTACCGCCCCGAGGGCGGCAACGACGATTCGTCCTACCTCGTGATCGAGGGCGAAACGCGCGGCAGCCTGCAGGACTGGAACTTCGAGGTCCTGGGCAGCGAACTGGGGCCCGTTCTGGTCGCGGCCCCCGGCATCATCGACTACCAGTGGGTTCCCCTGAACGAAACGCGGCAGCAGGGCCTGATGATTTCCAACACCGGCAACGCCGACCTGGACATCGGGTCCCTGTACGTGGTGCCCGGCAGCGACGCGAACATCGTCATCACCGACGCCCCGACCGGTTCCGTGAAGATCGGCGCAGGCAGCGACAAAACGTACCTGGTGACGTGGACGGCCAGGGAAGCCAAGCCCGGCAATACCGATCCGATCGGCAGCATCGGGATCCTCAGCAACGACCCCAAGAGCCCGACGCTGATCCCCGTCTTCGGCCGGGTGGACGCGCCGTTCCTGTCGGTGGTCCCGGACTTCGTCGACTTCGGCTACTGCCCGCAGAACCAGGCGACCCCGCGCACCCTGACCATCCGCAACGACGGCCACGGCCCGCTGACGATCACGTCCCTGGCGTTCACGGACCTCAGCACGACCCAGTACGGGACGGAATTCGCGTTCGTCATCGATCCGAAGTACGCCACCGGGCCCGCCGGCGAGTGGGTCGTCGAGGGCAACCAGTCCATCCCGGTCACGCTGACCTTCACCAACAAGGGGCCGGCCACGGGCAACGCGACGGGCAAGGTCGTGATCACGTCGAACAGCCCGGGCAACGGGACGGTCACGGTCGGGATGACGGCGTCGCGCTCGGGATCGCCGGTCTGCAAGATCGCGCTGGTTCCCACGTCCCAGAACTTCGGGACGGTGGCCGAGGGCTTCCACAAGGAACTGTCGATCAACCTGATGAACACGGGTTCGGGGTTCTGTTCCTTCCGCGGCGCGCGCATCGAGGATTGCATCGGCTTTGCCGGGATGGGGGTCACCTGCGTGGCCCCGGGTTCGCAGACGACGTCCTCGACCTTCCAGTTCATGCCCCCCATGCCGCCGATGATCATGAACGGGATCGCCCCCGGCGCCGCGGTCCCGCTGCGGATCCGCTTCACGCCGAAGAACGTCGCGTCGGCGTTCGGCCAGTTGACGGAGTTCAACGCCCTGCTGTCCGTGAAGATCTACGATGCGGCGAACAAGCTGGACATCGCGCTGCCGGCGCCTGGCGGCGGGCTGGGCGGGACCTACTCGCCCAACCTCAAGGGCACGGGCGGCATCGCGAAGGTGTCGGTCCTGCCGGACAAGGTGGACTTCGGCAAGGTCACGATCGGCTGCTGGTCCCGTCCCCAGAAGATCTGCATCTACAACACGGGCAGCGTGGCCCTGAACGTCACGGACATCACGCTGACCGGCTGCACGCCCGAGTTCAAGAAGAAGAACGTCCCCGCGCTGCCCAAGGCGGTGTCCCCGGCGGTCCCGTTCTGCTTCGAGGTGGCGTACGCGCCCCAGGACGAGGGGCCCGACGAGTGCACGATGCAGGTTTCCAGTGACGACACGACGGTGACGGCGCTGTCGGTCGCGCTGATCGGCGAGGGCACCTACGACACGCACCAGACCGACACGTTCAAGCAGGTGTCGGGCCAGGACGTCGATGTGCTGTTCGTCATCGACGACTCCGGTTCCATGTGCGACAAGCAGCAGCGCCTGACGGACAACTTCGCGTCGTTCATCGGGTTGTCCACGATCTGGAACAACAACTTCCACATCGGCGTGATGAGCCTGAACGTCGTGATCGACGCCGTCGCGGGCAAGCTGAACCGAGGCAACAAGAACGTGACTCCGCGGTACGTCGTGCCGGGGACCCAGGCCGCGACCCAGTTGAAGAACCTCGTCAACATGGGCTGCGACGGCGGATCGGACGAGCAGGAGGCTGCGTTGCAGGCCGGCCAGGCGGCCCTGTCGGCCCCCCTGACCACCGACACGGGCGTTTCCTGCACCGGCGACGACGCCTGCAAGAACGACAAGAACCTGTGCAGCGACCCGAAGACCTGCCCCTACTACTGCATCGAAGGCACGTGCGGCGGCTGGAACAAGGGCTTCATGCGCCAGGACGCCCAGTTGGAAATCATCATCCTGTCGGACGAGGAGGACCAGTCGTCCTCGACGCCGGCGTTCTACATTGACTTCTTCAAGAACATCAAGGGGTACTACAACGTCAACATGATGCACGTGAACACGATCGTCGGCATCGACGACGGCAGCGGGCAGGGCATCTGCACGGCGTCGGACGGCACCGTGGCGCAGGCGTCGCCGCGCTATCTGGAGGTCGCCGGTCAGACCGGCGGCAAGCAGGGCACCATCTGCGACCCGACCTTCGCGACGGTGATGAACGAGATCGGCGCCCAGGCGTTCGGCCTGAAGGTCCAGTTCTACCTCAGCCGCCTGGCCGATCCGGCGACCGTCACGGTGAAGGTCCGCGGGACCGCCTGCGCGACCGGCTGGACCTACGACGCTGTGTCGAACTCGGTCCTGTTCGACGAGACCAACGCCTGCATGCCGCAGCCGGGCGACGAGATCGTGATCGACTACGAAACCCTGTGCCTGAACGGTTGAAGTGGAGTCGAGGCCGGCCCGCGTGGCCGGTGTCCCGGTGATGTTCCCACGAATGGAGCACAGAGCGATGAAT
Source organism: uncultured Myxococcales bacterium (assembly GCA_903847405.1). Classification (GTDB taxonomy): domain Bacteria; phylum Myxococcota_A; class UBA9042; order DTJE01; family DTJE01; genus CAIZWN01. The sequence goes on along the minus strand of CAINDP010000191.1, from coordinate 61,873 downwards.
ACCCGGAACCGTGGCATTCGATGGATCGCGATGCTGGCCGTCGCGGCCTCCCTGGCGGCGGGCTGCACGCGGGCCGGATCGGCCCTGGCCCCGTCCCTGTACATCTCGGCGACCGGCGCGCTGGTCACCCCGGTGGGCCAGGTGAAGGACGGCATGGTCCTGGCCTTCGTGCCGGGCGGCGGCCAGATCAACCTGGTGCTGGGAAACCAGGGCGACGCACCGCTGGAAATCATCAAGGTCGAGGTCACGACCAAGAACCGTGACATGGACCTCCTGCCGAACCTGGCCGGCCTGTCCTTCCCGCGGACGGTCGTCGCGGGCGAAATCCTGTCGTCGTCCCGGTCGGTCCTGAACCTGGCGGTCCACTTCACGCCCGGCGCGAACCCCGACGACACCGCGACGGTGCTGGCGATCACGACGAACGACGAGTCGCTGGTCGGCGGCGTCCTGACCTTCTCGCTGGAGCCCGAGGAGAAGGCCGCCCTGCTGACGGTGAACCCCCCGAACTTCGTGTTCCTGAACGCGACGGCCACGTCGTCCGACTCGCAGGAATTCGTCCTGTCGAACACCGGCTCCGAGGCCCTGGCGCTGGGTTCCGTCGATTTCGAGATCCAGTCGGCGGCGTACTCGATCATCGCCGGACGGCCCAACAAGGACACCATCATCGATCCCGACGACTCCGGCTCGGGCAACGGCCCCCGGACCGTGAAGATCGAGTACCGGCCCGCCGAGCCGCCGGACGACAACTATCTGGTGGTGGAGTGGGGCAAGGTCCTGCAGACCGGCGTGACCTGCAACAGCGACAAGGTGTGCCAGGACGACGCGGACCTGTGCGGCAAGGCGGACAAGGTCTGCCCGTACAGTTGCGGCAACGGCCGCTGCATGTGCACCTCCGATTCGGATTGCCAGGCCTACTGCGACGACCCCGCGACCTGCCGCGAGGTCTGCATGACGGGCGTCTGCCGGGAGCCCCAGCGGACCCGGGTGAAACTGAGCGGGAACGTCGAGGCCGGGCAGTTGCGCGTCGATTACGGCGACGCGCTGACCGGCTGCGTCGACTTCACGACGATCACCGAGGTCGGCACGACCTGCACCAAGATGGTCAAGCTGTCCAACAGCAAGGCCGGCCTGGTGACCCTGACGAAGCCGACCGTCCGCGTGGGCGACGGCCTGACCAGTCCCTACACGGTCGAATGGTACGGCCTGGGCGCGACCCAGGCCTCGGATTGCGCCCCGGTGGTGGGCACGCCGATCAGCGCCAGCCGGTTCAGCCTGACCGAGGGCAACGGCCCGATCACCGTGGCCGTGACCTACACCGCGCCCGGCGCCAAGGCCGCCAACGGCGAACTGGTGGTTTCCTTCAACTCCCCTTACGCGGGCGAGCAGGTCGTCCCGCTGTGCGGCGGCTTCAAGAAGGGCGAACTGGCCGTCGCGCCGCCTCCCGGCGCCTCGAACATCGTGCTGTTCGCGGTCGAGCCGACGAACAAGGCGACCAAGACCGTGGTCCTGATGAACAAGGGCAACGCCGTGCTGGAACTGAAGGGCGTGTCCGCGTCCCCGGTCAACGTCGGCATCGATCCGGAAGGGTTCAAGATCCTGAATCCGCCCACCGGCGGCGACCTCCAGATGGAGCCGGGCGCGCTGCTGCCGCTGACGCTGGAATTCGACGGCACCCTGATCGAAATCACCGATCCCGACGTGTCGGGACCGGTCGCCCTGAACGGGCTGCTTTACGTGGACTACGTGGACCCGCTGGTCGGCGGCGACGCCCGTTCGACGTCCAACCTGATCGGGTGGGTGAACGTGAAGGGCGTGACCCTGCCGGTCGCCGACCCGGGGACGTCGGCGGATTACGCCGGCGCGAAGGTCGGGGAATCGCTGGTCCTGGACGCCAGCGCCAGCGTGGCCGGGACGTTCGCGATCCCGAACGTCGGCTACACCTGGTTCGTTTCGGCCAAGCCGCTGGCCAGCAAGGTCTACCTGAACCCGGGACCGGGGCCGTCGAAGGTGACCGTGATCCCGGACGTCGCGGGCACCTACGAGTTCCGCCTGGTGGTCTACGCGTACGACCCGGCCCCGATCGGCGGGATGTCGTACTTCAGCGAGGAAGCCGCGGTCACCGTCACCGTCGCCCCCTGATCGCGCCCCGCACGAAACCGTCCTGACGACCCGTCCCCCCTCCAATCCCTCGCGTGCAGGCGTGCGCACCGCCGCACATGCGCCTTCCACCTTGCCCGCCCGTTGTTGATCTGCTATACCCGACCGACGTAGGGTTCCAGGGCCCCGCACCGCCGGAAGGAGACATCAATGGACGTTACGGAACTGCTGGCCACCATCCAGAACGAGCCCGCCGCCGCCGCTGCCCGGATCGAGGAGGCGCTGCAAGCCGCCCTCGCCGAGGGGGGCGAGGCCGCCGCCGAGTTGTTGCTGGAGGAACTCGCCTTTGGGATGGAGGATCCGGCGCAGGCCGAAATCCTGCTGAAGGCCCTGGACGGCACGTTCCGCAGGCACCGCGAATCCGAGCTGGGGCGCGTGACCGCCTGGCAGGCCGGACACCTGGCATGGAAGACCCTGAACGACGTCGTTCGGGCGGAATTCTACATGCGGGCCGTCGGCGGCAGCGGTCCCCACGCCGAGGAATGGCGGGACTTCTACCGGCACTTCTATGCCAGCCGCGGGAACTGGCTGCGGCTGGAGCAGTTCCTGGGCGAAGTGTCCCAGCAGGGTGGCATCACCGCCGTGGACATGAAGCGCACGCTGGCCCGGACGGCCCGCGAGTTCGACAACCCCAGCAAGGAACTGTCGTACTGGCAGGCCCTGGCCCAGGCGGTCCCCGGGGACGCCGAGTCCGACACGGAACTGGAACGCCTGTACACCAAGCTGGAGCGCTGGCCGTCGCTGGCCGATCTGTACAAGGAGCGCCTGAAGACCGTCGCGGACGATGACGCCGCGGGCAAGTCCGACCTGTTGTTGAAGATGATCGCCATCTACGGCGACAAGATGAAGGCCGAGCCGAAGGTGCTGGCCACGTACCAGATGATCCTGGACGCCGATCCGTCCAACATGGAAGCGATCGACGCCCTGCTGACGCGCTACGAGGCCGCCGGCCGGTGGCCCGACTATGCGAAGGTGCTGATCCGCAAGATCGAGGCGACGACGGACACCGCCCAGCGGATCGCCCTGCGCGAAGTCCAGGCGAACCTGATGGAAACGCGGTTTGCCAACGCGCTGGAGGCCCTGAAGGCCTACGAGCAGATCCACGAACTGGCCCCCGAGCGCCAGGACATCATCGAGAAACTGAAGGACCTGTACGAGAAGCGGCGGGACTTCGAAAGCCTGATCAAGCTGCGGCGGACCGAAGCCGAGGGCCTGGCGGACGCCGGGGCCCGGGCCGCGGTGTACGTCGACCTGGCGATGACGGCGACCGAGCGCCTGCGCAAGTTCCCGCTGGCCATCGAGCTGTGGGAAAAGGTCCTGGAAATCGACGCGCGGCACCTGGAAGCCCTGAAGGCCCTCGAGGGCCTGTACGAACGCGAAAAGCTGGTCGAAAAGCAGTGCGACATCCTGCAGCGCCGCTATGAACTGGCGACGGACGACGCCGAGCGGGTCGCCTGCCTGGAGAAGCTGGCCGGCCTGTACGGCGCGAAGCTGAACGACGCGAACGCGGCGCTGGACACCTGGCGGCGCATCCTGGACGTGAACCCCGGGCACGACCGTGCCAAGCGCGAACTGCGCGCGCGGTACCTGGCGGAGCACCGCTGGGACGACCTGGACTGGTTCCTCCGGAAGTTCGGCACCGTGGACGAACTGGCCCGCACGCTGGAAAGCCAGGTCGGGTCGATCACCGATTCGCGCGAAAAGCGGGTCCTGCTGGTCAAGCTGGCGGGCCTGTGGCGGGACGAACTGGCCCAGCCGGCCCGCGCGGTGAAGGACCTGGAGCAGGTCCTGTCGCTGTTCCATGACGACCTGCAGGCGGCGACCGAACTGATCGCGCTGTACCGCGGGCTGTCGGACTGGCGGCGCCTGCCCCCGGTCTACGACGTCGCCATCGCCGGTACCGTGGACGCGATCGAGCGGCGCCTGCTGATGATCGAGGCGGCGGAAATCCACGAGCGCCACCTGGGCAATGGGGAGCGGGCGTTCTTCTGGTACCTGGAGGCCTTCAAGGAGGACCTGCAGGACGACCGTCTGCGCGAGGACCTGGAGCGCCTGGCCGGCCCCTCGGACAACTGGGAAATCTACGCCGCCGTCCTGGAGCAGGCCGCGGAAATCCTGGACGACGAAGGCCGCAAGGTGCGGGCGTTCCTGCGCGTGGGCGAGATCCACACCGAGCACATCCGGAATCCCGAAGCGGCGCAGACCGCCTTCCAGCGGGCCCTGGAACTGGATCCCGGCAACCGCGAGGCGATTCGTGCCCTGGAGGTCCTGTACCGCCAGTTCGACCGTCACGAGGCCCTGATCGATCTGCTGCGGAAGCGTCTGGGCCTGGAGCGGCGCACCGACGAGCGGACGGCCGTGCGCTTCGAGATCGCCCAGATCCTGTACCACAAGCTGAACCGGGTCGATCCGGCCGTCGCCATGTACGAGGAGATCCTCGCGACCGAGCCCGGCGAAGCGAAGGCCTTCGAGGAACTGGGCGAGCTGCTGCTGGCCGAAAAGCGCTTCGAGGCGCTGCGCGACGTGCTGATCCGGCAGGTCGAGACCGTCGAGGGGACGCCCGTGGTGCTGGCGGACCTGCATGCCCGCATCGGCATGCTGACGTGCGCCCTGGAAGGCCCGTCGTCCACCTCGGTCGAGCGTTTCGCCCAGGCCCTTTCCCTGGATCCGGGACACGCGGACTCGCTGGCCTTCCTGGAGGACCTGCTGGGCGTCGAGGATCTGCAGTTGGCGATCGTCGACCTGCTGAAGGGGCCCTTCGAGGCCGCCCGCCGGTGGGCCGACCTGGCCGACCTGAACGAAATCGAGCTGCAGCGCCGCGGGGACACGCTGGAAACCGTGTCGCTGCTGTGGCGCCTGGACGAACTGTACACCTGGTCGGTGCCCGACGCCGCCCGGCGGTTCCGGACGCTGGCCCGCATCCTGGAAGTCACCCCCGACGACCCCAAGTGCTGGGACGCCCTGGAAGCGACCGCCGGCGAAGTCGACGGCTGGCGCGAACTGTCCGGCCGCTATGAAAAGGCGGTCGCGGGCATCGGCACCGCCGAGAACCGTGTGGCCCTGGCCCTGCGCCTGGCGCGCATCGCCTGGGATCGCCTGGGGAACGTGGAGCAGGCCCGCAAGGTGTTCCAGGGCGTGCTGGAACTGGACGACGCCAACGGCGACGCCCTGGAAGCCCTGGAAACGATCTACGAAGAGCAGGGCGATCACCCCGAACTGCTGAAGATCTACCGGCGCCGCTTCGAGGTTTCCCCCTACGTCGGCGAGAAGATCGCCTACGCGTTCAAGGTCGCGTCGGAACTGGCCGACCACCTGGACGACGTCGAGGGCGCGATCACCGCGGTCAAGCACATCCTGGACCTGGAGCCCGAGTCCACGGCGGCCTATCGCCAGCTGGACAGCCTGTACATCCAGGCCGAGCGCTGGTTCGACCTGGCCCAGGTGCTGGCCGAGCGCGTCCGCCTGGCGGAAACCGACAGTGAGCGCACGTGGCTGCGCCTGCGGCTGGCCGAGGTCCGCGAAGAGAAGCTGGAGGACGTGGAGGGCGCCGTCGAGGTGTACCACACGGTCCTGGTCGCCGAGCCGACGAACGAGGACGCGGTCAAGCAGCTGGAGCGCCTGTTCGCCAACGCCGACGTGCGCGTGACGATCGCGCAGATCCTTCTGCCGGCGTACGAAGCCCGCCACGACGACGAGAAGCTGGTCGAGGTCTACGAAGTCCTGGCCGAGGCCGCCGGGGACCTGGACGCGCGCCTGGCGCACTACGACACCATCGCCCTGATCCTGGAAAGCGGCATCGGCGACCTGGACCGGGCCTTCGCGGTCCGCGCCCGGGCGTTCCGTGCGGCGCCCGACCGCCAGTCCCTGGTGGACGAGGTCCTGCGCGTCGGCAGCCTGCGCGACTCGCTGACCCAGGCCGTGGACGTCCTGTGCGAAAAGGTCTTCGCGATCGAGGATCCGGAACGGCGCAAGGAAACCCACCGCACGATCGCCCGCGTGGCCCGTGACGGCGGCCTGCCCGCCCACCGCGATCTGGCCAAGAAGCACTTCGCCGAAGTCCTGTTGATGGACGACGGGGATCTGGACGCCCTGGACGCGTTGATCGCGCTGCGGCGCGAGGACGAGGAAATCGGCCCGCTGGTGTCCCTGCTGCTCCGGAAGGCCGGGCTGCTGGGCGATGCCGATGCGCGCGTGGCGCTGCTGCTGCAGGCCGGCGATCTGCAGTCCCGTCGCCTGGACCAGGCCGACGAGGCCGTCCTGGCTTACTCGGGCGTGCTGGACCTGGCCCCCGGCAACCAGCCGGCGATCGAGGCCCTGGAACGCCTGTTCGAGATGGCGGAAAAGTGGGAGGAACTGGTCGAGGTCATGGGGCGCAAGGCCGCCCACGCCGCGACCACCGAGGACCGCGTCGCCGCCCTGAAGAAGAAGGGCCTGGTGCAGCACGAGCGCCTGGGGGCCACGGGCGAGGCCATCGAGACGATCCTCGAGGTCCACACGCTGGTGCCCGAGGACGTGGACGCGCTGCGGACCCTGGACCGCCTGTACGCCGCCAGCGAGGACTGGTGGAACCTGTTCGGCATCCTCGACAAGATGCTGGCGCTGGTTTCCGGTGACGACGCCCTGACGATCCGGTACCGCATGGGCCGCCTGCTGGAAGGCGAACTGTCGGACCCGATCAAGGCCGTCGACACGTACGAAACCCTGCTGATCGAGTTCCCCGAGGACCGCGACGCCGTGGACGCCCTGGAGGGCATGGTCCGGAAGGGCGAGGCGGCCACGGAAGCCTTCCGCGTCCTGGCGCCGGTCCTGTCCGAGCGCAACGAGTGGGAACGCCTGTATGTCGTCTACGAGGTCATGACCGAGCGCGAGGAGGACATCGCGCACAAGGTCACGAACCTGCTGACGATGGGCGAAATCGCCGAGCACCGCGTGGGCCGCGCGATCACGGGCTTCGAGTGCTACGGGAAGGCCTTCACGACCGACCCGCTGAACCATGAGGCGCTGGACCGCATCGAGTCCCTCGCCGCCACCCACGACATGTGGGAGAACGTGCCCGGCCTGCTGCTGGCCGGCGCGCACACGATCGAGGGGCGTCCCGAGGCCCTGGCCCTGCGCCTGCGTGCCGCCTACGTCCAGCGGGACAAGGTGGGCGAAAACGATGACGCCGCCCTGACCCTGGAAGGCGTGATCGAGGACTTCCCGGACAACCACGACGCCCTGTCCGCCCTGGACGCCCTGTACGGGAAGATGGAGCAGTGGAAGGACCTAGTGCGCGTCCTGCGGGCCGAAATCGATTCGACCCAGGACGTCGAGGACAAGATCACGTTCCTGCTGCGCCTGGCGGCGGTCTGCGAGGACCGGCTGGCCAAGGGCAAGGACGCCTTCGAGGCCCGGTGCGAGGTTCTGTACCTCCAGCCGGCCCATCCCCGTGCCGTTGCCGAACTGCGCCAGATGTTCGACGCCGGGAAGATGCGCGCGGAAATCCTGGAAGTCATCGAGCCGATCTACCGCGAGACCGGCGCGTGGTCGGACCTGGCGACCGTGTACGAGTCGGTCCTGGCCGCCGTCGAGGATCCGGGCGAGCGCAAGGCCGTGCTGCTGAAGCTGGGCGAAGTCGAACTGGACAAGTTGCTGCGCCACGAAGTCGCGCTGGGCTGGTTCGGGAAGGCCCTGGCCCTGGAGCCCGGCGACGAAACCCTGCTGATCCAGATCGAAGGCCTGGCAGCGGAAGCCGATGCGTGGGCCGCGCTGCTGGACATCCTGCTGACAGCGGCGACGGCGTCCGAGGAAGACGAGCGGCGGATCTACCTGTGGCACAAGGCCGCGGACGTCGCCCGGGAGCGCCTGGACGACAAGCAGCGCGCCGAGGCCGTCTGCCGGTGGATCCTGGACGTGGACGGCTCGGACCGGAAGGCCCTGGCCGACCTCGACGGCCTGTACCTGGCGCAGGAGCGCTGGGCGGACCTGCTGGGCATCCTGGAGCGCGAGTCGGCTGCGGCGGACTACGACGACGACAAGATCCGGTTCGGCCTGCGGGCCGGCGTGCTGCTGCGCGACAAGCTGAACGACCTGGACGGCGCGGTGGAGGCCTTCGGCGGCATCCTCGCCGTGGACGAAATGCACCGGGGCGCCCTGGAGGCCCTGGCGGAACTGCACGACGTGCGGGACGAGCACAAGGCCCTGTACAAGGTCCTGGGCACCCTGTCCGACATCGCGCCGAACGGTTCCGAGCGGGCGGTCATCCAGCGCAAGATGGCGCGGATCGCCGAAGTGAAGCTGGACGACAGCGACGCGGCCCTGGCCCTGTGGGACGAGGTTTCGCGCGTCGCCGAGGGCGACACGGAGTCCCTGCGGGAACTGCAGCGCCTGCACGCGGCCAAGGAGGACTGGACGGCCTTCGTGGATGCCTGCGAGCGTGAAATCAACGTTTCGAAGGACGACCCCGCGCGCCTGACGGCGCTGCTTCGCGAAGTGGCGAAGGCGGCCGAGGAGCAGCTGGCGGATGCGTTCCAGGCACAGCAGGCCTGGCGTCGGGTCCTGAACGTGTACTCCGACGACCTCCCGGCCCTGCAGTCCCTGCGCCGCCTGTACCGCGATTCCGGCGACCTGGAAGCCCTGTCGGGCATCCTGCAGCGCCTGGCCGACGGCGGCCAGATTCACGGCAGCGAACTGAAGGCCCTGTGCGAGGAGCACGCCCGGTTGCTGACCGACGAACTGGGCCGCAACGAACCCGCCATCACCTGGTGGAACCGCGTGCTGGACATGGAGCCGGCGTCCCCCGCGGCGCTGGAATCCCTGGACCGCCTGTACGAGGACACCGGGCGCCTGCCCGAGTGCGTGGCCATCGTCAAGCGGCGCGCCGCCCTGGCGACGGAAACGGCGCCGAAGGCCGAACTGCTGATCCGGGCCGCCGAAATCGAGGGCGACCGGATGAAGGACGCCGCGGCTGCGGCAGCCACCCTGGAAGAGGTTGCCGGCTTCGATGCGGCGAACCTGGACGTCAGCCAGCGGCTGCAGGCCCTGTACCAGCGGACCGAGGAGTGGGACCGGTTGGCGGACGTCCTGCTGCGGCGCGACGGCATCCTGACCGACGTGGAAGAGCGGGTCGCAAACCTGCAGGAACTGGCCCGGGTCTACGAAAACCGGAAGGACGACAAGGAATCGGCGTTCATCATCCTGGTCAAGGCCTCGGATGTGAACCCCGGCGACGAGGCGACCCTGGCGGACATGTGGCGCCTGGCCCAGACGCTGACCAACTGGCGCGACTACGTCGAGTCCATCGCCGAGGTCGTGGACCGGATGCCCGACGACGTGCGCCTGGAGCACCTGGTCCGCAACGGCGAAGTGCTGGCCGGCGCGCTGGGCCAGTACTCGGACGCCGTGAAGTCCTACGAAAGCGTCATCGCCAAGTGGCCCGAGAACGAGTCGGCCCTGACGGCCCTGACGGACCTGTACGAGCGCCTGGACCGCAAGGAAGACCTGGTCCTGAACCTGGAAGCGCGCGTCGAACTGACGCCCGACTACCTCGAAAAGGTGACGCTGCAGTTGAAGGCGGGCCGCGTGCTGACCGGCATCGACGCCGGACGGGCGCTGGCGGCGTACAAGAAGGTCCTGGACTTCGACGACGCGAACACCGAGGCCCTGGAGGCCCTGGCCAGGCTGCACGAAGCCGGCAGCGACTGGGAGGCCCTGCTGGGCGTTCTGGGAAGCCTGGCGTCCTCGTCCCCGGTGGACGAAGTCACCCTCCGCGTGCGGATGGCGACGGTGCTGGAGGACCGGATCAAGGACGCGAACCGGGCCATCCAGGCCTGGGAAGACATCCTGTCCCTGGAACCCAGCCACGCGGTCGCGCTGGATCACCTGCAGAACCTCTATGGCGGGCAGGAAAACTGGAAGGGCCTGGCGGCGGTCTACGAGCGCCTCCTGGACCAGTCCAGCAGCAGCCAGGACCGGATCCTGTTCTGCAACCGGCTGGCCCTGCTGTTCGAAACCGCGCTGGACGACAAGGCCAAGGCCCTGTCCTTCTGGCAGCAGATCCTGGACCTGGACCCCGAGGACGAGGAAGCCTTCGAGACCTGCGCCCGGCTGCTGACCGAGGTCGAGGACTGGAACGAGCTGGTCAACCTGCTGGAAAGCCGCATCGGCCGCGAGACGGACGGAACGCGCAAGATCGCGCTGCTGCGCCGCGTCGCCGACGTGTACGAGAAGCGCATCGAGGACCTGAACTCGGCGGTGTCGGTGTTCCAGCGCATCCTGGACGTGGACCCGACCGACGGCCAGGCCTATGCCGACCTGTCGCGCATGTTCGAATCCATGGAAGCCTGGGAGGACGTGGTCCAGACGCTGCTGCGCTGGAAGGAGCACGTCGAGGACGGGCACGAGTTCGCGGACCTGATGCTGCGGGCCGCGTCCATCGTCCACGACCGGCTGGAAAACCCGGAGCGGGCGCTGAAGCTGCTGGGCGACGTGATGCGCGTGGACGCCGGCAACGAGGCGGCGGCCGAGCGGATGCGCCGCATCTACGGCGAACTGGAGGAGTGGGAGAAGGTCGCCGAGGTGTGGCTGCAGCAGGAAGCGGCGGCGTCGAACGAGGACGTCAAGGCCCGGTTCCGCGCGGCGGCGGGCGACGTGTACATGAACCGCCTGAAGGACCGCCAGCGGGCGATCCAGCACTACGAGCGGGCCCTGGACCTGGACCCGCGCCTGCCCGACGTGGCGCTGTCGCTGGCCCAGGCCTATGTCGCCGCCGAGCGGTGGGAAAAGGCCGAGCCGCTGCTGGAGATGCTGCTGCAGTCGCCCCAGATGACCCAGGAGCCGGCCCGCGCGGCCGAAATCCACTTCCAGATGGGCCTGTGCGCCGAGCGCCTGCTGGACCTGGACCGCGCGTTCAAGGAGTACCAGATCGCCGTGAAGACCCGGGCCGACCACGCCCCGACGGCGGTCGGCCTGGCGCGGCTGTACCAGCGCAAGTCGCTGTGGCAGTTGGCGAAGGACCACTTCCGCAAGGGCCTGGCCCTGGGCGCCGAGGCCTTCGACGACAGCGAAAAGGCCGCGATCGAGTTCTCGCTGGCCGAGGTCACGCTGGAACTGGGCGAACTGGACGAGGCCGTCGAGCACCTGGACATGGTCCTGATGCTGGCCCCGAACCAGGCGCGCGCCGTGGACCTTCAGATGACGATCGCCGAGCGCCGGGAGGACTGGCCGGCGGTGATCCGCTACAAGCAGGCCCAGGCGGCCGCGAAGGCCGACCAGTTCGAGCGCTTCAGCGTCCTGCTGGAGTGCGGCGACATCTATCGCGAGAAGATGGGGAACATGTACGGGGCCACGGCTGCGTACAAGGAAGCCCTGGAAATCAACCCGAACGCGAAGGTCGCCCTGCTGCGTCTGTTCGACCTGTACGTCGGCAACGGCGCGATCGAGGACGGCCTGTACGTGCTGGAGCGGCTGGCACAGGCCGAGGACAGCCCCGAGAAGCGCGCGAAGCACTATGTGCGGATGGGCGCCCTGTACCGGGAAAAGCTGGGCGACGACGCCCGGGCCATCGAGTACCTGAACCTGGCGCTGGACGCCGATCCGGACTTCCTGGACGCGTTCAGGGCCATCGACGAGATCCTGACGGCCAACAAGGACTGGGAAGCCGAGGCCGAAAACTACCGGCGGATGCTGGAGCGCCTGAAGGGCCGCAACACGCCGGAACTGGAGTACCGCCTGTTCGCGGCCCTGGGCGAAATCTACCGGTCCCGCCTGAAGAGGATGGACTACGCGGTGTCGGCGTTCAGCATGGCGGCCAAGATCAAGCCGACCGAGCGCCGGATCCACGAGATCCTGGCCCAGTTGTACGAAGTCAACGGCGACCAGATGGACAAGGCGGTGGAAGAGCACCGGGCGATCGTGGCCACGGCCCCGCTGAGCCCCGAGGTCGCGCCGGCCTACAAGGCGATGCGCCGCCTGTTCCTGGAAATGAAGGAGTTCGACAAGGCGTTCATGACGGCCTCGGTGCTGGTGGCCCTGGGCCAGGCCGACCCGGACGAGCGCGAGTTCTTCGAAGGCAACATGGAACCCGGCCTGCCGTGGTTCAAGGGCACCATCGACCCCCTGCGGTGGGAGTCGCACCTGGTTTCCAAGAACGCGAACATGCTGCTGGGCCGCGTGCTGCAGGTGCTTTACCAGGGCGTCGGCAGCGACCTGGGCGCCAAGGACCTGAAGGACGTCGGTCTGAAGAAGAAGGACGAGGTCGACCTGGACCTCAAGTTGCTGTTCGTGAACGTCTACAAGGGCGTGTCCAAGGCCCTGGGCCCGATGCCGCACAAGGTCTATCGCGACGAGAACCCGACCGGCCTGAAGCTGGAGTTCCTGTCCCCGCCGGCGCTGATCGTCGGGTCGGACATGCTGACGGGCCACGACGAGCGCGAAGTGGCGTTCTACATCGGCCGCCAGATGTCGTTCCTGCACCCGATGCACTTCCTGGCCACGGTCAAGAACCTGACGGAACTGAAGATCTTCCTGGCGGCGGCCCTCAAGTTCTGCAAGCCCGACACCCAGATCTCGTCGGGTGCGGACGTCGTCCAGTCCCTGGTCAAGGTGATCGATCGTCGGATGCCCCAGCAGCAGAAGAACCAGTTGGCGAAGCTGATGGACGAGATGATGTCCCGCTACCCGGCGATGGACTTCGGCCAGTTGTACGAGGAGTTCTTCCGCGGACTGGAGTCCACGGCGCTGCGCTCCGGCATGCTGGTTTGCGGCAACGTGCAGACGGTCATCAACATCCTGCGGACCGAGGACGTGTCGTTCTCGGGGATGGCGCAGAAGGACCGTATCGACGAGGTCGTGCGCTTCACGCTGTCCGAGGACCACTTCATTCTGCGGCGGGCCCTGGGCCTGGCGGTGGAAGCGTCCTAGACCGAACGGTCCTGACCCGAACTCCGCATGCCGTTTCGTTCCGCCTGCCTGAATGATGCCCCGTGAAACTGGTTGAACGGAAGAGCGCGGGGACGGGTTCGTCCACGTCGATGTCTACGTCCACGTCCACGTGCACGGGGAAATGGGAAATGGGGACAGACACCATTTTCGCGGACGGCGGGGAAATGGGGACAGACACCATTTTCGCGGACCGCGGGGGGTGGATGGAAGAACGGAAGGGGAGGGCGGGGGGAACCTAGCCGCGGATCTTCACGGGCACCAGGATGACCTCGCCGCCCTTGGTGGACACGACGAAGCGGACCATCGACACGCCGTAGCGCTGCTTCAGCTTCTGCTCCAGGTGGATGACGCGGACCATGAAGCTCTGCTGGGTCACGCCCTCGTCGGGAATCCCGGCAGCCCGGCGAGCGGCCATGAACTCGGTGAACAGGCGCTTGTAGTAGGCCTCGGCAGGCTGCGCGGCCAGGGCGGTCACGTCCAGGCCGGGGGACTCGAAGTCGAGGTCGTGCGTCGAGGCGTCGACGGACTGTTCCAGGGATTCGCCCACGAAGTCGATGGAATCCCAGGAGGTCTTGCCGGTCCAGGCATCCGGGACCGCGGATTCGTCATCGCTGGTCGAGCGGCCCTGGATGACCAGGCTCATCAGGTTCAACGTGTTCCCCAGGCTGCGCAGGATGTCGTCCTTCTGGCCGGTCGGGAAGGAATAGTCGTGGTTGCCGCTGATGATTTCGTGCACGCCCTGGTAGAGGGACTCGATGTCCCGGTCGTACCGCACGACGACCCAGAGGAGGGCCAGGGCGCCGAGGGCCGCGATCAGCAGGCCCAGGGCGAGGATCAGGAGCCGCGCGTTCGCGAAATCGTGCAGGCGCTGGGCGATGTCGATGGCCGCGATGACCTGGAAATCACGGTTGGGCGGCAGGTTCGGAATCGTGAAGGACACGGCCTCCCAGCCCGGGACCGAGGTCAGCCGGGCCGCCAGCTTCTGGGCCACGTCGGGCGGCGCCGCGGTGTCCACCACCTTGCCGCCGCTGGCGTAGATGACGGGCACGCCCAGGGCGTCGCTGTCTTCCTTGGCCATCCACCGGTTGAAGGGGTCGGCGACCAGGACGGTCCCCACGACGCGCGATCCGGATACGACCGGGAGCGCCGTGGCCAGGTACCACGTGCCGTCCAGCAGGACGAGGTCGCGCTGGGGCTGGCCGCTGGTCCGGGCCAGGCGCGTCAGGTCGTTGCTGCGGGCGAAATCGGTCGCGTCGGACCACTTGTCGTTTTCGCTGTCGGCCAGGCCCACGCCGCGGGCATCGGTGACGATGATCCGGTGTCCGACCGGGAGCTTCCAGGACTTGGACGTGGAGGCGAGGACCTCCAGGAGGGTCACGTAGGAGTAGTCCCAGAAGCACTGGCGGACCTCGACGGCGAGGCACTGGACCAGGCGGGTGCGCTCGTCGGTCACGAACCCCTGGCGTCCCTCGGTCCCGAAGCGGCCTTCGCCCCAACGGTCGTGGATCTGGTCGGCCATGCGGTCGACGATGACGTTCACGAGGAGGTCGCCGCCGCGCTGGAAGGACGCGACGAACTTCTGGCGCTGCTCCAGGGCCTCCCGGGGGGGGAGGTCCTTGGCCGACGCCACGGCGCCCTGGGCCGCGGCGCCGAGGTCCTGCCGGAAGTCGTCCAGGACGTCCAGCGAGATGGACAGGGGGCTGTCCGCTACCGCTGCCGCCACGAACGCCTGTCCCATGGCGCGCTGTTCGATGCTTCGGGTGATCCCGGGGCGCAGGGCGTTCAGGCGTTTCAGGGCGTCCTGCCGCTCCGCGTGTTCCAGCCCGCGGACGACCATCCACGACAGGAAGACGAGGAGAATGCCGACGATGAGGGAGAGGGTGACCGCGCGAGTGCGAAACATCCGACCTCCTGCGCTGCCACGAGCGTCGCAACGAGGATACCCCAGGTGCCCGATGGACGCCAAATGTCGGATTCTGCGGGGGCGCCGGGACAATCCCCCCCCTCCGCCGGGGCATGACCTCGGCAGTCCGGGATCCCAGGGGTTGCAGCCTTGGAGGGACCCAGGCGCGGAGGTACACTGTTTCCGGCGGAAACCCATCGCCTGCGCCTGCACGCTCGGGAGGAACCGTGGCCACACGCCCGGAGGCCGCGATGGCGGTCGTTGAGTGCACCCTCTGCCCGAAGCAGTGCCGGATCCCCGAGGGCCGGTCGGGGGATTGCCGCGTCCGGGTCAACCTGGACGGGCGCCTGCGGGCATCGACCTACGGAACCGTCGTGGCCGCCCACGTGGACCCGATCGAAAAGAAGCCGTTCTTCCATTTCCACCCGGGGGCGACGGCGCTGTCGGTTGCGACGGCGGGCTGCAACCTGCACTGCGACGGGTGCCAGAACTGGGAAATCTCGCAGGCGAACCCGGAGGAGGTCGAGTCCCATCCCCTGCCGCCCGGGGAACTGGCGCGGCTGGCCACCCGGGAAGGCACGCCGTTCGTCGCGTTCACCTACACGGATCCGATCGTGTACTACGAGTACGCCTACGACTCGGCGGTCGCGTGCGCCTCCCGCGGCATCGGCAGCGTGCTGGTGACCGCGGGGTATGCCAATGACGCTCCCATCCGGGCCCTGTTCCGGGTGGTCAAGGCGGCGACCATCGACGTCAAGGCCTTCGACGACGCCTTCTACCGGGCCCATTGCGGCGGCGGGCTGAAGCCCGTGTTGAACACCCTCGTGGCGGCCCGGGAGGAAGGCATCTGGCTGGAGGTTTCGAACCTGGTGATTCCCGGGATGACGGACGACCCGGCGAAGATCGGCGAACTGTGCCGGTGGAT
The DNA here is from genome assembly GCA_903847405.1 of uncultured Myxococcales bacterium. Lineage (GTDB taxonomy): Bacteria > Myxococcota_A > UBA9042 > DTJE01 > DTJE01 > CAIZWN01. The sequence continues at coordinate 45,968 of CAINDP010000191.1, read as the reverse complement.
GCGGACCAACCTGGGGGAGGACGTCCCGCTGCATTTTCTGCGGTTCACCCCCCACTACCGGCTGCAGAACCTTCCCTCGACGCCGGTCGTCACGATGGACACCGCCTGGCAGATCGCGAAGGATGCCGGGATGCGGTATGTCTACGTGGGGAACGTTCCGGGACACCCCAGCGAATCGACGACGTGCGCCGGGTGCGGGACCCTGTTGATCGAGCGGGCCGGATACCGGCTGCAGTCCGTCCGGATGAAGGACGGCAGGTGTCCGTCGTGCGGCGCCGTGATTCCCGGGGTGTTCGGAGGGGTGGTCGGAGGCCAGGGATGACGAGGCTGGACGACGGGGCCGACGGGGCGCGGATTCCGCGTCGGACGTTCCTGGCGGGGCTCGTGGCGGCGGTTGCCGCGATGGTGGCGGCGATCGCGTTGCCGCGGCGCCCGGCTGCGCGTCCTGCGGCAGGGGCGGCGCTTCGGCCGTTGACGCGCGGGGACCTGTACCGCGAGCACGACCTGGCAGGCTAGGGGTTTGACGGCAGACGGCGCGGGTCGCGAGGGAACGCATGGTCGCATCGAGGTGCAGTGGGTACAGGGCGATGCCGGTCGGAATCGGGCGTGCGTGCCTGGGCCTCGCGGCCGTCCTGCTGATCGGGACGGCCTGCAAGGGCGGGGAGGGAAGGGACATGGGGACAACGCCGTCGGACACCGGGGAGAAGGCTGTTCCGCCCGAGCGCGCAGGTGGAGGCGACGGGTTTCCGAAGGAAACTCTCGCCGGAGCCGAAGCCGCCTCGGGCCGATCCAAGGAAAAGAAGATCCTGGACTCGCCGGTGGCTGGTTCCTGGTATCCGGGGGACCCGGCGCTCCTGCGGCAGGAACTGGACGGCGCCCTGGCCGCGGCCGACGTGGCGCAGGCCCGCCGGACCGGCGCCCGGATCGTGGGGCTGGTGTCGCCCCATGCGGGCTACCGGTATTCCGGCGCGGTGGCCGCCGACGGCTACCGGATGCTGCAGGGACAGAACGTGCGTCGCGTGATCGTGATGGGCCCGTCGCACCACGTGCCCTTCGCCGGCCTGGCCCTGCCCGACGCGACCCACTGGCGGACGCCCCTGGGGGAAATGCCGATCGACACGGCTGCGGTGGCGGCACTGGCGCAGTCGCCGTTGTTCCAGGTCCGGCCGGACGCCTTCCGGCGCGAGCACTCGGTGGACATGCAGATCCCCTTCCTGCAGGTGGTCGCGCCGGGCGCCGTGCTGGTGCCGATCGTGGTGGGCTCCCTGACCCCGGAGGCCGAAAAGGCGGCGGGCGACGCGATCCACGCCCTGATGGACGACGGGACGGTGGTGGTGGCGTCGTCGGACTTCACGCATTACGGCGAGAATTTCGGCTACGTGCCGTTCCGGACCGACGTGCCCGCGAACCTGAAGGCGCTGGCCGACGACGCGCTGGCGGCCTTGCAGGGGCGGGACGTCGCCGCCTTCCGGGCCCACGAGGCCCGGACCGAGGACACGATCTGCGGGCGCCACCCCATCGCCGTCCTGCTGGAGGCGCTGCCGAAGACGGCCCAGGCCGCGGTGCTGAAGTTCGACACGTCGGGGCGCATGACCGGGGAATGGGACCACACGGTGTCCTATGCCTCCGTGGTGTTCCAGGTCCCGCCGGACCTTCGGGAATTCCAGGGCGTGACGGTGATTCCCCCGGCGGACCAGCGGTTCCTGCTGACCCTGGCCCGGGATACGTTGCGGCAGCACGTGGCGGGACGGGCGCTGCCGGACCCGGAGCGGGAGAAGCGGCTGCCGGAGTCGGTGAAGAAGGACTTCGGCGTCTTCGTGACGTTGAAGGAGCACGGGGATCTGCGGGGCTGCATCGGTTCCATCGCCCCGGTCGAACCCCTGTGGAAGGGGGTTGTCCGCAATGCCGTGAACGCCGCGTCGGAGGACCCGCGGTTCCGCCCGGTGCGGCCGGAGGAGGAACCCTTGATCGAGATCGAGGTGTCGATCCTGACGCCGCCCACCCGGGTCCGGGGGCCCGAAGACATCGTCATCGGTCGCGACGGCGTGATGTTGACGAAGGGGCGGAACCGTGCGGTGTTCCTGCCGCAGGTGGCCCCGGAGCAGGGCTGGGACCTCCCGACCACGCTGACCCACCTCGCGACGAAGGCAGGCCTTCCCGGCGACGCCTGGAAGACCGGTGCGACGTTCGAGGTCTTCCAGGCCCAGGTGTTCAACGAGGCCGGGTTGAAGCCGTAGGCGACAGGCTGCTGAACAGGCGGTTTCCGTGGGTTGGATGACCCTCCGGGAGGAGCAAGGGATGACCCCCCGGGAGGCCCGATCGGCGGCCGCGGCCCTGGGATTCTTCACCATCGTCGTCCAGGCGGCGCTGCTCCGGGAGTACCTTGTCCTGTTCCGGGGCAGCGAGCTGGCCCTGGGGGCCTTCTACGGTTCGTGGTTCCTGGCGATCGCGGTGGCGGCCACGGCGGCACGCCGGTCGGCGTGGTTGAGGACCGTGGTGGCTGCGCGGGTCCGGGCCGCCCTGGCGCTGTACCCGGTCGGGGCGGCGGTGGGCCTGGCCCTGCTGGCGGGGGCCCGGATCCTGGCGGGCGTGCCGCCGTGGGCCCCCGTTCCCCCGGGGGTCCTGCTGGTCGGCGGGTTCCTGGCGGCGTTTCCCGTCGGTGCGGTGACCGGCGTCCTGTTCCCGGCGCTGTGCGATGCGGTGGCCCCGGAATCCCGGAAGGGCGCGTCCACGGGCTATGCCTGGGAGGCGGCGGGCGCGGTGCTGGGCGGACTGGCGGCGGCCGGGATGTTCCTGGCCGGGATCGACGGTCCGACCGCGGTGGCTGCGGCGGGGTTGGTGACCTCCGCTGCGGCGATGCCCTGGTCGCGTGGCGCGAGCGTTCGTGCCCGCCTGGTCCCGGCGATCGTCGTCGCCGGTTGCCTCGCGATCCTGGTCCCTCCGGCGGGACCGGCGATCCGTGGTGCCCTGTCGGACCTGCGGTTGCGCGCGAACATTTCCGGCGCGGCCCTCCTCGACGAAACCTCCACGCCCTACGGCCTGGTCACGACCGCGCGGATGGGCAGCGAGATCGTGGTCGCCGTCGACGGTGTCGTCACGCTGACCGTCCCTCCGGGACCCGACGTACCCGTCGATGCGGCGCTCCTGGCGGCCCAGCCCGCCGGTCGCGGGCGGGCAATCGTGCTGGGAACCGACCGGTTCGCGCTGGCGTCGGCCCTGTGCGCGGCGTTCGGGGACGTGGAGGTGGTGGGTCCCGACGACCGGGCGTTGCGCACGCTGCGCGCGGCCTGGGAGTCCGGGGGCATGGCCCTGCCGCCCAACCTGCATACGACCGTCGAGGATCCCCGGGGCCGGGTTCGACGCGCCGCCGTGACCGGGGAGCGCTTCGACCTGGCGGTCATCGCCGTCGGCGAGCCGCGGACGCTCGGCGACAACCGGCTGCACACGGTCGAGTTCGATCGCGAGTTGGCGCAGGTTCTGGCTCCCGGGGGCGTCGTCGCGTCGGGGTTCCGCTCGGGCGAAAACGTGCTGGGCCCCGAAGCCCTGCGGTACGGGCGGTCGATGCGCGCCAGCCTCGCCGAGGTGTTTCCGGTCGTCGCGGCCGTGCCGGGGGACCAGGCGCTGCTGCTGGCGTCGACCCGGGCGGGGCAACTGGCAATCGACCCGGTGACGCTGACCCGGCGGGTGCAGGACCTGGGGGCGGCTGCGGGGGGGGCCGGCCCGGCGGCGGTTGCCGAGCGTGCCCGTCCCGACCGGGCCGAGTGGCTGCGACGGCTGCTGGAGGCGCCCCGGGACGAGGACCTGGTCAACCGGGACGACCGTCCGATCGCGACCTTCCTGTCCCTGCTGGCGACTTTGCGCCTGTCCGGCACCGGGGGACTGGCGTGGATGTGGGGCGTGCGGGAGGCCGGGGCGTGGATCCCGATCGGCCTGCTGGCAGTCCTGCTGCTGGTGGGGATGCGGGAGCGCCTGCGGGCCGGGAACCAGCCGGGGGCGGTGGCGGCGCCCCTGCTGCTGGCGTGCGCCGGGGGTGCGTCCATCGCCGCGTCCGTCGTGCTGATGGCGGTCTGGCGCGCCCGGGTGGGGGCGCTGTACGGCGAGATCGGCCTGGCGTCGTCGGCGGTGATGGCAGGGGTGTTCCTGGGCGCGATGGCCGGGCGGCTGGAAACCCCGAGGACGGCGCGTCCCGGGGCGGCGGCCTTCTGTGTCGCGGCCGCGGGGGTTCTGCTGGGGATGCCGTGGATCCTGGACGCGACCGTCGAGGCGTCCCCGCTGGTGATCCGGGGGACCCTCCTGGGACTGCTGGCCGTGGCGGGGGCCCTGGCCGGCGCCGCCTGGCCCATCGCGGCGTTGCTGGGCAAGGCGGATGGCGTGTCGCAGCGCCTGGAGGCGGCCGACCACGCCGGTGCCGCGGTGGGTGCGGCCCTGTCGGGGGTCGCCGGACTGGCCATCCTGGGCGCGGACGGGACGTTGCGGGTGCTGGCCGGGTCCCTGGCCGTGGCGCTGATCCTGATCGCGCTGGACGGCGGGCTGGGAACCGGGCCCGGTCGCCGGTTCCTGGCCTCGCGGACCGGGCGCCTGCTGACGTTTCGCACCTTCCCGTGGCCGACGATCACGATGGTCGGCGCCGCAATGTTCCTGTGCGCCCTGTGGACGTGGCATGCCGCCCGCCCGATGCACGCCGGGCCACGGACCCGCCTGACCGACGAGGAGGTGCGGGCGTTCGATCCGGCGGACATCGCGGAGTGGCGCGAGGCACCCTTCGGGCACCACCGCCTGGCGGGCGTCCGCGAGCCCGCAGGGGAGGCGGTGTTGCTGGCCACGGGCGCAGCGGGACCGGGCGTCGAGGGCTATGGCGGGCCGATCGATCTGGCCCTGTCCGTCGGGGCCGACGGGGCGATCCGGCGCGTGGAAGTGCTGGCCCATCGGGAAACGCCGGCGTACGTGAAGGACCTGCCCGCGTGGGTGCATCGGTTCCGGGGCATGGACATTCGCGACCTGGCGGCAAAGGGCCAGGCGGCCGTGGACGCCATGACCGGGGCGACCGTGACGTCGCGGGCCGTTTCGGGGACGCTGGCCCTGGCGGCCGGGCGCGTCGGGGACGAGGTGCTGGGAATCGCGATGCCCGCGCCCGGGGAGGAGCGTCCCTGGCATGCCCCCCTTGTCGATCCGCGGGTGTGGTACGCGCTGCTGGCGCTGGTCGGCGCGGTCACGGTCCACCGGTGGGGGGGCGCGCGGATCCGCCTGGGCTTCCTGCTGGTTTCCGCGGTGGTCGGCGGCGCCGTGCTGCAGGTCCAGTTGTCCGCGGGTTGGCTGATCGGCTGGCTGCGCCTGGATCCCCCCTCCTTCGTGGCCGCGCCGGGAGTCGCGCTGATGGGGGCGGGCTTCCTGGTGCTGGCGGCCCTGTGGGGACCGCTGTACTGCGCCCATGTCTGCCCCTTCGGCGCGCTGCAGGAAGGCGTGTCGCTGGTGGGGCGGCGCCTGGGCCTGGGCGTGGCGATGCCGCCGCGGGTGCACGCCGCGTTCCGGATCGTCAAGTACGGCGTCCTGGCGGCGATCGGCCTGGTCCTGTTCACAGCGGATGCGGAGGCCCGTCTGGCCTGGGACCCCCTGGCTGCGGTGTTTTCCGGCAGCCTGGACGGCGCCGCGGCGCTGCTGGTGGCGATGGCCCTCGCGGGTTCCCTGTTCACCGTGCGCTTCTGGTGCCGCGGGTTCTGCCCGGTCGGCGCCCTCTTCAACCTGGCGAACCGCATGGCGGCCCTGCTGGGGCGGGTGCCTGCCCGGCGCTACGGGGCATGCGACCTGGGCGTCCAGGGGCCCGACGACGGGGACTGCCTGCAGTGCAACCGGTGCGTTCGCGGGATGGGGTTGGGCAGCGCGGCGGGGAAGGAGGAGGCGTTATGAAACGTCTGCCGGCCTTGCTCCTGGCCTTCCTGACCGTCGCGACGCTGGCGGTCGTGGGCTGGGGCCTGCTGGCCGGATCGGCCGGTCCCGGCGCCGGCGGAGGCACGGCGGGCCTTCGCACCGTGGACATGGATCGGTATCTGCGCCGGGTGCAGGAGGGCAGCCTGTCGAACCAGGAGGCGCGCTGGTGGGTTCCGGTGGCGCCGTGACCGGGGCGGGGACGGGTACGGAAACGGGGACGGGTTTTCAGAGGGACCGACCTGCGCTATGGTCTGCGCTGCCTGGAGCGAGGTGCCTTGTGGCTGACACGCCCGTGCCCGTCGAGTCGATGGACTTCGAAACGCTGCTGAAGGAACTGACCCTGGCCGTCGAGCGGCTGGAGCGGGGCAACCTGCCCCTGGAAGAATCGATCGCGCTGTATGCCCGGGGTGCGGACCTGCTGAAGGGTGCCCGCGGGGTGCTGGACGGTGCCCAGTCGCGCCTGGAGGTCCTGATGGCGACGCCCGAGGGGCTGGCCACGAAGGCCCTGGACCCCGAGGAGTTCCTGGAGAACCGGTAGCCTGCGCGCTCGGGTCATTGGATTGTCCCGAGGCGGCTCCGGCTCCAGCGAGAGTTTCCTGCGGAAACCCATCGCTTCCGCCTGCGCACTCGGGAGGCTCAGAGGATCTTCCCCGGGTTCAGGATGCCCGCCGGATCGAACACCGACTTCAGCGCCCGCAGGTACGGCAGCGTGGCTCCCGCCGTGGCCAGGTAGGCTTCGCGGTTGCCCAGGCCCACGCCGTGCTCGCCCGACACCACGCCCCCCTGCCGCGTTGCTTCCACGCACAGCGCGACCTTCCAGTCCCGCGCCTCGTCCAGCGGCCAGGCCCCTGCGCCGGCCAGGGGCGCCAGGAAATGCAGGATGCCCAGGCCCGCGTGACCGAAGACGTGCAGCCGCCGGCCCCGCGCCGCGGCCCGTTCCTGCGTCGCAGCCACGAAGGCTGCCAGGCGGGGCAGGGGAACCGCCGCGTCGGTCCGGACCACGCCCGAGGGGGCCGCCGATTCCCGGACGGCCCGGGTCAGCCGGTGCCGCAATTCCCACGGATCCGTCGCCCCGTCCACCGGACGCGCCCCGAAGGTCGATGCGATGTCGCAAGCCGCCTGGATCGCCGCGGCGCACTCGGACGCCCGCCCGTGGACCTCGATCAGCAGCAGGTCCCCCGCGGGAGCACCGGCCCCGTCCGCACCCGCGCGCAGCAGGTCCACCGTGCCGCGATCCACGACCTCGACGGCGGCCAGGTCGGGGATCCCCAGCAGCAGGTCGGCGACGCACGCGCAGGCTGTCCCCAGGTCGTCGAAGGCCCAGGCCGCCCGCTGCCGCGCCTCGGGCACCGGGCACAATCCCAGGGTGACCTCCGTGACGATTCCCAGCGTCCCCTCGGCGCCCACGAAGACCTGGGTCAGGTCCACGCCGGTGCTGGTCTTGGGCAGGCGGGATCCCGTGTGCAGGATCGTCCCGTCCCCCGTGACCACGGTCAGCCCCCGGACCCACCGCCGGGTCCCGCCATAGCGCACGGCATACAGGCCGCCGGCGTCGGTGGCGACCATGCCGCCGATCGTCGCCGCGTCCGCCGATCCACCGGGGGTCGGCGGGAAGAAGAGCCCCGTGGGGCGAAGGCGCTCGTTCAGGCGATCGAAGACCACTCCGGCCTCGACGACCGCCAGGCGTTCCTCGACGGACGTCTGGGCGACCCGCGCCAGATCGGACAGGTCCAGCACGATCGCACCCACGGAAGGCACCGACGATCCCTCGAGGCTGGTCCCCCCGCCCCGGGCCGTCAGGGGCAGGCGGGCATCGTGGCAGGCCCGGACCACGGCGACGACGTCCTGCGTGTGACGAGGGCGGACCACGGCAAGGGGCCTCGCCGGAGGAAGGTCCGACTCGTCCCGGGACACAGTCGCCACGCGGGCTCCGTCCACCTCGACACGGTCGTTTCCCAGCACCCCCGCCAACCCGAGCAGCACCGAATCCATATCCGCCTCCGGTCCTCGGAGCCTAGCACGAACCACTTCCAGCATGGCCCCTCGTCGATCCCGACGTGGCCGCCCGGAAATGGGGACAGACACCATTATTCGCAAGTCCCCGTTCCCACAGTCAACCACCGATTCCAGGGAAACTGGAGGTGCATCGCTTCCTCCCGCACGGCTTTCGGAACTCTGCGTTCTGACAGTTGTCGGGCCGTGCGGTGGAAAATGGTGTCTGTCCCCATTTTTCCATGCCATTGACAACCGCCCGCTCCCGGCCCACATTCGGGCCGTGATTTGCAGCGACAGGTGGTCCGTGGCGTGGCGGTTCCTCGTTCTTCCCCTGGTCGTGTTCGCCGCCTGCGCGATGGATCCGGCCCGGGCCGCCCGGGACCAGGCGCTGACGGACCTGGACATCGCGGTGGGTCAGCATCGTTTCGCCCAGGCCGAGGCCCAGGCGCGGACCTTCCTTGCCGTGCCGACCGGCCGCCTGGACGAACGCTGTCCCGCCCTGCTGGCCCTGGCCCGCGCGGTGGACGGGCAGGGAAGGGCGGCCGAAGCCCTGGATCTGCTGGCGACCCTGGGCCGGGAATGCGCGTCGGTCCCGGAGTCCTCCGCCCGGGGCCTCGTGGAGGTGGCCTCCCTGGCGGAACGCCTGGGCAACAAGGCCGTGGCCGAGCGTGCCTGGTCCCGGGTCGTGACGGCATTCCCCGACGACCCGGCCGCCCAGCGTGCCGCCGAGGCGGTCCGCGACCTCCGCAAGGAAGCCGCGGGTCCCGATGCCGCCATCGAAGCCCTCCGTCGCCTATACCGGGTCGTCCCGGATCGCCAGGTTTCGCCGTTCCTCCTGTTCCTGGCGGCCCGTCTGGCCGAACCCACGGCGCCGGACCGCGCGCTGTCCCTCTATCGCCGGATCGCCGAAGCCCACCCCTCCTCGGGCATGGCCAACGACGCGACGCTGGCCGCCGGCCGCCTGGCCCTGGCCCTGGGCCGCCCCCGGGAGGCTGCCGACCTGGCCGAACGGCTGCTGGCGCAGCGCGAGTGGTCGTACCTGCTGGGTTCCTACGATCTGGACCTGTACCCGGATGCGGCGTTCCTGCGGGCCGAGGCGGCCGCCGCCGCCCGCGAACCCCCCGCGGCGGTCGCCGGGTGGTACGACGCCTTCGTCCGCTGGTTCCCCAAGGATTCCCGTGCCTCCGAGGCCCGCACGCGCGCCGCCGCCGCCCTCGCGACGCCCCCCTGATCCCCGGCCCCGATTCCCCGACTTTTGCGACGGGTTCCTGCCCCGCGCTCCCTTGCACCCATGGCCGACCTCTGGTACCTTTGCGCGGCCCCGAGGGAGGCACCCATGACGTTCCAGGACGTGATCCTCCGGCTCCAGCAATTCTGGGCCCAGCGCGGGTGCCTGATCACCCAGCCGTACGACCTGGAAAAGGGCGCCGGGACCTTCAATCCCAAGACCTTCCTGAACTGCCTGGGCCCGAAGCCGTGGAACTGCGCGTACGTCGAACCGTCGCGCCGGCCCACCGACGGCCGCTACGGCAACAACCCGTTCCGCCTGCAGCACTACTACCAGTTCCAGGTGGTCCTGAAGCCCGCGCCGAGCAACGTCCAGGAACTGTACCTGGAAAGCCTGTACGCGCTGGGCATCGACCCCCGCGAGCACGACATCCGGTTCGTCGAGGACGACTGGGAGTCGCCGACGCTGGGCGCCTGGGGCCTGGGCTGGGAAGTGTGGGTCGACGGGATGGAAGTCACCCAGTTCACCTACTTCCAGCAGTGCGGCGGCTATGACCTCAGCCCCATCACCGCGGAACTGACCTACGGCATCGAGCGCATCACGATGTACCTGTCGGGCATCGACAACGTCTACGACCTGGAGTGGGGACACGGCGTCAAGTACGGCGACGTCCACCACCGCTCGGAAGTGGAGTTCAGCACCTACAACTTCGAGCGCGCCGACGTGCCCCTGCACTTCGACCTGTTCAACCGGTACGAGGCGGAGTGCCAGCGCCTGCTGGCCATGGGCGACCTGGCCCTGCCGGCCTACGACTACTGCATGAAGTGTTCCCACGCGTTCAACGTCCTGGACGCCCGCGGCGCCATTTCGGTGACCGAGCGCCAGGCGTACATCGGACGCGTTCGGGCGCTGGCCCGCGGTTGCGCCAAGACGTACCTGGAAGGCCAGGGCGGGGCCTGACCCGATGACCCTCCCGCGGCGCGTGATTCGCCGCGGTCCGGAGGACACGGACGTGATTCAGACGCGAGACCTCCTGCTGGAAATCGGAACCGAGGAGATCCCGGCCCGCATGCTGGACAACGGCGTGGCGGATCTGGCTCGCCTGCTGGTCGAGGTCCTCACCGCGGCGGGCCTGGCCCCGGCCGGCGTCGAAACCTTTGCCACCCCCCGTCGCCTGTGCGTGCGCCTGGCCGGCCTGGCCACGGCGCAGGCCGATCGCGACGAGGTCCAGACCGGGCCCCTGGTATCGGTTGCGTTCGGCCCCGACGGCACTCCCACCAAGGTGGGCGAGGGCTTTGCCCGCGCCCGCGGCGTGGATCCGATGACGCTGGAGCGGGTCGCCGGCCCGAAGGGCGAGATGGTCGCGGTCCGCAAGGCCGTGAAGGGCCGTCCCACCGCCGAGGTCCTGGCCGAGTCGATGCCGGTCATCCTGGGGCGCCTGACGTTCCCGAAGTCCATGCGCTGGGCTTCCGGCACCGGGCCCTTCGTGCGCCCGATCCATTGGATCGTCTGCCTGTTCGGCGCCGACGTGATCCCGTTCACCTTCGCGGACATCGAATCGGGCTCCGTCACTTACGGCCATCGCTTTCTGTTCCCGGAGCCCGTGGTCCTGTCGGATCCGTCGGTCTACGAAGCGACCCTCAGGACCCGCGGCGTGGAACCGGTCCCGGCCGTCCGCAAGGCCGCGATCGTCGCCGCCATGGCCGCCGCCGAGGTCCAGCACGGCTGCCGCTTCCTGCCGAACGACGCCCTGCTGAACGAGGTGTCGAACCTCGTCGAGATGCCGAACTTCCTGATCGCCCACTTCGACGCCGACTTCCTGCGCCTGCCGCGGGAGGTCCTGGTCACGGCCATGGGGTCCCACCAGCGCTTCTTCGCGATGGAGGACCACCAGGGCCGCCTGATGCGCAGCTTCGGCGTGGTCTGCAACACGAAGGCCCGCGACATGTCCGTCGTTGCCCGCGGGAACGAGCGCGTGATCGCCGCCCGCCTGTACGACGCGCGCTTCTTCTACGAGCAGGATCGCAAGCACGGCCTGCCGTCGCTGAAGGATCGCCTGCCCGAGCGCCTGTTCCTGAAGGGCGTGGGCGACATGGCCGCCAAGTCGGGCTGGGTCAAGGATCTGGCCCTGGCACTGTGCGATGCCGCCGGCGTCGGTCCCGACGTCCGGGCCACCGTCGCCGAATCGGCGGACTACGCCAAGGCCGACCTGATGTCCGCGATGGTCGGCGAGTTCCCCGAGCTGCAGGGCATCATGGGCGCCTACTACGCCCGCCCCGAGGGCCAGGCCGAAACCCCCGTCGCCACCGCGATTCGCGAGCACTACCTCCCCCGGTTCTCGGGGGACGCCATCCCGTCCACGGCCGCCGGCGCCATCCTGGCCGTCAGCGACCGCATGGACAGCATCTTCCGGTGCTTCAAGGCCGGCGCGATCCCCACCGGTTCGAAGGACCCCCTGGCCCTGCGCCGGGCGGCCATCGGCCTGCTGCGGATCTGCATGGGCCGCCCGGAACTGCAGGGAATCGCGTTCGGCCGCCTGCTGGCACTGATCCAGGACGACAAGTTCGCCGACGTCGCCCCGGCCATGCAGTCCTTCTTCGAGGATCGCTTCCGCGGCATCCTGGCCGAGGACTTCGCCGTTCCGACCGACTTCGCGAACGCCATCGCGCCGCTGCTGGCGACCGGCGCCCCCGGCGACCTGGCCGTCCGCGCCCGGGCCCTGGCCGACTTCGCCAGCGGGACGACGGACTTCCGCGACTTCCTGGACAACGTGTTCAAGCGCGTCGGCAACCTGCTGAAGCAGGCCGACGAAAAGGTCCCCGGATGGCGCGCCCAGGCGGAAGCCGCCGGGCTGCTGACCACGGACGCCGACCACTCCGCGGCCCTGGCCCACGACCTGGAAAAGGCCGTGGAGGCCACGCGCCATGCGGCCCTGGGCGCCTACCACCTCGCCCGCGAGTCCGGCGCCTACACCGAACTCATCGCGGCGATGTACTCGTTCAAGGATCCCCTGGCGCGGTTCTTCGGGACCGGGCGTGACGGGGTCCCCGTCCTCATCGAGGCTGACGAGGGCCTGCGGTTGGCGCGGCTTGCGCTGCTCCATCGCGTCCAGGCCCTCTTCGATTGGTTTGCCGAGTTTGGCAGGATCTCAACGAGGTGACGTAGTCATGGGTACCAAGTACGTCTACAAGTTCTCCAAGGAACTGGCAGAGGGCAGCCGCGAGTTGCGGAACCTCCTCGGCGGCAAGGGCGCGAACCTGGCGGAAATGTGCCGGATCGGGCTGGCCGTTCCCCCCGGTTTCACCATCACGACCGAAACGTGCGTCAACTACTTCCAGAACGGCAACACGTGGGCCGCGGGCCTGGAGGACCAGATCCTCGACGCCGTGAAGTGGCTGGAAGTCACCACCGGCAAGACCCTGGGCAACGTCGCGAACCCCCTCCTCGTGTCGGTCCGCTCGGGCGCCCGCGCCTCGATGCCCGGCATGATGGACACCGTCCTGAACCTGGGCCTGAACGACGACACGCTGGAAGGCATCGCGAAGCTGACGGGCAACCGCCGCTTCGCCCTGGATTCCTACCGCCGCTTCATCAAGATGTTCGGCGACGTCGTGCTGGGCATGAAGGCCAAGAAGGGCGAGCATGACCCCTTCGAAGAGATCCTCGAAGGCGTCAAGCACAAGGCCGGCGTCACGCTGGACACCGATCTGGGCGAGGCCGAACTGGCCGAGGTCGTCCGCCTGCAGAAGGAAATCGTCCTGAAGGTCACCGGGAAGCCCTTCCCGACCGACCCCTGGACCCAGTTGAAGCTGTCCATCAACGCCGTATTCGATTCCTGGACCAACGAGCGGGCCATCGAGTACCGCAAGCTGTACCGCATTCCGGATCTGTGGGGCACGGGCGTCACCGTCCAGACCATGGTCTTCGGGAACATGGGCCTCGACTCGGGCACCGGCGTCTGCTTCACCCGCGACCCCGGCACCGGCGAGAACGAGTTCATCGGCGAGTTCCTGATGAACGCCCAGGGCGAGGACGTCGTCGCCGGCATCCGGACGCCCTTGAAGATCGTGGAGCTGGGCAACGTGATGCCCCACGCCTACAAGGAACTGCTGGATTCCAAGATCACGCTGGAAAAGCACTACGGCTGGATGCAGGACCTCGAGTTCACGATCGAGAAGGGCAAGCTGTACTTCCTGCAGTGCCGCGACGGCAAGTCCACCCCGCTGGCCGCGATCCGCATCGGCGTGGAAATGCTGGACGAGGGCCTCACCACCGAGCAGAACGTGCTGAACCACGTCGAGGCCGATGGCGTCACGTACCTGCTGCGCCCGATCTTCGACCGCACCGCCCGCAAGACGGCCGTGACCGAGGGCCGCCTGATCGCCAAGGGCCTGAACGCAGGCCCCGGCGCCGCGACGGGCCGCATCGTCTACTTCAGCGACGAGATGGCCGCCAAGCGCGACGAATGGGCCACCACCGACAAGCACGGCAAGAAGGTCCTGGGCAAGACGATCCTGGTCCGCATCGAAACGTCGCCGGAAGACATCAAGGGCATGGAGCAGGCGGAAGGCATCCTGACCTGCCGCGGCGGCATGACCTCCCACGCGGCCCTCGTGGCCCGCCAGCGCGGCAAGGTCTGCGTGGCCGGTTGCGGCGTGCTGGAAGTGGACTACAAGGCCCGCACCCTGAAGGTCGGCGGCCATGTGGCCAAGGAAGGCGACTGGCTGTCCCTGGACGGATCCACGGGCGACGTGTTCCTGGGCCAGATCCAGACGGCGCCGTCGGAAGTCCTGCAGGTCCTGAAGGACAAGAGCCTGACGCCCGCGGAAGCCCCCGATTACCGGCGCTTCGCCCGCCTGATGGAACTGGCCGACAAGTACCGCACGCTGGGCGTCCGCACCAACGCCGACGCCCCCAGCGAGGCCGCCCTGGCCGTGGCCTTCGGCGCGCAGGGCATCGGCCTGTGCCGCACCGAGCACATGTTCTTCGAGGGCGATCGCATCACGTCGATGCGCAAGATGATCATGGCCGAGAACGAAGTCGATCGCCGCAAGGCGCTGGACGAGCTGCTGCCCCTGCAGCGCAGCGACTTCTACGGCATCTTCAAGGCCATGGAAGGCCGGCCGGTCACGATCCGCACCATCGACCCGCCGCTGCACGAGTTCCTGCCCCACGAGGAAGCGAAGCAGATCGAGTTCAGCCAGAAGACGGGCATCCCCCTCGAGCACATCAAGAAGCGCGTCGAGGACCTGCACGAATTCAACCCGATGCTGGGCCACCGCGGCTGCCGCCTGGGCATCACCTATCCCGAGATCACCGAGATGCAGGTCCGCGCCATCCTGGAAGCCGCCTGCGACATCAAGCAGGAAGGCCTGGACGTCCATCCGGAAATCATGATCCCGCTGGTCGGCCACGTGAACGAACTGAAGAACCAGGAGCAGATCGTCCGGGCGACGGCCGAAAAGGTGTTCGCCGAGAAGGGCGTGAAGGTGGACTACCTGGTCGGCACGATGATCGAGGTGCCCCGCGCCGCGGTCATGGCGAACGAAATCGCCGAGGTCGCCGAGTTCTTCAGCTTCGGCACCAACGACCTGACCCAGATGGGCTTCGGCATGAGCCGCGACGACTACGGCAAGTTCATGCCCATCTACCTGTCCAACGAGAAGGCCATCCTGAAGCAGGATCCCTTCGTCAGCCTGGATGACGGCATCGCGGAACTGGTGCGCCTGGCCGTCGAGCGCGGCCGCACCACCCGCCCGAACATCAAGCTGGGCATCTGTGGCGAGCACGGCGGCGAGCCGCACTCGGTCATGAAGTGCCACGCCATCGGGCTGAACTACGTGTCCTGTTCGCCGTACCGCGTCCCCGTCGCCCGCGTGGCGGCCGCCCAGGCGGCCCTCGGCGGTGGCAAGGAGGGCTGATCAGCATGGAACCGACGCGGATGGCACGGGAGGACGCTCGATCGATGGTCCGACAGGGGCGCCTCCCGGCCGCCCGCGGCATCACCCCGACGGCACTCGCGGCCCTGGTCGCCCTGGCGGCCTGCGGCCAGGTTCGAGGCGAGGTGCCCGACACCAAGGCCTTTTCGTTCCCGACGTCGGTGGTCGTCGATCCGGCCGGCGACACCGTGTACGTGGTGTCGACGAACTTCGACAGCCGGTGGCAGTTCGGCTGGGTCACGCCCATCGACGCGGCGGGGCCGACCATCCTGGACCAGGCGGCGGTGGAAACCGGCAGTTTCGCCGGCGAGCCCGCGTTCGAGTCCCTGAACGGGACGGCCTCCCGGATGATCCTGCCGATCCGGGACGACGACAAACTGACCCTGATCGACGTGACCCGGGACACGGACGGAAAGCCCGTCCTGTCCTGCGGAGCCGCGCTTCCGGACGGGCGTCGCCGGTGCGGCGACGAAAGCAGCACGAAGCTGGAGGGCCTGGCCCGGGACCCCGACGACAACGTGGTCGCGGCGAACGACCCGTTCGCCATCACCCTGGGTCAGCCCGTGGTGATCGTCGGCGACCAGGGCACCCCCGACACTCTGGAACGCCCGCTGTACGTGGCCAGCCTGCTGGAAGGCACCCTGCTGATCTTCGCCCTGCGCGAGGGCTCTGCGCCGGTGTACCAGGGCTACCAGCAACTGGAATCGGGCGTGCACACGCTGATCGAATTCCCGGTGTCGGACGACGAGCGCGTGCTGCTGGCCGGAACGCGGTCGCGGAACATCATCTATGTGCTGCGGGTCCTGCGGAAGGACGGCGTCTGGACGGCGATGACCGAGGACCCGGTCGCGATCCCCCAGTCCTCCGCCACGGGGGACTACCTGCGCGGAATGACGATGTCCCCCCGGGGGCCCGTCCTCTATGCAGCCTACCGCTCCCCGCCCTCCCTGGCGGTCTTCGACATACCCGCCGACGGACGGCCCATCCTGCGGAACTTCGTCGCCCTGGCCGGCCTGCCTTCCGGGGTCGCGGTCTATGCGCCTGCAGGCAGTCCCGACATCGTCTATGTGACGGATTTCGAGGGGGACTCGCTGTATGCGGTGGACCCGGTGGTCCCCGAGGTCCTGGCCCGGGTGTCGGTGGGGCAGGGGCCCTACGGGATCGCCATCGCGGCCGATCGCGCGTTCATTGCCGACTTCGAGGACCAGGAAGTCAGCGTCGTGGCGCTGGGCCTGGGCGACCCGGATCGACACAAGGAAATAAAGAGGCTCCCGTGAATCGAATGATCCTGATCGCGGCGGCCCTGGCCGTCCTGGTTGCCCTGGGGTGCTCCGACACCACGAACGTTCCGACCCGCATCATGCGGCGGCCGGTTTCGATCGCGGTGACGTGCGAGGACGCCACGGGGGCGCCCGTGGCCCTGGCCGATTGCGGCGAAACCGGCAACGTCGCCCGGACGTGGGGCCTGGACGCCGATGCCCAGGGGCTGTCGATCGCAACGGCCCCGGGGGGCACGCATTTCGACGCCGACCTGTTCCAGCCGGGGTTCACGTCCCTGCCGGTGGGCGGCGTACCGGTCGTGGTGCGTTCCACGACGACGTCGGACCTCGTGATCGTGGCGCTGCGTTCCGACGCGACCACCGGCAAGCCGGCCATCGCGTGGATGCGGCCGAAGGATCTGGTGCCCGGGCTGGAACTGGCGCGGGCGCCGCTGCCGTGCGCGCCGATCGACGTGCAGGTGGCGTACGTCCCTCCGACCGGTGGCGGCGAAGGCGTCCGTTCGATCCTGGTCGCCTACAACTGCGCCGCGTTCGTCGGCATCGCGGCGTTCCCGGTGGTGGAACTGCCCGAAACCGCGGAGCCCCGGCCCGGCGAGCGGCGGTGGGCCCTGCCTGCCGCGCCCCGTGCGTTCTCGGTCCGCGCCGACGGTGCCGTGGCGTGGATCTCCCTGGCCGGGTCCCTGGGGGATTCGGTGGGGCGGTTGGACCTCGCCAAGGCGACCGACGATGCGACGGCGATCCAGGTCGCGGCGATCGACCGTCCCGCGCCCGTGCCGGGCCTGCCGGTTCCCGGTTGTCCGGCCGACGCGCAGGCGGGCCTGGGTTCGCGCATCCTGGGCGCGCCCACGGCGACCCCCGACGGCGCCTTCGTGTACGTGCCGCTGGCCCGTCCCGCCGCGATGGCGGTCCTGGACGACGGCATGAACCGCATCGACGTGAACGCGCCCGTCGCCGGCGTGGAAGGTTCGGGAAGCCCGTTGCTGCAGCGCCTGGGCATCCGGGACCTGGAACTGGACGGCCCCGCGCGCGCCATCGTGATGGTCGACCTGGGCAACGACACGGACGGGAACGCCCTGGGGATCCGCGCCTACGTGGCCCAGCAGAGCGGCTTCCTGTCCCGCGTCGTGGTCACGCCGAACGCCGACAACCCGGTGCCGCACCAGCAGGAACGGACCCTCGAGGACGGGGTGTCGTCGGACGTGGACAGCACCGCGCTGATGCCGGCCCTGCGGGTCGACGGGCTGATCCTGACCCGCAGCGTCGTCCAGAACCCGGAGTACCCGTCGTTCGGCATGCCGGACATCGAAACCGATCCCGATCGTACCGAGAAGTCCGTGTACTACGGGGTCCGGTTCGGCGGGGACCTGGATGGCGAACTGACCGAAACCTGGGACGTGACGTACGAAGGCGTGATCCCGGGTACCTCGGGGTGCGGCGCGCTGGAAGCCGAGCCCGGCGCGGCGTCGGCGGCCTTCTTCCGCGATCCCTCCGCGGATTTCTGCGCGCTGGGGGTCATGGAGGCCAACGGGACGCACCAGGGCGACGTGCTGGTGGTCACGCCCGATCCCCAGGGAACGTGCGCCCTGTCCGCGGACGAGGTCCTCGAGTACCGCATCGTGGGCGTCCAGGCCGACCGCCTGGCCCTGGAACCGGCGTACGTTTCCGTTCCGCTGCCGCCCGCGGGCTGCCAGGACGGGCGCGCCCTCCGGTACGAGATCCGGGCGTCGGAGTCGTGGACCGTCGTCGGGACGCGAACGGGCTTCCTGCACAACCGGACGTCCGAAGGCGGGCTGTGCGTGGCACGCGCCGATGCCGACAGCCGCTTCACGGGGCGGGCCCTGACGACCCTTCCCGAGGACGGTGGGGCCCTGGTTGCCGCGTGCCCCGTGCGCCTGGGGGACACGAAGATCGGCGGGAACCTCCTCGCCTCGCGGTTCACCAACACGGCCCTGTCCTTCAACGTCGTTCCGGGCTGCAAGACCGATTCGAAATTCCGCCCGGTGTGGATCCCGCCGACGCGGGACACCCGGCTGAGCTTCCAGGCGACCTCCGGTTCGGTCCGGAAGTCGGTGACCCTGGGGGGCCTGCCGGAAGAAATGGTCGTGGCCGGGACCTCGATCTTCGCCCTCGATTCGGGCACCGGCGTCGTCTACCGCGTGGACGCCAGCGCCGAAACCGTATCCGACTCCTGGTACTAGCGCCGCCTCCGGAATCCCGATCGTCCCCCCTCCCCATCGACGGCAGTCCCTCACTCCTGATGCTGTTTTCGCCCTTGATCCGCGCGGTTCCCGAACCCTTCGGATGGGGTAAAAAAGCATTGACTTTTTTGCGTCAGACCGGGATAAACTACCGCGGCGAACGAAGGCGGGGGTGGATCCTCGCCGGTATCTCCAGCGGAGTGGGTTTCATGACGCGATCGCACCTCGGACGGCGGGTTCGATGGGTTGCGCCGTGGCTCGGGGCGGCCTTGCTGCTACTCGGGGCCCTCGGGGCTTGCAACTACCGCTGGGTGGCTGTTCTCAGCACATTCCAGTTCAAGAGCATGGACGTTCTTTCCGTGTTCCCGGCGCATCGCGACGAGACCGGGAACTACGAGCGTCAGTGCACTCCGGCGGATCACGCCAACGCGACCGTCAACTCGCTTCTGTATTCGGTCAACCTGGTGGGGACCGAGGTCGGCGGCACGGACGTCTCGACGGAAAGCGACAAGGACACGTCGATCCGCCCCGGCGACCTGGTGAAGAAGGGCACGAACCAGCGCGCGGTGGTGCAGGTGGGTGAAACCATCTCCGAAGCCGATTTCCGCGTGGACGTCGAGTGCCTCGAGTCCTATCCGGACGTGGATCTGACCGGCGTGGCCGCGTGCCAGGGTGTGGTCGGTCCCCGGGACGCGACGCCCCAGAAGTTGAACTACCGCAGCTACTTCACCAACGAGTACCGTCCGTCGGCGTCCGATCGCGACGCGATGGCCATCGCCGTGCTGGTGGACCAGTCGGGCTCCATGAAGGGTTTTGTCGAAACCGAAACGGACCTGGAAGTCATGGGCGGCAGCTCGGGCCCCTGGGATCCGGTCAACTTCAAGGCCCACGCCTCGGATCCGGACGGCCAGCGCCTGACGGCCATCAAGTCCTTCTTCAGCCTGCTGAACCCCAACGACCGCGCCGGCGTGTTCCAGTTCGGCGAGACGGTCGGCTCCACCCCGAAGATCGTGTGTGACATCGCCGGCGCCAAGGAAGACGATCGTCGGCGCGACTGCTTCGGCGCGAACCGCACGGTGGTCTTCGGCTGCACCACGGCCGAAAAGGCCGCCGGCTGCACGCTGACGGGCAAGGACTTCACGACGCTGGGCGTCAACGCGAAGGGCCGGACCCCCCTGTGGGCCGCCGTCTCGGACGTCTACTCCTACATGAAGTCCGGCGTCGGCTCCCGCGTGCGCCACATGGTCGTCATCACCGACGGCCCCGACACCTGCCACCCGGATTCCCCGGACTTCCAGCCGGTCCTGCGGCAGAAGAAGGCGGGCAAGTACGTCGAGTTCAAGCAGGACAACGCCTGCGCCGAAACGTCCTTCGAGAACTTCCTGACGGTCCTGGAAGCCGACCTGAAGGACGGCGAAGGCAAGTACCTGCCGGCGAACGAGGTGCCGGTGCACGTGTCCTTCATCCAGTTCCAGGCCCTGGGATACAAGGACCGGGATCCGCGCCAGCAGGAAATCGCCTGCCGGACCGGCGGCCACTACACGTTCATCAACGCCCAGGACCTCCAGACCGGGACCTCCGCGGAATCCCTGCGGTCGGCCCTGCTGATGGCGGTCCAGCGCCTGCGCGGCGCCCTGGCCGGCGCCTGGACGCTGGCCGTGGACGTGCCGGACCTGGCGATCGGGCGCCTGCCCCTGGGCTCGGAACTGGCGGTCGGCGGCGTCGTCAAGCTGCTGTCGGGCGACCTGACCCCCGACGCCCAGTACGACCTGCGCGTCGGCTACGTGGCGCCGACGGGCGGCCAGAACATCCCCGGGCTGGACCTGCGCGGCGCGATCCGCATTCCCTGCGCGGCCGGCGACTCCTGCGCGTGGTACCCGGCCGTCGACGACTGCTCGTCGGTTGCGTGCCGCGGCGGCGACCAGATTTGCACGACGACCCAGAAGCCCGACGACACCGTCTGCGGGACGGACGGCGCCTGCTGCTGGGCCAGTTGCCTGACCTCGACCGACGACTGCAAGGTGTACGACGCCCTGTGCAACCTGGTGAACGCCGCGGATCTCACGACCTGCGCGACCGGGGTCTGCTGCAGCGGCGCCTGCACGGCCGGAGCGACGTGCCCGTGACGGGCTGGCGGGGCCCCCGGGATTCCGGACGGCCCATGAACTTTGGTTTCTCCGGCGCCGAGTGCGTCGTGGGACGGGAACACATCAGTGAGGACAGACATGAACGGTAGGTGGGCGCTGCGGACCGTCATCGGCATCGTCATCCTGTGCGCCTGGATCCCGGTCGCCTTCGCCGAAGAAGGTGCCCCGGCCCAGGAGGAACGCACGGCCCTTGACCAGAACCTGGACAAGGTCTGGGGCAAGGAGCGTGACGTCAAGGTGATCCAGAAGCGAGTCTTCGAAAAGGACCAGCGCCACGAGATTGGCATCCTGGTCGGGATCATCCCGAACGACTCGTTCTTCAACTACTTCCCGGTGGGCCTTCGCTACGACTACTTCCTGAACGAGTCGGTGGCGATCGAACTGTCGGGCGCGTACGTCCCGTCGGTGGACACCA
Organism: uncultured Myxococcales bacterium; assembly: GCA_903847405.1. Lineage (GTDB taxonomy): Bacteria > Myxococcota_A > UBA9042 > DTJE01 > DTJE01 > CAIZWN01. Next base: position 24,841 of record CAINDP010000191.1, on the reverse strand, counting down.
ATCTCCGGAAGGACCTCCTGAAGTTCTCCGGGAACGCGATTTCGTCCGTCCAGATCCCCGAGAAGGTGACCTGGTACGCCGGAATCAACGCCTACTGGGCGCCGATCCACGGCAAACTTTCGATCTTCAACGCCAAGTTGACGTCCTTCGACATCGGCCTGCTCGTCGGCCTCGGCGTGATCGGGTCCGAGACGTACAACAACCTCCACAAGAAGTGGGAAGCGCGGAAGTCCTACGGCTCCGTGCCGTTCAACTTCCAGGCGAACCTGGGCCTGGGCATGCACCTGTTCCTGACGGACTACCTGGCCCTTCGGCTGGACTACCGTCACTACATCTTCCCGGCCTACCCCGACGGCGGCTCGGAATGGTCGAACGGCGTCCGGTCCCTGGCCGAGGTCACGCTCGGGCTGGGGTACTTCACGCCGGCACCGAAGTGACGACCCGGGATGGGCGCGGCGTTGCGGTACGTGACCGCATCGCGATCCGAGGATACGGACCTCGTACGGAACGGGTGAGACGATGAAGCGAACCCTGACGCAGGCGCTCCTGGCGACAATGATTGTCGCGGGTCTCGCCGTCTCGGCATCCCCCGCCCTGGCAATCAGCCGGGACGAGGTGGTGACCCTGGTGAAACTGGGGATTCCCGAGGCGGACATCATCAAGTCGATCGACAAGGACCATACGGTCTTCGATCTGAAGATCCAGGACATCCTGGAACTGAAGAAGGCCGGGGTTCCCGACGGCGTGATCAAGTACATGTTGGCGACGGCCCAGAAGGCTGCCGCTCCGCAGCCCGGCGCCGCCCCCGCGGCCGGTCAGCCCGCCGTGGCCGGCAAGCCCGCCGTGGCCCCGACCCCGGCTCCGGCGCCCGTGGTCCGCGAAAAGACCCCCGAGGAACTTCGCGCGGCCGAAGAGCGTCAGCGCGAGGAAGCGCGCCGCCTGGCCGAGGAAGCCCGCAAGGCCGACGAGGCGCGCAAGGCCGCGTACGCCCGCGGCATCCTGCGCCGTGGCCTGGCCCTGTCCGACAGCGGCAAGTGGGTCGAGGCCGTGGGCGTGTTCCAGAAGTTCGTCCAGGAAGGCAACTTCGCCCCGGGCACCATCGAGGCCTACAACGCCAAGTACGGCATGGCCGCCGCCCTGACCCAGGCGGGCCTGTACCAGTCGGCTGCCAAGCTGCTGGTCGAAGTCCTGCTGGAAGGGCCGGACAAGCCGTTCTTCCGCGAGGCTTTCGGGAAGCTGCGGACGCTGCGCCAGGAAATCATCTACAACCCGCCGGACCTCGAGGAACTGACCAAGTTCCCGCTGGTGGGCTTCAGCCAGCAGTTCCAGGACGAGTTCAACTACGTCCTGGGCGAGTTCTTCTACGACTTCGCCAACTACCAGCGGGCCCTGAAGCACTTCGAGTCCGTGTCCGAAAAGTCGCCCGACAAGGCGAAGGCGCTGTACCTGACCGGCCTGGTCCAGGTGCGGTACAAGATGTACAAGTCGGCCGTCGAGAACCTGCAGAAGTCGATCAACGTCGCGGAAACCACCAAGGCCGACGGCGCCATCATCGACCTGGCGTTCATGGCCCTGGCCCGCATCGCCTACGAGTCCGAGAACTACGACGCGGCGATCTTCTACTACAAGAAGGTTCCGCGGGACTCCATCCGCGCCAGTACCGTGTTCTACGAACTGGCGTGGACCTACCTGATGAAGGGCGACTACTCCCGTGCCCTGGGCGCCTTCCACGCCCTGCACTCGTCGTTCTTCAGCCAGACGTTCTACCCGGAACTGTGGATCCTGGAAGCCCGTTCGTACGGCGACCTCTGCCGGTACGACCGCGCCGAAAAGGCCCTGAAGATGTTCGACCAGGACGTCGGCGTGTACTTCGACCCGCTGAAGCGCTTCATCAACGCCCAGCGTCAGCCCGAGGACTTCTACCTGAACTTCGTGGCCTCGATCAACACCCCGAAGCCCGGTGCGGCCCGCCTTCCGAAGGAACTGGCGTACCCGGTGCTGTCGAACATCGAGTTCTACAACCTGTACCGGACCATCCGCCAGATCGAGCGCGAGGACAAGGAGATCCGGGGCCACGCGGCGCCGCTGGGTCCCTTCGCCCAGGAAATGGCGGTCAAGCTGAACATCCTGAAGAAGGACGGCCTGGTCCGTGCGGGCGTGAAGATCCAGCAGATCCTGACCGAGCTGGAGGCCTCCATCAGCGAGGCGCAGGTCCAGCAGACGGAAATCGAGGTCGACATCAACCAGGCGTCGATCAACGTCATGACCGACGAAATCAAGACGTCGGTCGGCGAGGGTGACGAGGCCGACTCCAAGAAGGTTCGCGGCGGCAACATCGCGATCGTCGGCGGCGACACCGAAGTGTGGCCGTTCGAGGGCGAGTACTGGGGCGACGAGGTCCCGTTCTATCGCAGCCTTCTGACCAGCCAGTGCAAGGAATAGGGACTGCTCGTTGAGTCGTTGCTGCGCCATCCGCTGGCCTGCGTGCTCGGGCCGGGAAGGCAAAATCGACCGTTCATGGATGAGGTACGGATGAACAGGACGATCGGATCTCTTCTGGTGTTGGGCCTGGTTGCCGGCGCCCCCGGGGTGGTCGGTGCCCAGACGGCCACGAAGGTGCAGCCCGTCGCGCAGCCCGCGGCCGCTGCCGCCCCCGCGAAGCCTGCCGTCGCCGCGCCCGCCGAGGGTGCGCGCACCGGCAAGTACTCGCTGGAGCAGGCCGAAGCGCTGGTCAACGAGGCGGTCGCCGCGAAGATGCGGGCCATCTCGGAAAAGCGCCGCGAGAACATCACCAAGCTGCAGCAGTTGCTGGACAATCCGGACTACCGGAAGGACCAGGACCGGGCGCCGAAGGTCATGCACATGCTGGCCGAGGCGTACTGGGAGGAGGGCCTGTACCAGTACCTGCAGAAGCGTTCGGACTGGGACCGGTCGATGGCGCAGTTCAACTCCGGCACCCTGGCCGAGCAGCCGGCGGAGCCGATCGAGAACTACTCGCAGTCGCTGGACCTGTACCGCCGCATCCTGCGCGAGTTCCCGAACTACATCCGCATCGACGAGGTCTACTACTACCTCGGCAAGGGCGCGGTGAAGGAAGGGAAGGCCACCAAGAATCGGGCCCTGCAGAAGGAAGGCGTGGACTACCTGAACCGCCTGGTCCAGAACTATCCGAAGTCGCGCTTCATCCCGGAATCGCACCTGGCGATGGCCGAGTACTATTTCGAAACGAACTCCCTGTACTACGCGAAGACGAACTACGAGAAGATCATCCAGAACTTCCCGAAGTCCTCGATGTTCAACTACGCCCTGTACAAGCTGGGCTGGGTCTACTTCAACCTGCACGAGTTCGACACCGCGATCGAGACGTTCCAGCGGGTCGTTTCCCAGGTGGCCAAGATCGAGGGGCGCGGCGTCATCGAGTTCAAGAACCAGGCGCTGAACGACCTGGTCGTCACGTATGCGGAAATCGAGAACGGCTGGCAGCACGCGAAGGACTACTTCCTGAAGGTCATGCCCGAGGAAGAGGCCTACAAGAAGCTGCGCATGCTGGGCGACCTGTACGTCGGCCAGGACAAGACCATCGACGCGATCGCGCTGTTCCGGCACTTCATCGAGCGCGAAAAGACCACCAAGAACGTGATCGAGTACTACCGGATCATCCTGGGCATCTACAAGAACACCAACGACATGGCCCAGTTGGACGCGAACACCACCGAGATCCTCGAGTACTTCAAGCCCAACGGCACGTGGTGGACCGTCAACCAGAAGAACGACGAAGTGGTGGCCGAAGCCAACGCCATGTCCGAGGAGTACCTCCTCTTCATGTCGAACTTCTACCACCGCGAGGCCCAGCGCCTGAAGCGGCCGGAACTGTACAAGCAGGCCGCGGACCACTACGCCGTGTACCTGTCGCGTTTCGGCGACAGCAAGCAGGCGTACGTGGTGAACTTCTACTTCGCGGAAATCCTGTACGAAGAACTGAAGGACTACAAGCGCGCCCTGGAGCAGTACTCGAAGGTCATCGAGCGCGACACCAAGGGTGACTACGTCGAGGACGCCGCCCTGGGCGTCATCTACAGCACGCAGGAACTGATGGTCGCGGCCGGCCTGCAGGAAGTGGCGAAGAAGGGCAACATCGAGGTCGTCAAGGTCGACCCGAAGAAGCTGGACGCGCCGATCCCCGAAACCGACCTGCACCCGCTGGAAGTCGAGTACATCAAGGGCTCGGACAAGTACGTCGAACTGCTGACGGCCCTGCTGAAGGACCCGGAAGTCCGGAAGAAGACCCCGACCCGCGGCGAGAAGATCCCCGAGATCATGTACATCTCGGCCCAGGTGTTCTACCGCCACGGCAAGTTCCAGGACGCGGTCAGCCGCCTGAAGATCCTGTTCGACTACGACCAGAACTCGAAGTTCGCGGCCTACGCGGTCTTCACGCTGCTGGACTGCTACCAGCGCCTGCAGCAGTGGCCGAAGGTCGAGGAGTGGGCGCGCAAGCTGATCGCGGCCAAGAACTTCAGCGTCAAGCCGCAGAAGGACCTGCAGAAGATCGTGGCCATCGCGGTCATCGAGAACGCCCGGATGCTGTCGGCCGAGCGCAAGTTCGGACAGGCGTTCGACGAAACGATGCGCGCCTACGGCGAAAACAAGGACAACGAGGAACTGGGCAGCAAGATGCTGTACAACGCGGCGGCCATCCTCGAAGGCCAGAAGGAGCCCGACAAGGCCATCAAGATGTACCAGCGCGTCGTGAAGGAGTACCCGAAGAGCGAAGTGGCGCCGGAAGCCATCTTCACGATCGGCATGATCTACGAGTCCCAGACGGAATTCGAGAAGGCCGCGGCGACCTTCGAGTCGATGGATCAGTTCAAGACCCTGAAGGAGCCGGCCGCGACCGACCCGCAGGAAAAGAAGGACACCTGGAAGAAGAACCAGGAACAGATGGCGGACGCCCTGCAGAACGCCGGCCTGTTGCGGGAAGCGCTGGCCGAGTACCAGGACGCCATCGAGGTCTACCAGAAGTTCATCAAGCAGTTCCCGTCGCTGCCGGAAACCGCCAAGGCGGACCTGCGCATCGGGATCGTCTACGAGATGAAGGGCGACGTCGTTTCGCTGCGCAAGGCGCATGACGCGTACCAGTCGTTCCTGAAGAAGGACTACAAGCGCCCCGAACTGACGGTCGAAGCCCTGGCCCGTGCGGGCGCCTGCCTGAAGCAGATCGACAAGGTCAAGGAGCGGAAGACGTCGTCGGCGCTGTTCCAGCGGGCCCTGGATGCCTTCAACAAGATCGGCGATAACGCCGACGCGGTGAAGAACTCCAAGGGGTACGCGGCCCAGGCGGCCTTCGAACTGTCCGACTACCTGTACGACGACTTCAAGGTGCTGACGATCCCCTCGACGGTCGACACCAAGATCCTGACGAACGCGCTGAAGGCCAAGGCGGAAGCGCAGCAGAAGGCCGAAAAGTCCTTCGACCTGGTGCTGAACTACAAGTCCGGCGGCTGGTCGGCGGGCGCCCTGTTCAAGATGGGCCTGCTGTACTGGGACTTCTACAAGGAACTGGACAACGTCCCGATCCCCGACTGCCCGTGCCCCGGCGTCAACAAGCGTGACTGCCTGGTCGTGCAGAACGCCTTCAAGGCCGGCGATCTGGACACGATCCAGAAGTTCGACTGGGGCATGGAGTGGATGACGGTTGCGCCGACGTTCCAGGACCAGTACCGCGCGATCATCGAAGAGATCATGCGCCCCGTGCAGGAAAAGTCGTTGCGCGCCTTCGAAAAGGCCCTGACGCTGGCCCACGAGGAAAAGGTCTACAACAAGTGGTCCAAGCTGTGCGCAGAGTACGCGGTGAAGGTCAACCAGGATGCGTTCCCGGTGGCCGGTGACACCGAAGTGAAGGCGGACCATGTGAAGGACACCCTGGCTTCGACCTCCTTCATCCGCTCGCTGCGCCGCGGCGGTATCGAGGTCAAGATGACGCAGGAGGTTTCGCGATGAACCGGCGGTTGATGACGTTCATCGGTTTCCTGGGTCTGGTCGGCATTGCCGCCGGGTGCGGTGGCGCCGGGCAGCAGGTCCAGGCCGACAAGCCGGCCGCCCCGGAAAGCAAGGGCGGCGAAGTGCGGAAGGGCAGCGAGCGGGAAGACCTGACCCTTCGCAGCATCGAAGTGATGAAGGAGCCGGAATACGTCGAGGGCGTGGACAAGAGCGCGCAGGATGCCTTCCGGAAGGGCGTCATCGCAGTCTCGAAGACTCCGCCGGACTACGCGACAGCGAAGGCCTCCTTCGAGGCAGCGGTTGCGAAGGACAAGGCCTTCCTGGAGGCGTGGTTCAACCTGGGCATGCTGTACGAACGCACCGGCAAGCCCCTGGACGCCGTCAGCACCTACAAGCACGCCATGGACGCGAACCCGGGCAACCTGGACGCCCAGGCCAGCGTCGGCAAGGTCTACCTGGCGCTGGCCAAGCGGGCCCGCAGCGACGGCGACACGGCGAAGGCATCGGAGTTCGAGGGTGAAGCCCGGAAGATTTTCGATTCCGTCATTCAGCAGAATCCGGACAACGTCGCGGCGAACAACGCCATGGCGCTGTACTGGCTGTTCAAGGGCGACCGGGCGACGGCCGAGGACTTCGTCAAGAAGGTCCTGCTGGTCCAGCCCAGGAACGTCGTTGCCCTGAACACCCGCGGCCTGATCAACCTCCAGGCGGGCAAGTTGAGCATCGCCCGGTGGGTGTTCGAGGAGAAGGCGCTGGGCGAGGACGCGAACAGCACCGAGGCCCTGACGAACCTGGGTCTGACCTATTTCAAGATGGGCAAGGCGCCCCAGGCCGTGTCCTCGTTCGAAAAGGCCATCCTGGTCGACCCGGACAATTTCGAGGCGCGGATGAACGTCGCCGCGATCTACCTGGAGTACCTGCACTACCAGGCGGCGCTGGACCAGTACGACGCGGCCCTGCGCCTGGTGCCGAACCAGGTCGAGGCGCTGATCGGCTCGGGTTCCAGCCTGCTGGGCCTGCACAAGCCCCAGGACGCGCTGGACCGCTGGCAGAAGGCGTTGAAGGAAGACCCGGATCGTGCCGTCCTGTATGCCCGCATCGGCAAGATCTACGAGTCGCAGTTGAACGACCTGGGCAAGGCCATCGAGAACTACGACCTGTGGGTGTCCAAGGGCAACCCGCCGGCCAACGACCCGATCAAGGCCAAACTGCCCGTCCTGAAGGAAATGAAGGCCAACGGCGGGATGATCCTGATGCCGCCCGAGCCCCCGGTCGAGGAAAAGAAGGATCCGGCGGCTCCGGCTGCGGTCCCGGCGGCTGCGGCACCGGCTGCGGCTCCGGCTGTGGCTCCGGCTGTGGCTCCTGCGGCGGCGGCTCCTGCGGCGGCCCCGGCCCCGGCTCCGGCGGCTCCCGCTCCCGCGGCGGCCCCGGCTGTTGTTCCGGCTGACGCGAACACGGGAAAGTGAGTAGAATATCCGTCGACCCCCACCGGATGGTCCCGGGGGTCTGACAGGGAGGTGCTGCATGGCGCGCTTCGGTTGGTTGCTGGCGGTCGTGATGGTCCTGGGGATTGCCGTGCCCTCGATGGCGGCGGAACCGGCCAAGGGCGGCGTCAAGTCCAAGTTCTACGACTTCAGTGACCAGTTGATCGACGGCGACATCAAGAAGCCGACGACCCTGTACACGGACGCCCGTCAGCGCGTGAAGTTCGACCGTCTGCTGAAGCTGAAGAAGTCCTTCATGGAGCCGATGCTCCAGACCGCGAAGGAGCAGGTGTTCAAGTAGGTCCGAACCCGCGCCGCTCCCCACCTTCCCCATTTTCATGCTTGGAGTCCCCGATGAAGACGCGTGGTGCGTTCGTTGGGATCCTTTCCCTGGCGGCGGCCCTGGGCTGCAAGGGTCCCGGCGGGACCGCGGCGGGGGGGCCGGAGCCCAGGGGCCCGGAGCCGGCGGTGTTGAGCGGCGCCTCGGGTGCGGTGGGCGGTGTGGCCGAGGAAGCCGAAGGACCCCTGGCCCGGGTGCCATCGACCTGTCCCGAGGGGCGCATCGTCCGGTCGGGCGGGAACAGATCGCCGGAGGGTGTGCTGTGGGACGCCTACCGACTGGCGTTGCAGCCCGATGGGGAAGCGACGGTCCTGGAGTTCGCGGGACTGTTCACGGCGGGCACCTCCGATTCGCACGTCCGCCGGAACCTGTGGCCGCGTGTCCGGGAGCATGCGGGGAAACTGGTCGCCGATCCGGGGCGGCCGGCGTACGTCCTGTGCCGCTCGATCGACGAGCCGGGTGGCCGGGTGAAGATCTTCGTGAAGTCCAACGATCCCCGGAAGTCCGATCCGCCCACGGTGCTGGTTCGGGAAGACGGCGTCTGGAAGATTGACGTGATGACTCCCTGACCTTCCGCAATCCGCCTATTGCGCCGGTGTGCCCGCGGGCCAGGGCGACCAGCGGACGTCGGTCCCTTCCTCCTCCACCAGGAATCGCAACGACTCGGGGCCGGTCGCGCCCGAATCGGCGCGGCGCTCCAGCGTGACGACGAAGGCGCGCTCGGCGCCGAACTGCCGTCCTTCGACCGGGTCCATGCGGGGGCGATACTGGGCGCGAGGGACGCAGGGCATGGCGGACAGGGCCGCGGACAGCCGATCCGGGGGCAGGGCCCGCGCCGCGACCGACAGGTCCGCCGGGGACGGGGATGCGCCGGGCGCACACAACCGATCGTAGAGGGTGAGGGCGGCGGTGAAGGGGCTGCGCTCGACCTGGAACAGGAACGGCACCGCGGCCAGGAACAGGCCGAACACGAAGACGATCGCAATCAGGGGCCACGCGCGGCGCTGGACGATTTCGCCCAGGAACCGGGGACGTGGGGCAGGGACCGGCGGGTCGTCGTCCTGCGGGGCGTCGGAATCCAGGTCGCCGTCTTCCGCGGCGTCGGCTTCCGGGGCGTCCCGTGTCGGCACGTCGTCGGCAGGGACGTCCGCAGGGAGGTCCGCAGGGAGGTCCGTCGTGTCGCGGGGGCTCAGGATTCGAGGATCTCGCGGATCGTCCGCCATGGTACCTCCGGGAGGGTGCCGGCATCCCGAAGGGCGTCGGCGAGCCGCAGGGCGAGGTCGCGGTACAGGCGTCCCAGGGAGGGATCCCGGGCCTCGAGGGCCGCGAGGTTTGCCAGGACCGTCGGCGCGTCGCCGCGGGCGATGGGACCGGTGAGGGCGGCGGCATCGGGCCGATCACCCAGGTTGTCGACCAGGCTTTTCAGGAGGCGGGTGGACACCTTCAGCGGGTCCGGCACGCCGGAGTCGCGCAGGGCGTCGGCGGCGGACCACACGAGGGCGGCGGCAAGGTTCGCCGATAGAACGGCGGCGGCGTGCACCAGGGGCTTGCGGGCCGGATCCACCGCGGCGGTTTCGGCACCGGCCGCACCGAACAGGGCGTGGGCCACCAGTTCGCCGGTGGGATCGCCTTCGATCAGGACCGTCGTCCCATGGGGCATGGGGCGCGGAGGGAACGGGAGGGGGAACGCCAGCAGGGGATGCGCCGAAAAGCGTCCGGCCAGGGGCCCGATCGCATCCGTCAAAATCGAGGCGGGGAGGGCGCCCGAGAGGTGGCCGACCACGGAACTGGCCCCCAGGAAACCGGACTCGTGCAGTGCGCGGCAGGTGGCGGCGATCAGGCGATCCGGGACCGCGAGGATCCAGGGGGCGGTGCCGGTGGGCAGGGTCGGGTCGCCGTACGGGCGGATGTCCAGGGGGCCGACGCGTCGCGGCGCGTCCCGGGACACCAGGGTGACCGGGAAGCCGGCCATCGCCAGCGCCAGCCCGATGCCGGTTCCGGCGCGACCTGCGCCGACGATGATCACGGGGCCCGGAGCGCCGGCGGTCATGCGGGCACCCCGCTGCCGTACAGGCCCGCCTTGCGGACAAGGTCCAGGACGGACGCCGGGACGCGGTCGGAAACGTCCCGACCGGCGGCGAGGTCCGCCCGGATGGCCGACGAGGACACCGGGGGGAAGACCGGTCCCACGGCCCGGGGGTCGATCGCGCCCCGGTTCAGGATCAGCATGCGGGCCAGTCGCGTCACTTCCGGGAAGTCGCGCCAGCGGTCGGTTTCGGCCAGGATGTCGGTTCCGACGACCAGGTGGAAACGGGCCCCCGGGTGGCGTCGTGTCAGGTGCCGCAGGGTGTCCACGGTGTAGGAGGGCGACGGGAGGCGGGACTCGACGTCCAGCACGCGGACCCGGCGGCCGAAGCAGGCGAAGGCGGCGCGGCACAGGGCCAGGCGGGTGTCGAAGGGCGCGCTGTCCTTGGCGAAGGCGTGGTGGAACACCGGGAGGACCCAGGCTTCCGTGCAGGGCGTGCAGGTGAGTACGTACGACATCGCCATCACGTGGGCGCAATGGGGTGGGTCGAAGGACCCCCCGAACAGCGCGATGTCCTTCACGGCGCGGGCTGTGGGCACGAATGGGCTCCGGATTCGGGCACCGAATACTACCTCAAGTCCGGACCGACGCGTAGCGCGGGCTCAGGGCGCCGCGGATGGCTCGAAGCCCGTGATCTTCGCTTGGGACAGGGTGAAGGTCAGGCACAGGGACGCGGCGTCGCCGGGGAGTTCCTTCGTCTTGGCGACGAAGGTCCCGTCACCGACCTGGTGCAGATCGAACAGCAGGTTCATCGCCGAGGTTGCGACCTTCAGGTAGCTGCAGAAGTCGGGTTTGGCATTGGCTGGTGCCGCGTCGCAGGTGGCCTGCAGTCTGGCCAGCGCCGTTTCCAGTTCCTGTTTGGTCAGGATGCCCGACAGGACGCCGTTCGTCGCCTCGAAGCCGGCAGTCGTTGCGCCGGCGGTGACGTCGGCCTTGATCTTCGCCTGGAGGACGGTTGCGTCGATCACCACACCGTCGGAGACCGGGACGGACAACTGGAACTCGGACGGACCGGCGGCCAGGGCGCCGGCGGTGATTGAAGCGTTCTTGAAGTAGATCATGGGCTGGCAGACTTCCGTGATGTACGAGGCTTCCTGGACGGTGAAGTCGCCCGTAGTCGCCACCGGCGTAGCCGCGGATTTGCCCAGCAGGCCGTTCAACTGGAAGGACCCCGTGTTGGCGAAGTCGGTCACACCCGGCAGTTCGAACAGGATCGCGATCGCCCCCCCGCTGACCGCGTCGGCGAGGGGGCCGTTGACCTGCCCCGCCAGGCCCTTGAGGCCGTTGTCGCCCAGGCCGTCGCCGGTGTAGTCGAAGCACAGCGACTTGACGACGGCGGCATCGGTCGGGGTCGTCAGCGAGGAGATGGCTCCCGCCGGACCCCAGTCGATGTCCGCCTTGAACACCGGCCAATCGCAGTTCGGTTCACATGCCCCCTGGACGCAGGTCGTGGTGGAGTCAGGGCATTCGCCGCAGGAATACTCCCAGCAGTTGGACGGGCCGCAAACGTGCGCTCCGCACTCCTTCACGCAGAGGCCGCAGCAGTCAGGGGTTGGCCCATAGTCGAGGCCGGGTTCCAGCACGTCCGGGCACACGCAGAACGCCGCGTCGCCCCGCTGGTAGTTTGGGGGAACGTCCATCGCACAGCAGGTCGCGGTATAGCGCGTGCAGTGGTCCGGACAGTCCCTCATCGATCCTTCGCACGCCGGCAACGCCGAGCACCATTCGGGGACTCCGCCATTCGGCGAGTCCGCGACGTCCGCCGTGTCCTGCGCGCCCGGATCGGCATCCGACGAGGTCCCTGTGTCACTTCCGCAGGACGCCATCGCCAGGGCCGCCAGGAACCACGCGGCCTGGACCGTTCTTCTGCCCATGACACCCTCCCGATTCGCTACTGGGTAGACAGTACCGATTCACCCCCCCGCTGCGCAAACCCGGCAGGAATGTTCCTGGAGGGAAGAGGACCTTTCGAAGACCCGTCGCGCCGATCCGGCTTGGCACGGCGGTGACGAGTGTGATAAACCGCGGCCTGCCGGCGCGATCGACCCGGCGATGGCTGAAAACCCTTGCGAGGAGTGACCCCAATGAACCGGTGTACCGCCCTCTTCGTCCTGCCGGCGCTGTTCGTGGCCTGCGATGCGTCGAATTCCACGGCGCAGCCGGACGCCACGTCGGATTCGGAGTTGCAGGTGGATGCGGACGTAGGCGTGGACGCGGTCGGCCCGACGACGTGCACCAGCCATCGCGACTGTTTCACGGATCCCCTGCAGTCCGACAAGGAGGTCTGCAACCTGGCGACCGGCCAGTGCTTCATTCCGGGGCTGTTCTACCTGCCCTGCGACACCGACGACGACTGCAAGACCTGGTACAACACCAGCATGAAGAAGTGCTCGTCCGCCAAGGTGTGCGCATTGCCGTGCCTGGACCCGGGCGAGTCCCAAAGCGCATACTGCGCCAACAACGCGCGATCCTGCGGCTTCGAGGGAGCCTGCCAGTGCACCACCGACGCGAACTGCGGCGGCACCGCGATCTGCGGGACGGTTTCCCGGCAGTGCACCTCGAGGTGCCAGGCGGACCTCGACTGCGCCGCGCTGACGGGGACGACCTGCGATTCGACCACGGGCCAGTGCGTGAAGTAGGGGTTGGATCTGAACCGGCGACCTACGGGAATCGCCATCCGGTTTGGCTGCGGAAGGCGCGCCACGCGTCCGGGTTTCCGGTCAGATCGAACCAGCGGGTCAGCAACTCGCGGACCAGATCCGTGGACGCAGACTCGTCCATCACGTTGTCCATGCTGATGGGGCCGGAGTCGAGCGGCAGATCGGTCAGCGGCTGGCCTACCGCCTGGGCATGGAACGTCGCCAGTTCGCCGGGCCCATGCAACAGCACCGGTGTGCTCGAGAACAGGGCGACTCGTCCTACGACATTCCCGGTGGTTCCTGCTTCATTCATCGAATGCATGGCCAACTTCGCGACGGACACGACAAATTCGGTGATGACCATCGCGGGGATCGCGATCGCGTTCAGACCCGCGCGGGTGACGACTGTCTTCGAGTCGAGTTCATGGCTCCAGGCGCCCCAGACCGTGCCGTTCCGTTGCACCTCCACGATCCGGAAGAGCGGCCGCCCACGTCCCAGTGCGACCCGGTCGCGTGCACTGGGAACCTCAGGCTCCCAGTGCGGCCAGAGGGCGAAGGTGAATCCGCTTCTGCGCAGGCCCAATGGTGCTTCCGAGCGGAGACCTTCCGCGATCCGTTCGCGAACGCGCGTCCACGCCGATTCGGTAAACTTCGGTTCCCGAACGGGGTGGAAGCCCACGAACAGGGCGGGGGCCTTGGCGTTCGCACTGGCGCTCGCGCACTCGATCCCGGATCGGAACTCTTCCTCCGAGCGTGCCAGGACGTCCGGCTCTCCGTCGACCTCGCGCACGCGCGCGAAAGTTTCTGCAATGGAGAGTGCGCGCAGGTGCGCCCCCTCCCGTACCCAGAAGGTGGCGGTGTTGCCGTGCCGGAGGGCGTGAGGTCCTTGCCCGGATTTCCGCGCGACGATCCGGACCAGCGCGTTGCCGGCCGGCGTTCGGACGACCGTCACCTCCGTGGCCCCTGCGGGCGGAGGTGGATCAACCCGGGAAGGCAGCGCCTGCTCCAGCCGGTCCTTCAGGAGGTGAGGCTCCGCCACGCCCGGTTCTGTGCTGGCGACTGACTCTGGACCCGGGGCGACGACCCCGACAACCACTTCGCCACCGTCGGTGTTCAGGAACGCAACGACCGCTGCAAGAATCGCGTCCAGGGAAGCATCAGGCCCCTTGAACTCGTGCGTACGGTCCTCGATAGCACCCAGGTAGGACCGGGGCTGATCGCTCATGGCTCGATGCCTCCCTTCAACAGGGGTACGGGCCAGTTCAGGAATCGCCAGAGGGGCTCGGTCCGAATGGTGCACCCGGCAACGACTGCCAGGCGTGGCACGGGTTGGCGCGTGACGCGAATCAGTGTCCGAACCCCGAACTCCGCGGCAACCCGCGCCGCGCGCTCGTCGTCCACCGCCTCCGCGGGCCGGTCGAAGTGCTTCATCTCGATTCCGACCGTCTCAATGTCCGGATGACGAACCACGAAATCGATCTCCTTGGCGGCCCTGGCGTACGTGATCTCCAGACCGGGAAGCTCCTGCCGGGCGGCAGCGAGGTGTAACGCGGCCGCCGACTCGACGAGATACCCGCGGTGCACCGGGTCACCACGCTCGTTCTCGGTCAGGTGCGCCGCCGCGATTCCAGGGTCGGCAACCAGCCACTTCGGTGGATTCCGAATCGGTGCGGCCGGACCATCTCCACGGCACGGGACTTCCCGGACCAGGAACAGTTCGCTGAGGACGGAAAGCAACTGCTCGACTGTCTGGCGTGAGATTTCCAGTGCTGACGCGATCTTGCCAACGTTCAGCGAGAGCGAGGCGCCGCGCGCCAGCATCGCCCACAGACGCCGGAGGGCATGGACATCTCGTACCTCCCGGATCCGGGGGGCATCCAGGGCAAGGATATTGGCTGCGTCCTCCCGGAGGATTCGATAGGCGTCGCCCGAGGTGAACGAGGGGGAGCCGGGAAGGGCTACCTCAGGGAGCCCTCCGCGGACCAGGTACTCGTCCGCGAGCATGCCCAGGCGCTGAGGGTCTGCGTCCCTGGGATCTCCGGTGGACAATCCACTTGCGCGCGCGATTTCCCCGAGGGTCATCGGAGTGAGTTCGAGGTCGATCCGGCGCCCGACGGCCGTTTCACCACCGGGACTGGCCCGCAGCCGGGCAGCGGCCGAGTCGGCGACAATGATTCCGGGAGCGTCCGGGCCCAGATCGACGAGGCGCTTGATGGAGTCCGGCCACACCCGGTCGTGGCCAACCTCGTCCAGCAAGAGGGTTCGCGTGGCGGGTCGGGTGCGAAGAAGCCCCGTCGCTTCCAGCAGTCCCTCGACCGAGATGCCGAGAATCCGGGGATCGCCGAGATCGAGGTACACGACGTCGGTCGGGGACTCCGCCTGGCGCGCGAGGCGCGAGGCCAACTGGCGCAGCACGGTGCTCTTGCCGGATCTCCTCAGGCCCGAAAGAACCACGGCACGGCGCACCCCTCCCGGAAGCGGACCGGAAAGAATCGGCTCGAGCCTCGCGACGATGTCGCGCTCGAATCCCGGCCCCTGGCCGCGACCGTCGTTCTGCCACTGGGGATTCTGCTCCGACAGGACATCGAGAAGCATTGCGCCACCCGCAGCAAGTCTAACTGTAATTATAAGAAGCCTCGGCAATAGTGCAAGTACAGTTGGATTTGCGCTTCGGGAAACCCTCAGTCCGGAACCAGCAGGAAGGGCCGGCGGGCGTCGTCGAAGGCGGCGGTTTCGGCGCCCATCGCCGCGGCGAGGTCCCAGGGGGAGGCGCCGGCCAGGAGGTCTTGCCGCAGGGCTTCGTCGCCCAGCAGCAGGTCCATGGCCAGACGGTCGTGCACGAATTCGTAGGCTTCCGTCCGCAGGGCGAAGTCGTCGGGGTGGTTGGCGATGGCGGCGGCCAGCACCGCCAGTCCGGCCAGCAGCGGCCGGAAGGCGTGGACGTCCGTCACGACCAGTTGGGCGCCTCCACAGCGCCGGCCGGCCCACTTGTCCAGGTTCGGGGTGAAGTACGTCGGGCGGAAGGCGACGCCGGGAAGGCGCCAGGCGTCCAGGGTGGCCACCAGTCGCCGGGGATCCGTGATCCAGGGCGCTCCGAACAGGAAGAACGGCATCGTGGTCCCGCGGCCCTCGCTGAGGTTCGTGCCCTCCAGCAGGCACATCCCGGGGTAGACCAGGGCGGTTTC
Organism: uncultured Myxococcales bacterium; assembly: GCA_903847405.1. Lineage (GTDB taxonomy): Bacteria > Myxococcota_A > UBA9042 > DTJE01 > DTJE01 > CAIZWN01. The sequence continues at coordinate 9,107 of CAINDP010000191.1, read as the reverse complement.
CCAGGTCGGGATGTTCGGCGACGGCAGCACGAAGGGCAGGCCGGTGTCGGGCCACAGCATGTCGCGCCGCAGTCCCTCGCACGGCAGCACCGTCAGGTCCAGGTTCGGCAGCGTGGACGCGTGCAGGCGGGCCGCTTCGCCGGCGGTCAGGCCGTGGCGGTTCGGCAGGGGCAGCCACGACACGAAGGACTTCAGGTGTGCGCGCGGAAGGTTGCCTTCGACGGCACTGCACCCGATGGGGTTCGGGCGATCGGCGACGATGACGGGCACGCCGGCAGCGGCACAGGCGTCCATCGTCATGGCCAACGTCGCAAGGTACGTGTAGTAGCGCGCGCCGACGTCCTGCAGGTCCACCACCACCGCGTCCAGCCCCGACAGGCGCGCAGGGGAGGGCGCCAGGGAGTCCGCGTCATCGCCGTAGAGGCTGACGACCGGGAGGCCCAGGAACGGGTCCAGGGCGTCCGGGACCGATTCCATGTACAGGCGTTCGCCGAAGAGGCCGTGCTCGGGGGCCAGCAGCATCGTGGGACGGGTCCGCGGGTCGGCGCACAGCCGGTCGAACACGTACCGCAGGTGCCCGTCCACCGAGGCCGCGTGGCAGACCAGGGCCCAGTGGCGCCCCGCCAGCAGGTGCGCGGCGTCGTCGCACAGGCGATCGGCTCCGGTGCGGATCATGGGGACCTCCGGGGCGAGGGAGACTGGAGGGCGGCGCGCAGTTCATCCCGGTATCGCACGCCCCATTCGCGAATCCGGGTGGGCGGGTCGTCGGACAGCGCGCCGGGCCGGGGACCGAGGGCCGTGACACGCGGCACGCAGCCCAGCAGGCACGACGCCGTGTCCAGCAGTCCCGGAGCCCCGGCCGCAGCGTCGTCCGAAGGGGCCGGGACGAAGACCTGGACCACCGTGGCGCGGATCCCGTCCACCGCGGACAGGCGCGAGGCCAGGTCTTCCAGCGTCGGGGGGGTGACGGCCGCCGGCGGCAGCGCCAGGGCCAGCAGCGTCGTTGCCGGGTCGATGGAGCCGTGGTCCACGATCCGGAAGGACTCCCCGGGTGCAGGGAGCCCGGCCCGATCCCAGGCGCGCGCAACCTCGGCGGTGGCACGCGTGAGGGTCGCGGCCAGGGCCAGGACCCGCTCCAGGGACGAACCCGTGCTGCCGACGGACCCCGGGTGGGCTTCGACCCGCCAGCCTGTCGGAGCCTGGAAGTCCGCCGTCCGGAGCCCCACGGTCAGGCGGAACGGGTCCGGTTCGCCCAGGTGGATCCCGGGGGCCGGATGCAGTTCCAGGGGGTCCAGGGATCGGTCGCGGATCGTCGATTCCAGGGACGACAGGGCCGACATGCTGCCGGCGCCGGAGGCCCCGTTGGACGACAGCGTCACCACGTCCCGCAGGGGGGCTCGCAGGGGATGGACCGGGACCCGGGTTTCGACCGACACGACCACGACCGCGCATCCCGGCGTGGTGGCCGTCGGCCCGGTGGCGGCGGCCGCGATCACCTGGTGGCCGACGGTGAACCGGTCATCCAGGACCGATCGCAGGCCGGTGCCCAGGGGATCGGGGCGGGCGGCGACCAGGGTCACCGGCGCACGCAGGTCGGCGTCCTCCAGCGAGGCGATCGCCCAGGCCAGCGCCAGCAGCGTGCCGGCACGGCCGAAGTCGGCGGAATCGGGGGACAAGCCTGCCAGAGTGGACGCACGGGGCAGGGGAGCGGCCAGGATGACGCCGTGCCCGGGGCGGTCGGGTCCCCGCCGGCCCAGCACGGTCACGCCGTGGCCGAACTGGTCCCACGTGGACTGTTCCAGGACGTCGAGTTCCGCGAAATAGAGGTACGACAGCAGCCGGTCCAGGAAGGGCAGGCGGCTGGTGGAGGCCTCCAGGGCTGCTCGGGCGACGTCGAATCCCACGGCGGCTAGTGTACCCGAGGCGGGGACGCGCTACCATGCCGCTGTGCGGCGTGTGGGCGAAACCTTAGAGGCGGCGATGGCGAACGTGGACGCAGTGATCTTCGACCTCGGGCGCGTCCTGGTGGACGTGGACCTGGACCGGGGCCTCTGGCATGACCTGATGCGGATCGGGGGCGGGGATCCGGCCAGCATCGGGTCGTTGCGGGACAACGAACTGTTGATCCGCTTCCACGTCGGGCGGGTGACGCCCCGGGACTTCCACGCGGAGTTCTGCCGCCGTGCGGGGCTGTCCCTGGACTACGACGCGTTCGTCCGGCAATGGTGCGAGGTGTTTGAACCCATTCCGGGCATGGAGACGCTGCTGGCCGACCTGGCGTCCGTCGTGACCCTGGGCCTGCTGTCCGACACCGACCGGCTGCACTTCCCTTACTGCCAGGCCACGTTCCCCTTCGTCGGCCGCATTCCGAACCCGGTGGTTTCGTACGAGGTCGGCGCCACGAAGCCCGCGCCCGCGATGTACGCCGCCGCGGTTGATGCGGTCGGAATCGCGCCGGCGCACTGCCTGTTCGTGGACGATCTGCAGCGCAACGTGGACGGGGCCCTCGCGTTCGGGATGCAGGCGGTCCTGTTCACCGGGGCCGAGGACCTGCGACGCGATCTGGCCGGGCGGGGGATGTCGTTCTGAAGGGTGGAACCTGGATCGGTAGATACGAAAAAGCCCCGGTTTCCCAGGGCTTCTTCGTGTTTTCCCGTAGCGGGGTGGACGGGACTCGAACCCGCGGCCTCCGGCTTGACAGGCCGGCGTTATAACCGACTTAACTACCACCCCAGCATTTCAAGGACCTGAACAGACACCCCGTCGCCAGTGGGCGAAACAGGGTTCGAACCTGTGACCCCCGGCGTGTAAAACCGGTGCTCTACCAACTGAGCTATTCGCCCGGGGCCTCAAAGCGGGTTGGAAGATACAGGAGGCCGGCGCTGCTTGTCAACACTTTACTTGTTCAGACCGGTTCGACGGTCTCGACACCGGGGACCATCTCGCGCAGGACCGACTCGATCCCGTACTTCAGCGTGTACATCGACGACGGGCAATGGGCGCATGCGCCCTGCAGCCGCAGGAAAACGGTCTTGCCGTCCTCCGATACGTCCACGAGCTCGCAATCGCCGCCGTCGTTCTGCAGGGCGGGGCGGATCTGGTCCAGCACGGTCTGGATGGCCTGGCGGTGTTCCACGGCATTGACGGCCGGGGTCGCGGTGACGTTGGTCTCTTCGGACATTGCGAGTCTCGCAAAAGAGTCGCGGAAAACTAGCACAACATTTGTCGGGTTGCATCAAGGAGGCCCTTTCCCCGCGTCACGCTTGGACTACAATCGCGCGGGACGTGCGTTTTGACCGGTGCCGGATTCAATCAGGAGATACCGATGACGACCGTGCAGATCGGGAACCGGCTGGCGTTGGAGGACCTGGTGGCCGTGGCCCGGGACGGGGCGACGGTCGTCCTGACCGACGAGGCCGTGCGGCGGATCGCCCGGGGCCGGGCCGTGGTCGAAGCCCACCTCGCCGACGACCTGCCGCACTACGGCATCAACACGGGCTTCGGAGCCCTGGCCGAGGTGCCCATTTCCCGGGAGGACCTGGCCGCGCTGCAATTGAACCTGGTGCGCAGCCATGCCGCCGGGGTCGGGACCCCGCTGCCCGAGGACGACGTGCGGGCGGCGATGCTGCTGCGGGCGCAGGTGCTGGCCACGGGCAACGCGGGCGTCCGGCCGGCGGTCGCGCAATTGATGGTGGCGCTGCTGAACGCGCGAATCCATCCGGTGATCCCGTCCCGGGGGTCCGTGGGTGCGTCGGGCGACCTGGCGCCCCTGGCCCACCTGGCGCTGGTGCTGGTGGGCGAAGGGAAGGCGAGGGTGGGCGACGAGGTCCTGTCGGGCGCCGAGGCCCTGTCCCGGGCCGGGCTGACGCCGCTGGTCCTGGAGCCCAAGGAAGGCCTGGCCCTGGTGAACGGGACGCAGGTGCTGACCGGGGTGGGGGCGCTGGCGCTGGCCGATGCGGAACACCTGGCCCGGGCCGCCGACGTGGTCGGCGCGATGACGCTGGAGGCGGTCCTGGGCACGCCCGACGCCTTCGACGCCCGCGTCCTGGAGGCGCGGCCGCACCCGGGGCAGGTCGCGTCGGGGGTCCGGTTGCGGGCCCTGCTGGCCGACAGCGAGATCCGGGAATCGCACCGGGGCGGGCAGCACCACAAGGTGCAGGATCCCTACTCGGTGCGGTGCATGCCCCAGGTGCACGGCGCGGCCGGGGACGCCATGGCGTGGATCCGGTCCGTGGTCGAGATCGAAATGAACAGCGCCACCGACAATCCCCTGGTGTTCGAGGACGGCTCGATCCTGTCGGGGGGGAATTTCCACGGCGAGCCCGTGGCCATCGCGCTGGACCTGCTGGCCATCGCCACGGCCGAACTGGGCGCGATCAGCGAGCGGCGGGTGGAACACCTGTTGAACCCCAGCCTGTCCGAGGGGTTGCCGCCGTTCCTGGCCGCCCATTCCGGTCTGTGCAGCGGGCTGATGATCGCGCAGGTCACGGCGGCGGCCCTGGTGTCGGAAAACAAGATCCTGGCCCACCCGGCCTCGGTGGACAGCATCCCGTCGTCGGCGAACCGGGAAGACCACGTCAGCATGGGCATGACGGCGGCCCTGAAGGCCCGGCAGGTGGTCGACAACGTCCGGTACGTGCTGGCCATCGAGGCGATGTGCGCGGCCGCGGGCGTGGATCGTCGGGCGCCCCGGCAGCCGGGACGGGGCGTGCGGGCCGCGATGGCCGTCGTGCGCGCCGACGTGCCCCCGGTCACCGGGGATCGCGCGGTGTCGCCGGACGTGGAAATCCTGGAACAGCGGTTGCGGCGCGGCGGAGGCCTGGTCGAGGCGGCGATGAAGGCGGCGGGAGCCTAGGGGGCGCGACGCGCGACGATCTATGCGCCCGGAAGCAGCAGCGGCAGCAGTTCGGCGGCCTTGCCCAGGTGGACTTCCGAGAAGCGCGACACGTTTTCGGGCCGTTCCAGGTTCACCAGGACGGTCAGGGCCCCCCGGGCCAGGGCGATTTCCACGTAGCCGGCAACGGGCCACACGGCGCCCGAGGTGCCCACCGCCAGGAACAGGTCGCAGTCCGCGATGGCCTCCCGTGCGGCCGACTCGATGGCCGGGTCCAGGTATTCGCCGAACCACACGATGTCGGGTCGCAGCAGCCCGCCGCACTTGTGGCAGTGGGGCGCCCCGTCCAGATGCAGCGATTCGTCGTCCCAGGACTTCGACCCGTTTTCGCAGTCGACGTTGGCGCAGCGCGTCCGGTACAGCGACCCGTGGACGGGGAGGATCCGCCGCGATCCCGCCCGCTGGTGCAGGCCGTCCACGTTCTGCGTCACCAGCGTGAACCGGCCGCGCGCGGCCAGGAAGCGCTCCAGCGCCGCCATGGCGAAGTGGCCGGCGTTCGGTTCGACCGTGCGGGCCTGGCGACGACGCTCGCTGTAGAAGCGCCACACCAGGTCGGGGTTCGCCGCGAAGCCCTCGGGCGTGGCCACCTGGCGGACGTCGTGCTGTTCCCACAGGCCCCCGGAATCCCGGAAGGTGGCGATGCCGGACTCGGCCGAAATGCCGGCCCCCGTCAGGACGACGACGGACGAATCGGGGCGGATGTCCAGGGGGCGCAGGTCCATCAACGGCCTCACTTCACCGGGGGAAGGGTGATGATGTTGTCGACCACCATGTAGCAGTCGGGCCCCAGTCGGCCCACGGCCCGCAGGCGATCGGTGCGGACCCGGCCGTATTCCATCAGGTCGTCCCGCAGGCGGTAGTACACCACGTCGCCCAGCAGCATCGTGCTGATCGTGCCCTCGATCGGGATGACCTGCCGGACGCGGCATTCCATCGTGGCGGGCGATTCGGCGATGCCGGGCGCCCGGATGCGGATCGACGGCAGCAGGGTCAGGCCGGTCGCCTCGAACTCGGACGCCTCGGGAGGCAGCGTGGCGGACGCCTGGTGCATGCGCTGCATCAGGGCCTCGTCCACGATGTTCACCGTGAACTCGCCGGTCCGGATGGCGTTGCGCAGCGTGTCCTTCTGCGAGCCGTCCCGACGGGGCGAAAACGACACCATCAGGATCGGCGGGTGCGACGAAACGCCGTTCGCGAACGAGAAGGGCGCGCAGTTCGGAATGCCGTCCTCGGACACCGTCCCCACGAAGGCGATCGGGCGGGGCACGAACAGCCCGGTCAGCAGTCGGTGGGACGCAGGACCGTCCAGGGTCGCCGGGTCGATTTCGATCATTCTTCTGCTCGTGGAGCCCACTGCGAATACCACGACAGCCCTTGTCCGTCAACGCTTCGGGGGGCGCCGACGTGCCCCCCTCCTCGGGATGGCCTAGAATATTCGGGACGGGGGGTGGCCCATGGTCGGCAGCGGGCAACTGCGGGAACTGCACCAGCGACTGTACGAGGCCAACGAACGTCGCATCCGGGAATTGGTCAGCACTCCCCGACGGTTCACGCGCCAGGACCTGGATCGGTACGAGGCCGACCTGGCGAAGTCCATCCCGTCGGACTGGCAGCCGTCCACGCCCGCCGCGCTGCGGTCGGCGATCCGCCACGCCCGGGTGATCCTGGTGGGGGACTACCACTCCCTGAAGCAGTCGCAGCGGGGCTTCGTGCGGGTCCTGCGGGCGATCCGCGCGAAGCACCTGACCGTGGGACTGGAGTTCGTTTCGGCCCGCTACCAGAAGCCCGTGGACGACTACGTGGGCGGCCGGATCCAGGACGAGGCCTTCCTGCGCAGGACCGAGTACGCCCGGTCGTGGCCTTCGTACCAGGTGTGGCCGAATTTCCGGCCGATCTTCGAGCACGCCCAGAAGCGCAAGGCCCGGGTCCTGGCCCTGGACTGCCCGGCCGCCGAGTGCGGGACCGTGTGGTCCCGATCGGCCTTCGCCGCCTGGCGCATCGCCGAATCGATCCGCGAGTCCCCCTTGAACAAGGTGGCCGTCCTGATGGGGGAGGCGCACCTGGCGCCCAACCACCTGCCCCTGGAACTGGCGAGGGCGCTGGAGCGCCTGGGGATCCGGGCCACCGTCCTGACGATCCACCAGAACCTGGACCCGCTGTGGTTCGAACTGATGGAGCGCGGCCTGCAGGACAGCGTGGACGCGGTGCGCCTGGACCAGGATCGCTTCGTGGTTCCCGTCAGCACGCCCATCGCGGCCCAGGCGTCGTTCCTGGCGGCCATGTCCGGCGAGGAGGCGGCCGAGGCCGGCGATCGGGCCGCGGTGCGACGGGAGTTCATGCGGTACCTGGTGGCCCTGGCGCGCTTCATCGGCGTGCGCGCCACCGGGATCCTGGACGGCGTCACGGTGTGCGGCCCGGGCGACCTGGCGCCCCTGCAGTCGCTGGAGTCGCGCCTGGATCCGGACACCTTCAGGATGCTGGTGAGGCACGTGGAGTCGGGCGAGTCGCTGTGCATGCCGTCGCTGGACCTGGTCTACCTGGCGCACCTGGGGCCGACGCACCTGGGCGAGGAGGCGGCCCACTTCCTGAAGTCCCGCCTGGCGTCCGGCGAACTGCCCGAGGATCCGTCTGATTTCTTCTACGGGCGCTCGCTGCACGAGGCGATCGGGTACTTCGGCGCCAAGGTGTTCAACCCCAAGCGCAAGCCGCCCAGCGAGTCCCTGCTGCGTCACATCGGGCGCAACGGGCGCGCGGAGTCGGGGATCGACGACCTGTCGCCGGAGCTGGCGGTGGCTGTGCAACTGGCCGGATGGCATCGAACCCGCCAGTGGCGACGGACGTTCATGCCGGACAGCTTCGACCTGCACCTCAAGGCGCTGGGGCTGCAGGGCGGCCTGGGCGAACTGGGGGCCGATCTGATGGGGCCGGTGGTCCACCTCCTGGGGTACGAGATGGGCGAACGGCTGTGGACCGCGTTTCGGGCGGGACGTATCCCCGCGTCCAGCATCAAGGATCTGTTCCTTGCCGACCTCGAGGTCCCCGGGGCTGCATTCACCTTGTGGCACGGCTTGGCAAGCACCCTCCGTTCGATTAGACTGCCGACTCGTTTCTGACGCGCACCACCGCGTCGCACTGGGAGGAAACGCCTTTGTCCTTCGGCGAGCCGTTCCGGGGTCTGGATGCTGAGGCCTTCGCGGCGTTCGAACCCCGCAAGTGGTCCTCCAACATGTTCAACATGGAGCGCATGCGTTTGCGCGAACAGTTGCTGTCCGTTGGTCAGTCCATCGAGACCGCGGTTGCGCGCGACCGCCATCTTCGGTGGGACGTGACGCCCCACGCGCCCTCGGTGTTCAACGCCAAGAAGGTCAGCGAACTGGTGCTGTACTTCACGCGTTCGGAAGAGCACCAGAAGGCCATCGCGCCGTTGCTGGACGCCCGGATCGCGCTGCCGGACCAGATTTCGGACGCGGGCGAGCACCACCGGCACCTGGTCCTGGGCGTCCGCGTCAGCCACGAAGGCGCCGAGGCGGGCCTGATGTGCCAGTCGACGGCCTGGCTGGACGTGATGAACCTGCTGAATCGCTGCCGGCAGCCGGCCGAGGCCATGGAGTTCGTGCGCCTGGTCCGCAGCATGCCTGCCGGCTGCACCGCGCGCGTGGCGCCGGGGCTGGAAGTTCCCGCGCCGGAATTCGACGTCGAGCACCTGAAGCGCCTGGAAGAGGCGGTCCTGAACGAAACGTTCCTGATCCGGTTCGGGCGGCCGATGACCCCGGGCGACCCCCTGCTGGCCGCCTCTGTGTTCGCGCCCTACCTGCGGGACCTGCTGACGGGCCTGCTGCCGCTGTGGGACTTCATGGCCTGGCGGCCCTCGTCGAACTACCTGGTGGCGGCCCTGCCCAACGGGGTGGCCAACCTCAAGGACGCGCCGATCGTGTCCAACGACGGCAGCATCATCGACTTCGGCGTCGGCGCGAAGGTCCGCCTGGTGGACGGCGTGTTCGCCGGACGCATGGGCGTGGTCGCCGACATCGACTCCCGGGGGCATGTCCGCGTGCTGCTGGGGAAGGTGGCTGTTCGATTGGATGCGCGGCAGGTGCGACCGGCGTGAGGAAAAAGGGGGACCGCCTGAAGGCTGTCCCCCTTTTCCCACGCGCCGGTCGCCAAAGGGGACAGCCTTCAGGCTGTCCCCGATAAAAAGGGGGACAGTCTTAAG
>CAINDP010000190.1 GCA_903847405.1 uncultured Myxococcales bacterium | reverse complement strand
GCCGTGGTCCCAGCGCGAGGGGAGGCACAGTCCCAGGGCCGCGAGCGCGGCATCGGCGTCGCTGGCCGGGAAGGTCGCCAGCGCCGCACCGAACCTGCCGTCCCAGGACCAGCGCAGGCGGGTCGCGTTGCCCGCGACCAGTTCCCTGCATGCGCGTTCGATATCCGACCACTGCCCGTCGTTCATGGCGCTCCGTCCCAAGCGGGGATTCGTGACGGCCCGATCGTGCCTGAAGCGGACGCGATTTGAAAGGAAACCGGGGCACCGGGGGCAGGCCATGGCGCCGAGGATCGTTCAGACCAGCACGGGAAAATGGGGACAGACACCGATTTTCGGCCGGGACCGCGACGCAGGACGATCAGGGGTTGCCGGCTCTGGCGCCGAACCAGGCGCAGGAACGTGCGCCGGCTGCGGCGGCGCGGGTGCAGGCCTCCACGAACGGGCGTCCTTCCAGAAGCGCCCCGATCAGCGCGGCCGCAAACGCGTCTCCGGCGCCGGAGGTATCGACGACGTTTTCGGGAGCGACCGGGGCGATCCGGAAGGGCGTGCCCCCGGACTCGATCCCGAAGGCCCCCCGATCACCGCGGGTGACCACGATCCGCGGAATCCGCTCCGAAAGGCCCACCAGCGAACGCGAGAGGTGCGCGTCGTCGAGGGGCTCGAAGGCGGGCAACCTGCCTTCCGGGAGGAAATCGGTGTCTGTCCCCATTTTCGGGGCCCCCGCATCCGGCACGGGTTCACCGGCGAGGAGCGCGCACAGGCCCGGCAGGACTTCCTCGCGCACCTGCAGAAGGGCCAGGGCCGGGACCATGCCCGCCAGTCGCTCGCGAGACCCGGGACGCCGGGGCAGGTCGTGGAGGTCCAGCGATGCCGGCCGTCCGCCGCGGCGCCGCAACAGTTCCGGGGCCGCTTCGGACACGCGGTCCAGGTGCAGCCACCGCGCCCCCCGGAGCAGGTCGTCATCGACGTCCCGGGCCGGCAGGGGAGGGGCAGAGAGCGGAGGCACGTCCACCCGGAACTGGACGCGGGCGCTGGTCGCCTCGACCAGCAGGAGGCTCCGCTTGGTGCGGCGCCCCGGCATCCGCTGGACACGGGGATCGACACCCTCGCGACGCAGCGCCTCGACGCACCGGAGGCCCGCCTCGTCGTCCCCGACACGCCCGGCAAACGCGACACGCAGGCCGGCGCGGGCAGCGGCCACGGCCACGTTCGCCGCCGATCCGCCGCCTCCCTCGACCACGCGCTTCGCGGATTCCAGCAGGGCGTCGACGCCGGCCCAGTCGACGCGGTGGGTCGGGGGCAGTCGTTCGACCAGGGCGGAGGTTTCCCAGGTCAGGGTGCCGAATGCCAGGAGGTCGAAGTCCTGCGTCATTGCACGCACCGGAAATCCACGGTTTCCTGCCAGCCCAGAGGCTCCAGGTTCGCGCGGATCAGCGTGCGGGCGCCTTTCACACCCACGGCGACCAGCAGGGGGCAGCCGCGCCAGGCATCCACCTCCCGCCAGTCCAGCACCGGCACGCCCCCGCCCAGGACCCGACCGATCTTCCGCGGATCGACATCGAAGTACCTGCGCACGGCGATTCCCTCGACGGCCAGGGCGCGCCCGAAACGACGCCCATCGGGACCCGCGCCCCAGATCTGGGCCTCGCCGGCGTCCTTCAGGAAGGTTCGCGCCAGGTGGTGCGCCTTCAATGCCCGGAACGCGTCCGGTGCGTACCGGGGATCGGTCCGGCTGAGCCGCGAGGTCCCCTCGCGCCACTGCAGCAGCACCTCGGGCACCTTTTCCATCCTGCCGCCCGCCGCGTGCAGCCGCAACCAGAGGTCATAGTCTTCGGGAAACGGCCCGTCGCGGCAGCAGCCGACGGCAACCACCGACGCCCGATCCAGCAGCACCGAGGGGTGCGCGAAGGGCGACTCGACATACAGGTCCCTGGACACGTCCTGTGCCGTCACCACCAGGTTCAACCAGTCGATGTAGTGGCGCATCCCGTCGGTCAGGGCTTCGGGTGGCGTCACCTCGACCAGCGAACCGACCCCGGCCAGCCCCGGGTGCGTCGCGACCCAGTCCAGTTGACGCTCCAGGCGGTGCGGGAGGCTGACGTCGTCGGCGTCCATGCGGGCGATCCAGGGCGCGCGGGCCTCGGCAATCCCGTGGTTCAGCGCGGCAACCAGGCCGTCGCGTCCCCGCGTCAACAGGCGGATCCGGGCGTCGCCGTCGGCGGCCCCCCGGACGACCTCGCGGGTGTCGTCCCGGGATCCGTCGTCCACGACCAGCAGTTCCCAGTCGCACCGCGTCTGGGCCCGGATGGACCGGACCGCTTCGGCGACCGTCGCGGCCGCGTCCCGGCAGGGCATCACGACACTGGCGCAGGGGATATCCACGCAGCGGAATTACCGGAAGGACGCACCGTTTGCAAGGACCGCCCCTTCCGTGACACCATCGCCGCCAATTCCCGAACTGGCGCGGTCCGGGTTGGCCAGGGGAAAACGAGTGGAAGGGGGCAACATGGTGCGCACGGTGGTTCGGTTGACGGGTCTTGCCGCGATGCTCACGGTCCTCCTGGGTGCCGGTGGCGCGCATGCGGCCGACGACCCGAAAACGGTTGGGGGGCAGGGAATGCATCGCTTCATCGACGACGCGCGCGTGGCGTCCACGGTCCAGGACCTGGTGGACGATCAGGGCTTCGAGTCCGCGGTCCGCGCTGGTCAGGGCGTGGCCCAGGTGGCGGCCTTCTGGCGCCAGGCGGACGGCACCCCCGAGGAGTTCACGGCCTTCTGCAAGGACCAGTTCCATTCCGACCCGGCGAAACTGGCGGCGCTGCTGGAGCGCTTCGAGACCAGCCTGGAGGCCCTGTCCGGCCACGGGGTGGCCCTGATCCGCGCCCTGCGTGAACCGGTGGACCTGGACCGCCTGGAACCCCTGCCGGTGGACCTGCTGTTGGCGACGCTGAATCCGTTCGACCACCTGTCCGACGACGTGTTCAAGACCCGGGTCGCCTTCGTGGCCCTCCTGAACTACCCGGTGGTGCGGGCGGAAAACGCCACCGACATGCCGCGCCGGGCCTGGGCGGCCATGCGCCTGACCGGGGCCTTCGCCCTGCGCATCCCCGGCGAAGTCCGCCAGCAGGTGACGGCCGCCTACGCGAAGGCCGAGGACTACATCGCCAACTACAACATCCACATGAAGGACCTGATCACGGCGGACGGTCGGCGGCCGTTCCCGGATAACCTGGTCCTGATCAGCCACTGGGGCCTGCGGGACCACATCAAGGGCCTGTACAGCGACGCCCGGAAGAACCTGGAGGACCAGCGCCTGATCTACCAGGTGATGCAGCGCATCGTCCGGCAGGAAATCCCGTCGGTCGTGATCGACAACCCCGACGTGGACTGGGACCCGGTCACCAACGAAGTGAAGGCCCGCGCCAACAACGGCCCGACGCCCTCGGCCGCCCGGGAAGCCGACGTGCGGTTCGCGCGCCTGCTGGAGGTGTTCCACGCCGAGCGTCGCCAGGACGAGTACTCGCCGCTGTTCCCCACGCACATCGACCGCAAGTTCGGCTACGAGCGCGAGATTCCCGAGTCCACCGTCGAGGGCCTCCTGAAGGGCATCCTGTCCGACCCGGTTGCCAAGGACGTGGCGAAGGTGATCGTGTCGCGCCTGGGCCGCCCGCTGGAGCCCTTCGACATCTGGTTCGACGGGTTCAAGGCGCGCAGCCATTTCGACGGCGCCGCGCTGGACGCCAAGGTCACCTCGCGCTACCCGACCCTCGCCGCCTTCCAGGCCGACCTGCCGAAGATCCTGGGCCAGTTGGGATTCGCCGACGACACCGCGAAGTTCCTGTCGGAGCACATCGTGGTGGATCCGTCCCGCGGCGCGGGCCACGCCATGGGCGCGGGCATGCGGACGGATTCGGCGCACCTGCGGACCCGCGTCCCCAAGGGTGGGATGAATTACAAGGGGTTCAACATCGCGGCGCACGAGTTGGGCCACTGCGTCGAACAGGTCTTCACCCTGAACAAGGTCGATTCGACCCTGGTCCAGGGCGTGCCGAACACGGCCTTCACCGAGGCGTTCGCCTTCCTGTTCCAGGAACGCGACCTGGAAATCCTGGGCCTGGGGCAGCGGGACGACCTGACGCGGGCGCTGTCGGCCGTGGACACCTACTGGATGACCTTCGAGATCGCGGGCGTCGGCGTCCTGGACATGGAAACCTGGCGCTGGATGTACGCCCACCCGGACGCCACGCCGGCCGCGCTGCGCGAGGCGGTGCTGGCCAAGGCGATCGAGATCTGGAACACCTACTACGCGCCGGTCCTGGGCGTGCGGGACTCGCCCATCCTGGCGATCTACAGCCACATGATCTCGAACGGGCTGTACCTGCCCGACTACCCGATCGGCCACCTCATCCAGTTCCAGATGGAACGGCAGATCGAAGGGAAGAACCTGGCCGCGGAAATGGAGCGCATGTGCGTCCAGGG
>CAINDP010000189.1 GCA_903847405.1 uncultured Myxococcales bacterium | reverse complement strand
GCCGTGGATGCCGCCCTCCGGGCAGGGGATGGCGCCCTGCGGCGGGAGGCGGAAGACCGTGCGCTGGCCTCGACCGACGACCGCCCCCAGACCCGCCGGCGGCTGGCGGACCTGTACAGTCGGGCCCTCCGGGACGACCTGGCGGCCGAGGTGCTGGGCCCGCTGGTCCGGGACCTTCCGGGCGACGACTCGATGGCGGGCCGTCGGGTGGTGTCCCTGCTTCGGGCCGGGGACGGCGCCGGGGCCGCGAAGGCGGCCGAGGACTACGTGGCGCGCCACGGGAACCGGCGGGAGGCTGCCGCTGCGGTCGTTTCCACCGCGGCAACGGATCTGACTCCCGAACTGGTCCAGGCCTGGATCCCGATGGTCACCGAGGGGCCGGCTTCCCCCGACGCTTCGGAAGCCCTCTGGCAGGCGGCCAGGATGGCCGGGCGCATGGGCCGGATGGAACAGGCCGAGACCTGGGCGCGAACGTCGGCGGCGTTGGCCCTCGACGGCCTGGGGTTGCGGGTGCGCGCGGCCCAGTCCGTACTGACCGACCCCGGCGTCCCGGCGTCGCTGCTGGCCACCCTGGTTTCGTCCCTGGGCGACCGGGCCGGGCGCGAGGCCCCCCAGGCAGAAAAGGCCGTGGCCTGCAGCGAGGCGCCGACCGCCGATGCGGCACGGGAATGCGCGAAGACGCTGGCTCCGGCGACGGCCTCGACGGGACTGCTGGCGGCCGGGGACCGGGCCCTGGCGGCCGGACGGTACGACGCCGCCCGCGCCCTGTACGAGGCATCGGACTCGGCGCCGGGCGGGTCCATCGCCCTCCGGCGGGCCATCGGGGCCCGGATCGTATCCACTCTGGGCGAATCGGCCGAGGCGCCGCCGCAAGCACGCCGGTCGCTGGGGGCGCTGGCCCTGGGATGGATCGACGCCGATCGCATCCCCCGGGATTCGGACGGCAGCGCCCTCCAGGGACACCTGTCCGAGATGGCACGGGGACTGCCGGCGGGCATCGAGATCTACGAGCGCGAAATCGCGCTGGCCCCCTCCGAGGGGTCGTTGCACAACAACCTCGCGTACCTTCTTTCGCTGGCGGGCGGCGATCTGGAGCGTGCCCAGCGGGAGGCCCGATCCGCCGTGCTCCTGTCGCCCCGGGGCGCGCCGTACTACGTCGAAACCGAAGCCTGGGCGCGCTTCCTGCGCGATGGTCCCGCGGTGGCCATCCCTCTGCAGGAGCGGGCCCGGCGGTCCTGGAGCCTGGACCAGGGGGGCGGCCTGGCGGAGGGGTTCTACCACCTCGGCCGGATGCTGGAGGCGGCGGGACGCCCTGCGGCCGCCCGGGAAGCCTACCGTCGCGCCGCGGTCCTCGAGCCTGCCGACTGGAGCGGGATGCGGTCGCTGCGCCAGTGGCGCCACCTGGGAATCACCCCCGCCAAGTAGGGGCCTCGCCCGAACCTTCCCAGAACCGAACGATCTTCCCGTGATTGACCCGCCCCGCGGTTCCGTGGGAAACTTCCCCGTTGCAGCGCGCCCCGGGCCGACCGGGTCGGATACCAGCAAACAAATACGGGATGTTGATTAGATGCTTGTGAAGATCCTCACCGGCCTTGCACTGGCGGCGGTTGCCCTGTTCGCGATCCTGGAGGCGCCGTTCTTGTGGGTTGCGCCGGTCGCCGCAGTGGTCTTTCTGATCGCCCAGGACGAGTTCATCCGCCTGCCCGGCCGGCAGGTCAAGCGCGTCGAACGCCTGGTCGCAGCGCTGGCGGGCGCAGGCATTCTGGCGGCGGCCGCCCTGATCCCGCTGGAGGTCGTCGGCGGCACCGTCGTCGGGTACGGATTCGTCTTCCAGGGCATCGCGACCGCGTTCGCCACGGGCGTCGTGGCGATCCTCCTGGCGGTCCTGTTCACGCCCCATCCCATCGAGCAGGCCGGGGGGCGGGCCAGCCACGCCATCGCCGGCCTGGCCTACGTCGGCCTGCTGTCCGCCGTCGCGCTGCTGATCCTGAGGGACGAGCACCACCAGGCGGGGCGCTACGTCGTGCTGCTGGCCGGAGTCGTGACCTGGGGCAACGACACGATGGCCTACTTCGGCGGAAAGACTTTCGGCCGGCACAAGATGTACCCGGCGATCAGCCCCAACAAGACGTGGGAAGGCTCGGTATCCGGCATGATCGGCAGCGTCGGCGGCGCCTTGATCATCGGGGCGTGGCTGCTGCCCGCGATCGGGCTGGCGTCCCTGGTGGGGTTCGCCCTCGTCGGCGGCGCCCTCGGTCAGGTGGGCGACCTCGCGGAATCCCTGTTCAAGCGCACCTGGGGCGCCAAGGACTCGGGCAACCTCCTGCCCGGGCACGGCGGTTTCCTGGATCGGATCGACGCCTTCCTGTTCGTGGCTCCGCTGGCATGGTTCTGGTTCTTCTGGTTGTTCCCGTTCGCGGGTTGACCGTCGGTTCAGTCCCCCAGGTCCCACGCAAACGAGTCGCCTGCCACCAACGCCACCTTCACGTGCCAGGAAAGCGGCCGATCCAGGGACCGCGCCTCCAGGAGGTGATCGCCGGGAAGGATGTCCCGCAGGGTCACGCGGTCGCCGGGAAGGATCACCCCGAGATGGCGGTCGCCGTCGGCCAGGGCCAGCGGCTCCGAACGACGGTTGGTGACGACCAGGGTCGAGTCCGGGGAGGGCAGGGCCAGGCGGGTCAGGGAGGCGGTGGGCAGGACCAGGGCATGGAGCGTCGAGCGCAAGGACATCACGCCCACGGCCTCGACCTTGTGAGGTCCGGCCGGCAGGGACAGTTCGAGGGTCTGGGCCGGGGCCAGGAGCGCGGTGGTTTCGCCATCCACCTTGACGCGGACCTCCTCGACGCGATCGTTGCGCAGGGCCAGGCCGGCCGTGCGGGACCGGGCGGTCCAGGTGGCCTGGCCGCCGCCCGGCACGTCCACGTCGGCCCGGAGGACGTCCCGCGAACGAAGCCCGACGACGGCAACCGCGTGGGGGCCCGGGAGCAGGCCCGGCACCACGCGACGCAACCCCGGCAGGACTTCGCCCCGATCCCACCCGTCGATCTGGATGCGCAGGGGCTCGGCCGTGGCATTTTCAATCGCCACGCTGCCATCGTCGCCTCGCCGCCCGGACGTGTCGCCCTCGCGGATCATCCAGAGGATGGGGCTGCCCCGCGACAGCACCAGCGAGGTCTTCGCGACCACGCGGCCCTCGGGGTTCAGAGCCTCGGCGTGCACCCGTCCCACCGGGAGGCCCTTGAACTCGGCCGCGCCCGTGGAAGCGCACAATCCCAGGTTCGTTCCGTCAATCCAGACGGATACCGGGTACGCGACGTCGGACAGGATCGACACGACACCGTCCGGAGCCGGGATGACGGCATCGACGACCTCGCCAATCACCAGTGGCACCGCGCCCGACCACAGCAGGCGCCCCTGATCGTCCCGGGCCGACACGTCCGCGGTCCCCGCCGGCAGGTTGCCGAAGGTCGCGGACAGGCCGGCCTTCACCATGCGCTCGGCCTCGTCCCGGACCGACACGCGCGCCGCGGTTCCGGACCGGTTGGCCACCCGCAGGGCGGCCCGAGGCACCACGACGTCGAACCGCGACTCGGCGCCCACCGACACTTCCACGTCGGCCCCGGTCTTGAAGGACGTCTTGGTCCCCTCCGCGCGGAGGTGATGCCGGCCGGGCGTCAGGCCGGCGTAGTCGGCTTCGCCGGCGGGCCACACGAGGTCCCGCGCCGCATCGTCGATGAAGGCGCGGATCGGTTCGGCCGTGTGGTTCACGAAGCGCACCCGGCCCGTGGGCAGGTTCCGAAGGGACTGCGCATGCTCGTCCGACGCACGGACGACCCAGGACGCCTCGGTGGAGGGTTCCAATCGGACGGTGGTCCCCATGCGCCAACCGGTGCGATCGCCCCGGGCTTCCAGGGAGCAATCCCCCAGGGGCAGGCGGTCCAGGTGCACGTCGGCGCCGTCGGCCAGCCGCGCGACCCGGTCGCCCCGGGCGAACACCTCGATGGCCTCGCCGGCCGCGTTTTCCACGTGGATCCGGCCGCCGGCAGACACCAGCACCGGCGGTTGAGCGGCGCAGGCGGACAGCAGCAGCACCGCGATCCAAAGTGCAACGGTTCCCGCACGCACAAACGCCTCCCACGCGTCCGGACGACGGAATCGTACACGATCACCGGCCCCGCGGGTACAATGGCACACCATGACGGCCACCCATTACCGGACCCTCGTGATCGAAACCGGCGTTCTGTGCAACAACCGTTGCCGGTTCTGCTACCAGCGGGGCTACCGCGCCCTCCCGGGCTACCCCAAGGTGGTTCCGGGCGACGACGTCCGCGCACGCATGCGCTGGGGACTCGCGAACGGCTTCGACGAGGTGTCCCTGACCGGTGGCGAACCGACCCTCCGGCCCGACTTCCTGGACCTGGTCCGCTACGCCCGGGAAATCGGCTACCGCCGCGTGGCAATCACCACGAACGGGTGGCGCCTGGCATCGCCGGAGTTCTTCCGGGAGGCCGCCGAGGCCGGGCTGACCTCGCTGGGCGTGTCCGTCCACGGGCCCACGGCCGAAATCCACGACGAGGCCACCGGCCACCCCGGTTCGTTCCTGCGGGCCCAGCAGGCCATCCGGAACGCGGTGGCCACCCACGGCTCGTCGCGGCCCCTGCGCCTGAACACCTTCACGGTCATCCACCGGGGCAACGTGAACCTCCTGTCCGAGATGGGCACGATGCTGTCGGGCCTGGGGGTCCGCCTGCTGGTCTTCCAGCCCGGCATCCTCGGCAAGTCGAACTTCCTGGAAGCGTCGCAGGTCCAGGTGGACCTGGTCGAAGTGGTGGACGGCCTTCGCCGCGTCATCCTCGAGGGCCAGCGCGGGGGCTTCCGCGTCAAGCTGTTCAACCTGCCTCCGTGCCTGTTCCGGGACGTCCTGCGCGGCCTGGACCTGGACGCGTACGAACGGGCGACCTTCCGCGAGAACGACGCGGTACGGCCCGGCTCCCGCAGCCACGGGGACGCCTCCGGCTACATGCGCCTTCCGGTCTGCGCCTCCTGCGTCCTGACGCACTCGTGCCCGGGCCTGCACGTCACCCTGGCCCCCCAGGAGGATCTGGCGTCCCATTTCGAGGAGGAGATCGGCGCGATCAGCGCCTGGCAGCACCCGCAGTTGTGGCTGGCGGGCATGGACCTGCTGCGGGCCTCGTCGCTGTTCCGGGTCATCCGGAAGGCGCGCCTGGCCGGCTTTCCGGATGTCCGCGTGACCTACGGCGGGTCCAGCGTGGCGGGTCGCGCGGGATTCATGGCCGCCCGGCAGGCCGGCGCCTCCGAGATCATCCTGGTCCACCATGCCCGGAACCCGGGATCGGGCGATCGCATCCTGTGCCATGCCGGCAACGACCAGTACCTTGCCCAGGCGCTCCGGGACCTGGCCTCGGTGCCCCTGGGCGAGGTCCGCCTGTCGCTGCTGGTGTCGCCGTGCGACGAGGCCCTGGCGCTGCTGGATTCGCCGGAAATGGAACTGCTGCAGCGGCTCCCCTTCGACCTCCACGTCCGGGCCCCCTGGCGCGAGCAGGAGGACCCCTCGCCCAGCGCCGCCCGCGTCACCCGGTTCCTGAAGGGCCTGGCGACTGCACCGGTCCAGCCCCGCCAGGTGGTCCTGCAGGTCCCGTGGCCCCATCCCTGGGAAGTGGCATTCGCCTTGCCATGGCTGGCGCTGCTGGCCACCGGGCGCCTGCGGTTCGACCTCACGGCGACCGTCATGCCCACGGCGTTCGCGGACCCGCGCTACTCGGTGATGAACTGGTCGCTGCCCCACGTCGGCGGGCGGGTGCTGGGGCAGGAAGGCAAGCTGCTGCCGGTGCGGGATTTGCTGGCGCGGGCCGTGAGGGCCCAGCCGATCACCCGGGAGACGCTGATCAACGCACGCACGCCAGGTGACGATCCTGGTACCTCAGGATTCCATCCACTTCCGCCTGGATCCGCGCCGCGTCCCACCCCAGTTCCACGGACATGATCGCGGCCGCCTTCCGGGCGGCGGGCTCCAGGCCATCCCCCAGCAGGTAGAACACCAGCGTCCGGCGGCACAGGGCGTCGATCAACGTCAGGGCCATCTCCTCCCGGGCGGCCCAGGCGATCTCGACTCCGGTGTAGGGCCAGCGCGGATCCAGGCGCTCCGCCAGCGCGGGGGTGGCCACGGCCAGTTCCAGCAACGCTTCGGCCTTCGCCCCATACGTGTTGACGAGGTGCCGGGCGATGTCCTCCGGGACGCCGCCCGAGCACGCAGGTGCAGGCGAGCGGATTGCGCAGCAATCTCTCGCCGGAGCCGGAGTCGCCTCGGGCCGTTCAATGGACCCGCGCTCGGACTGCAACCGGGCGATCGCAGCCTCGCGGGCCGCCACGTCCGACAGGTCTCCGCGGTAGGGCAGGGGAGTGTGGCCCGTGATCGGCTTCGGCAGGGCGGCATCCAGGAACGGCGCGAGCGCCTCCAGGCATTCCTTCGCCATCAACCGGTAGGTGGTCAATTTCCCCCCGGCGATGGTGACGATGCCGCGCGGGTCCACGTGGATGAAATGCTCGCGGGACACCTTGCTTTCCGAAACGCCCTCGCTGCGCAGCAGGGGCCGCAGCCCGGCCCAGGTCCCGATCACGTCGCCGGCCGTGGCCGTCATCCCGGGAAAATGGTACCGCGCGGCGGCCAGCAGGTAGTCCACATCCTCGCGCGACGCGAACACGTTCGCGGGATCCCCCTCATAGTCCGTGTCCGTCGTCCCGATGACCGTGGCGCCGTGCCAGGGGATGATGAAGGCCGCTCGGCCGTCCTGGGGCGTCACCATCACCACCGCCGTGGCGAACGGAGCCTTGTCGAAGGGCACGATCACGTGGGTCCCCTTGGTGGGCCGCAGCCTGGGGCCGTTCACGACGCCCAGCGCCGCCTGGGCGGACTCGGTCCAGGGCCCGGCCGCGGCGATGACCGATTTCGCACGCACCGCCAGCGTTCGTCCGGTCACCAGGTCCCGCACGGTCACCGACGCGACGCGCCCGTCCCGGAACTCGGCGCCCTCGGCCCGGGCCCGACTGAGGACCGCGCCGCCCGCCAGTCTGCCGCCCAGGATGTTTTCCACCGTCAGGCGCGTGTCGTCGGTCACGGCATCGTAGTACAGCAGGCCGCCCGTCAGGCCTTCCTGCCGGACCATGGGGGCCGCCTTGATGAGTTCCTTCCGACCCAGCCGCGAATGGATCCGGTAGACGCCGAACAGGCTGAGGGCGTCGTACAGCCACAGGCCCAGGTTCATGAATTCCAGGCCGTGCTTGCTGTCCTTCCAGACGGGCATCAGGAAGGGCAGGGGGCGGACCAGGTGGGCGGCCAGGCGCTCCAGTTTGGTGCGCTCGGTCGTGCTCTCGTGGACCAGGCCGAACTGGTAGTTTTCCAGGTACCGCAGGCCCCCGTGGACCAGTTTCGAGGACCGCGACGACGTCCCGGAGGCGAAGTCGTCCATTTCCACCAGGCCGACCTTCAGTCCGCGCAGCGCGGCGTCCCGGAAGATGCCGGCCCCGGTGATCCCGCCGCCGACCACGAGCAGGTCGAAGGTTTCCGCCTCCAGGCGGGCGACCATCGCATCCCGGTCCCGCGGTCCGAACGACATGGAAAACCCCCCGACCGTTTCGCGCGATTGTAGTACGATGCCCCGGTGCGCCACACGGCAGCCGGCGCCAAGTGCCGGTATTGGGAGGGTTTTCGCGATGACGAACCGGTTCAAGAAGAACGGAACGGCCACCGGGGCAGGGGGGGCGGCGCTGGCGCTGGCGATCCTGGCCATCGCAGGGTGCGGCGCCAGCGGCAAGATCGACGCCATGCGGGCGGCAGCGCCGAAGCCGGCAGCGCCGGACACGACCGTGACAGCGCCCGCGGACGCAACCGCCCAGCCGGCGGCAGTCGCGGTGAAGCCCGCGGCCGAACCGGTCGAGGAGATGCGCCCGACGACCCATCCGGCGGCGAAGGGACGCGAGTACAAGCTGCTGCCGTCGGCAGAGGTCGCCCTGAGCGAGGCCGAAAAGGCCTGCATGACGGGGATGGCCGACGTCATGAGCGGCGCCGAGAAGATCTTCAACCAGGTCGTCAAGAAGGATCCCAAGACCTACCTGCCGTTCCTGCGCAGGGCGCTCCGCAGCACGAACCGCGAGGTCCGCATCCAGTCCGCGGTCATGCTGGGGCTGCTGAAGGACAAGGCACCGGAAACCGTTGACGCCATTACGGATTCGCTGATCCTGGACCGGGATCCCGACGTCCGTGCCATGGCGGCGCGGTCGCTGCTGGGGATCCCCGCGAAGAAGGCCGTGGAGAACCTGATCCTGTCCCTGGACCAGGACCCTTACGAGGCCGCCCGGTCCAACGCGGCCTGGGCGCTGGGCGAAATCGGCGACAAGACGGCCACCCCGGTGCTGCGGAAGGCGCTGTCGGATTCCGACACCAACGTCCGGCTGAAGACGGCCAGCGCCGTCATGAAGTTGAAGCCGAAGGAGGCCGTTCCGGAGTTGATCACGTTGATGGGAGACAAGAGCCCGATGGTCCGGGAGCGTGCGCGGGATGCCTTGAAGGCCATCACGGGACGGGACCGGGGTCCGAAGCCGGAGAACTGGAAGTAGGGTCAGTGCCGCATCCCGAAGTGGACGATCATCCACAACGTGCTCAGCGAGATGCTGACGCCGAGTCCCGTCGAGACAACCACGGTTCCGAACACCAGCAGGCTATCCATCGTCGTCCCTCCAGGGTTTCCATCCGGGCGCGCGGAACCGGACACGCCGGGCACCGCGGGTCTGCAGAATCGCCGGAATCGATGCCCGGCCCAAGGAAACGAAACGACGTGAACGACATGGATTCGATGCGGGTCCGACCGCAGTCCGGGCTCCGGAAGGAACGGCGTCGCGCAATCTCGCACCCGTGGCCGCGATGCGGGTCGTCGCACCGGGTTTTCATCGACCCCGCAAATGCCCCTGGAAGGCCCGCGGCGGGACCGGGGAGGGGTTGGACACGGCCTGCGGAACCCCCTCCGGAAGCCCTCCGTTCTTGAGTTGACATAATATCTCTTATCGGACGTTGAGGATTGAAGCGGGGAGGGGGCCCGGGGGGTTGAAACGACGGGTGCCGGAACCTTCCGCCCCTGTCCCGTCGCGGCGCGGCACGTCTGGACCGACCGTCGCATCGCGCCTATAATCGCGCCCATGAAAATCGGCGTCGCACAGATTGATACCACCGTGGGCGATTTCGAAGGCAACGTCGCACGGATCCGGGACGCGTACCGTCGCGCCGCCGACCTGGGCGCCGACGTCGTCCTGTTTCCGGAACTGGCGATCCCCGGGTATCCGCCCATGGATCTGCTGGAACGCCCGGCCTTCATCCAGGCGAACCTCAACGCCCTGGATGCCGTGGCGGCCTTCGTGGACGGTCCCGACGCCGTGGTCGGCTTCGTCCAGGCGAACCCGTCTGCCGTCGGCAAGCGCCTGTTCAACGCGGCCGCCTTCCTGTCCGGCGGCCAGGTCCTGGCCGTCCACCGCAAGGCGTTGCTGCCGACCTACGACGTGTTCGACGAGGACCGGTACTTCGAACCGTCCCAGGAAGCGACTGTAGTATCCAGGCCTTACGGGCGGGTCGGCATCACGATCTGCGAGGACATCTGGAACGATCCGGCGGTTTCGTCCACCGCGGCCTACCGGGAGGACCCGATCGCCCGACTGGCGGCCCTGGCCCCCGACGTCGTGGTCAACATCTCGGCCTCGCCCTACCACGTCCACAAGATCCGGACCCGCCTGGAACTGGCCCAGCGCATCGCGCGGCGCCTGGGGGTCCCGGTCGTCTACGCCAACCAGGTGGGCGGCAACGACGGCCTGGTGTTCGACGGGGAATCGTTTGCCGTCCGGCGCGACGGCGTGCTGGTCCGGTTGGCCCGGTCCTTCTGCGAGGATCTGTTCGTGGTCGATCCGGACGCGCCGGGCGCGGTCGTGGACACCCAGGCCGTCCTGCAGCGGCCCGCGGCCCGGGAGGTCGTCGACGCCCTGTGCCTGGGCATCCGGGACTTCTGCGGAAAACTGGGGTTCGGCAAGGTGGTCATCGGGGTCTCCGGCGGCATCGACTCGGCCGTGGTCGCGGCCCTGGCCGCCCGGGCCCTGGGACGCGAGGCGGTCACCGGCATCTCGATGCCGTCCCGCTACTCGTCGGCGGGCACGAAGTCCGACGCCGAGGACCTGTGCCGCAACCTGGGAATCGCGTTCCACGAAATCCCGCTGGAGCCCGTCTTCGAGGCGTTCCTGTCCGTGCTGTCGCCCGTGATGGGCGGCGCGCCCGGCGGCCTGACCGAAGAAAACCTGCAGGCCCGGATCCGGGGCACGCTGCTGATGGCCTGGTCGAACCGCAACGGCGCCCTGGTCCTGAACACGGGGAACAAGTCCGAACTGGCCGTGGGCTATTCCACCTTGTACGGGGACATGGTCGGAGGCCTGGCCGTCATCGGGGACCTGAACAAGGCCCTGGTGTACGACGTGGCCCGGGAACTGAACCGGGACTCGCCGGTGATCCCCCAGGACACCATCGACCGCCCCCCGTCGGCGGAACTGCGCCCCGATCAGAAGGACGAGGACAGCCTGCCGCCCTACCCCGTCCTGGACCCCCTCCTGGACGCCATGATCCTGGAAAACCTGGACGGGCGCGGCCTGGTCGCCCGGGGCTTCCCCCGCGAAACCGTGGCCTGGGTCACGCGCACGGTCCCGGCCGCCGAGTACAAGCGGCGCCAGGCCCCCGTCAGCCTGAAGGTCACGTCCAAGGCCTTCGGCGTCGGCCGTCGGTACCCCATCGTCCAGCGCTTCCGGGAGGATCTGGGATGAGCGCCCGCCGGTTGGGGTACGAAGCGGGGGATCTGGTGACGATCGGGTTCGGCCTGGTCCTCGCCGCCGTCGCGATGATGTTCCGGGACCGCCTGGACGACCCGCGGGTTCCCGGGCGCTTTCTGGCCGTGGCCCTGGGGGTTGCCGGCGCGATCCGCCTGACCGGCAGGTTCGGATCCCGGCCCCTGGCGACGAATCTGGTCCGGGCCGCCGTCCTTTCGATCGCCATCAGCGTCATGTTCCTTCAGTTGCACCCTGTCCTGCCGTTTGTCGTCGAGGGCTCCTTCGGGCGCGACCTGGCGACGTGCGCCCTGTACGTCCCGATGGCGCTGCTGGGGGTGCTGCTGCTGGTCCGACGGCAGTATTCCGAGTTCAACGCCTGCGTCGCCGCGGTGGCACTGGCGCACGGCGCGAGTTTCCTGGGGCACTTCCTGGTGCCCGCGGTGTCGCCGTCCTGTGCGGGCGCGATGGTGGTGCTCCTGGCGACGTGGCGGTGGCGCAGAACGGTGTTCTGGGCGATCCTGCCCGTCCAGGCGATGCTGGTCCTGTCGCTGGTCGTGCTGGGGGTCCATTCCGTGGTGGCCGTGTCCGCCGGGCTGCTGGTGGGAGTCGTGTCCTGGTACGCCGGGCGCGCGCTGAATGAATTGTTCCAGGGGAATCCCTTTCCAAGAGGTGGCGCGTGAGTGGACGGATGGTGCGAGGGTCGACGCTGCTGATGATCGTTGCGACGTTCGCCACGGCAGGGTGCGCGGGACGCGGGTGCGGATGCAAGCCGCCGGCACCGGCGCCCGAGGCCGGCGTGGTTGCCGTTCCGGCGCCGACCGCCGCGGACGTTCCGACGCCCTCCCCTGCCCCGCCGCCCGCGGGCCGGATCGACGTCCTGGCCCAGGCGGCGCGCCTGATCCCGGATTCGGCACGCCTGGTGGTGACCTTCCCGGCCACGACCGCCCAGGCGATGCTGGAATCCCTGCCGACCCTCTGGCCCCGGGGCGTGATGTCGCTGACTTGGGACAGTTTCGCCAAGCGAATCAAGACCCTGTGGGGCATCGACGCGACGTCCGCGTCCGGACAGTGCATCCTCGTCGTGCTTGCAGACGGCGGAACCTACGGAATGTGCGACGGGGCCAAGGCCGGCCCCATCGAAGGCAGCCACCTGTGGCAGTTCGCGGACGCCGAAGGCTGGATCGTCAAACGCGGCGGGCACGACACGTGGATTGGACGGCTGGACGACAAGGTGCTGGCGGGCGACCCGAATGCCATCCGGCAGGTCCTGGAGGTCTACCGCCGAACCCGCACGCCGCTGGCAGGCGCGCTGCTCCGGAAGCAGGAAGCCCTGCTGGAACTGGCGGCGTCCGACCCGCATTCCCACGCTACGGCGTGGTTCCTGGATCGGACGGCTGCGCCCTGGTGCGGCGCCGGGTGCCGGGCCACCGCGGTGTTCTGGAGTCCGGAAGGCTACACGGCCCTGGTGCTGGCGGAACCGGACCGGACCGAGCCCGCGAAGGCGGCGGCGACCGCCTGGTGGAGCCGCATCGGCCGCGAAGTGGAACCCCTGCCCGCGGCTGCGGAAAACCCGAGGACCGCGCCCTCGACCGCCCAGGTTCGCGCCATGCTTCCGGTGGACATGGCGATCGAGGCCGACCGGACCTTCCGCAGCGGCAAGTTCGAGGTCCGGGGCGATCGCATCAGCCTGTCGGGCCAGGGCGACCTGGCCTGGCTGGCCCTGGTGCTGAACCCGGACGTGATGAAGACCTTGTTCCTGGTGGAACCGCGAACGGATCCGTGACGGTTCCCGAATGGCAGAACCGGAGGTACGGTCGATGAAGATCCACGAGTACCAGGCGAAGGCGGTCCTGGCGGCGTTCGGCGTGGCGGTGCCGCGAGGCGCGCTGGCGTTGACGCCCGAGGAGGCCCGCGTGGCGGCCCAGGGGCTGGGCGGCAGCGTGTGGGTCGTCAAGGCGCAGGTGCACGCCGGCGGCCGGGGCAAGGGCGGCGGCGTCAAGGTGTGCAAGTCGCTGGACGAAGTCCGGGACAAGGCCGCCGCGATCCTGGGCATGACCCTCGTCACGCCCCAGACCGGCCCCGAGGGTCGCCTGGTGCGCAAGGTCTACGTCGAGGAAGGCCTGGCCATCGCCCGGGAGCTGTACGTCGCGATGGTCCTGGACCGCGAGACCCGCACGATCGTCCTGATGGCGTCCACCGAGGGCGGCATGGAGATCGAGGAGGTCGCGGCCCACTCCCCCGAGCGGATCCACAAGGAATACATCGATTTCCAGGCGGGCATCCAGCCGTTCCACGTCCGCAATACCTGCACCGCCCTGGGCCTGACGGGCCTGGCGGCGAAGCGGGCCGCGACCTTCCTGCCCGCCCTGTACAAGGCCTTCGTCGACAAGGACGCGTCCCTGGCCGAAATCAACCCCATGGTCGTGACCGCCGACGGGGACCTGCTGGCGCTGGACGCCAAGGTCAACTTCGACGACAACGCGCTGTTCCGGCACCCGGACATCGCGGCGCTGCGGGACACCGACGAGGAGGACCCCCTGGAGGTCCAGGCGACGGCCCACGACCTGAACTACATCAAGCTGTCGGGCGACATCGGGAACCTGGTGAACGGCGCCGGCCTGGCCATGGCGACGATGGACACCATCCAGCACTTCGGCGGCCAGCCTGCGAACTTCCTGGACGTGGGCGGCTCTGCGGACCGGGCGCGCGTCAAGGCGGCCTTCGAGATCATCCTCAGCGACAAGCCGAAGGCGATCCTGGTGAACATCTTCGGCGGCATCATGAAGTGCGACGTCATCGCCGAGGGCGTCGTGGCCGCGGCCCGGGACGTCGGGCTGACCGTGCCGCTGGTGGTGCGCCTGCAGGGCACGAATCGCGACGCCGGGCGGGAAATCCTGGCGAAGTCGGGCCTGCGGATCACGCCGGTCGAGTCCATGCGCGAGGCCGCCGAGGCCGTCGTCCGCGCCAGCCGGGGGGAGTGAGCCATGTCGATCTACGTTGACCAGAACACGCGGGTCGTCGTCCAGGGCATCACGGGCGGGGCCGGGTCCTACCATGCGCGCCAGATGGTCGCGTACGGCACCAAGGTCGTCGCGGGCGTGACGCCGGGCAAGGGCGGAACGACGCTGGACGAGATCCCGGTCTTCGACTCGGTGCGTCAGGCGGTGAAGGAAACGGGCGCCGACGCGTCGTGCATCTTCGTCCCGGCGCCCTACTGCAAGGACGCCATCCTGGAGGCCGTCGACGCGGGCATCCGCCTGATCGTCTGCATCACGGAAGGCGTCCCGGTGTTCGACATGCTGGCGGTGAAGCCCATCGTTGACCGGGCGGGCGTCCGGCTGATCGGCCCGAACTGCCCCGGCCTGATCAGCCCGGCGGGCCGCTGCAAGATCGGCATCCTCCCGGCGTCGATCCACCAGCCGGGACACATCGGCGTCGTTTCGCGCTCGGGCACCCTGACCTACGAAGCGGTGGCGCAGTTGACCGAACTGGGCCTGGGCCAGAGCACGGCCGTGGGCATCGGCGGCGACCCGATCGCCGGGACCGGCTTCATCGAGGTGCTGCAGGCGTTCCAGGACGATCCGGACACGCAGGCCGTCGTGCTGATCGGCGAGATCGGCGGGTCGGCGGAGGAAAAGGCCGCGGCCTTCGTGAAGGAACACATGACCAAGCCGGTGATCGCGTTCATCGCGGGCCGGACCGCGCCCCCCGGGCGGCGCATGGGCCACGCCGGCGCCATCATCAGCGGCGGCGAGGGAACGGCCGAATCCAAGATCACCATCCTGCGGGAATGCGGGATCGAAGTGGCGGAAACCCCGGCCGACATCGGCGCGACCCTGGCGAAGCGCATCGGCTGGAACCCCTGACAACTGCGGAGGCGACGATGACGGTTCAAAGGACACTGGGACTGGTGAAGCCCGACGCGGTGGCGGCGGGCAGCACGGGCGCGATCCTGGCGATGATTCAGGCCGCGGGGCTGAAGATCGTGGCCCTGCGGATGACCCGGATCGCGGCCGTCGAGGCCGAGGCGTTCTACGCGGTGCACAAGGAGCGCGGGTTCTATGGCGAGTTGTGCGCGTTCATGTCGTCCGGGCCCATCGTCGCGATGGTCCTGGAGGGCCCCGACGCGATCGTCGCCTGGCGGAACCTGATGGGACCGACCGATTCCACGAAGGCCGGCCCGGACACCGTGCGTGGCCGGTACGGGGCCAGCGTTTCGCTGAACGCGGTGCATGGATCGGACGCGCCGGAAACGGCCGCCGTCGAGATCCCCTTCTTCTTCCCGGCTCGCGAGTTGATCTAGGCGGGAACGACCTCACGCAGGGCCTTCAAGGCTTCGGCGGCGGCGCGCAGGCGCTGGCTGCTGGGCGCACGACCCAGGATGACCATCGATTCGATCAGCGGCGGCGCGGCCTTGCGGCCCGTGATC
>CAINDP010000188.1 GCA_903847405.1 uncultured Myxococcales bacterium | reverse complement strand
TTGACGGCGCTGCAGAACTCCCTGAACCAGGGCGGGTTGAGCACCAGCGGCCTGCTGTCCAAGTCGAACACGACGGACCTGTCCCCGGGGCTGTCGCTGGCCGTGTCGCCCTACAAGGTGATCGGGCTGATGAGCAGCCTGCGGTATGTCTGGAACCACGTGGACGGCGGTGCGACGGACCACCTGCTGGACTGGGGCCTGGCCCTCAGCCTGGATCTGAACACGGTGCTGTCCGTGCCGATCGGGCTGCAGGGCGTGTACGAACTGGTGAAGTCGTATACCGGGACCAAGGACCTCCAGCACTACGGCGGCGGCGGGCTGTGGTACACCGGCCGCAAGGACCTGGCCCTGGGCGTGGAGGTCGTCGCCACGCAGTCGAATGCCGGTGGCAACAGCCAGTTGCTGATCCAGGGACAGTTCCGGCTGCGGTACTACTGGTAGAAAAATGGGGACGGGAAATCGGTGTCTGTCCCCATTTTCTAGAGCGCCTTTTCCCAGGTATCCGGCAGGCTTGCGGGGAACCGCGCGATGCGGAGGTGCTGGCGGTCGCCGAAGTACAGGCCGCCCTCGGCCTTGCGGTCATAGCCGACCCAGGCCTGGAACGGGACGCTGTTCAGCAGGTTCATCACCGCCACCGTCTTGGTCTTCTTCGTGGGCCTTTCCAGGATTTCATTGAAGCATTCCGCGTACCGGGCGTGGGCCGCCAACTGGGTCTGCAGCGTCTTCAGTTCCGCGAAACAGACGTGCCGGAAGACCTTGCCCGGGCGCCGCGTCGCGTACCAGGCGTACTCGATCGGCGTCAGGTTGCTCAGCACCAGCAGTTCGATCGGCGCGAACACCAGGTACATCCGCGGGTTGCGGTTGATCGGCTCGGGCGTGCCGATGAGGCCCGCGATAGCCTGCGGCGTCAGGTCGTCCGGGCACTCCCCCGGGGCGAACCGCATCAGATCGACGAAGGGCTCCATCGGCAGGACCTCCCCGCCTGTCTTGATGATGTAGGCCGCCTTGCAGGCGTCCAGCGGCGTCGGTCCGAACCCCGAATTCGACAGCGCGGTCTTGGTCCGCTTGCCGGCCAGCACGCCCGCGAGGGCCGCGTTCGTGTCGCCCTGGGCATCGCGCCAGCCGCCCTGTTCCAGGTAGTCGAACGCGGCATGCCCGTCCTTCACGGCCAGGTCCAGGTAGATCGAACGGCCCTGGAAATGCTTGCCCGAGCCGGGGCTCAGGTGCTTCGCCAGGCCGTCGATGCCCAGGCTGGTCGCGATGACGGAACCCTGGGGGATGGTCAGCACCAGGTTCGCCTTTTCCATGCGTCCTCCCGGAGGCGAAAGGGTCCGCCTGTTTCGAAAATGGGCTCAGTCTACACGGTGCCGCAAGACGGGAGGACGCGACAGGGGGATGGGCGGAATCGTCAGTCACGGCAAGGGGAAATGGGGCAACTACGGGCGCGGGGCGGGGGCGATCGGGGCGCCGCCCGCAGGGGGCTGGCCGGGCTTCGGCAGCAGGTCGGCCATGCGCGCGACGGGCACCGACAGGCGCGCGTCCACGACGTTGCCGGCGTGGCCGCCGATGACCAGCGACACGCCCGCGTCGGTCTTGGCAGTCGCCAGGCCGGGCAGGTTCACGGCGAAGGCTTCGTCGAAGTAGGCGATGACCTTCAGCAGGTCGACCACGGACAGCCACGCGGCGATGGCCGGCGTGAAGCCCGACTTGTCGATGACGGCGGTCAGGGGCGAGGCGCCGGCGACGGTGCCCTTGGACAGCTTGCCCAGGTCGGCGACCGCGTCACGACCGAACCCGAAGTACATGCGGCTCTTGTCGAAGGCGATGGCGCCCGTGACCTTGTTGCCGATCATCTTGGCGACGCGCTCCATTTCGCCCGAGGAGGCGCCGGGGACCTTCGAGTAGTCCACGCCGACTTCCAGCACGTCGGCGGTCAGGTCGCCCGCGGTCGCGTCCTTGATGTTCATGGACACGCCCGTGGTGGCCAGGACCGGCGCCAGGCCGGCGATCAGGGTCGTCATCGAGGTCCAGTCCAGCTTCGGCAGGGCCTTCAGTTCGGGGCCGGCGTTCTTTTCGATGACCACGCCCGCCTTGCTCATCAGCATGCCGTACAGGGCGTATGTCAGGGCCTTGGCCTTGGCGCCGTCCTTGACCGCGGTGGCCGTCAGCACGCGCAGCGGGAACTCGCCCTCGCGGCCGAAGTACAGCGCGTTGTCGCCCGTCTGGACGTCCATCGCCTGGGTGGACAGTTCCTTCAGCTTCGCGGTTTCCTCGGGGGTCAGGACCAGGGACTTCGACCAGAAATCGAAGCCCAGTTCGCTCCAGCCGGCGAAGATCTTCGGGTCCACGTTGCTGGCGAACACCAGCCACGCGTCGCCGGGGAACGTCTTGTACAGCTCCATCTTGCGGTTCAGCGTTTCGGCCGCGAACTTCGCCAGGCCCTGACCCTCGATCACCTTCAGCGACGCCAGCAGGGTCAGGTCCGCGTTGTCCCACTGCAGGGCCAGGCGCAGGATCTGGGTCTGCTTCAGGACGTCCAGCATCAGGTCGACTTCCTTCTTGATCAGGTCGGACATGCCGGGCATCGCCGCCGTGGCGGGCGTGGCGGCCAGGTTCTGGGCCAGGGTGTCCTTGATGCCGGCCAGTTCCACGGCGGCGACCTGCTGCAGGTTCACCGAGGACATCTGGATGTCCAGGGGCTCGGCAAATGCGTACCGCGCGAAGTCGCCTTCCAGGAAGGCCTTGGCCGTGGCGAACGCCTTGTCTTCCAGCGTGAAGACGGCGTAGTCGCCGATCACGTTCAGGAACAGGGGCGTGCCGTTCGGCGACGCGAACTTCGTTTCGTTGTCCGGGGTGCCGGGCGTCTTGTTGTCCGGCAGGGCCGCGGTCAGCAGATCCTTGGTCTTGAAGGGCAGCAGGATGACCATCGGCTTGTTGAACTTCTTGTAGTCCAGCACGACGATCTTGACCGGCTTCTGGGTGTCCAGCCAGGACAGGTTCTTGACGCCCAGGACCTTGCCCTGCAGCATCGCCGGGATCTGCGCGCCGATCATCGCGCCCAGCTCCGGCGCGAACTTGGTGGCGATCGACGTGATCACGCCGGTCAGGTCGTCCATCGACTTCGCGCCGGCGAAGCCCAGGATGTCCACGGGCATCGCCACGACGCCGACCTCGGCCTTCAGCGGGCCCTTGGCCGCAGCGTCCGCCGCGCCGTCCTTCTTCTTGCACGCCGTGGTCGCGACCAGCGCCATGACCGTCGCCAGCACCGCGAACCAACGAAGGGAATTCACTTTCATGCGTTCCTCCAGGGAGGGAAAAAGTCGCCCGGAGGATACGCCTGTCGGGTGCGGGGGTCAATTGGAGGGGGTGGTTTGGAGGGGCGGCGACGGGCGGGGCCGCAGGCAGGCGGGTTGGCGGGGTGGGCGAGGGCAGGCGGTAGTGTGGATGCCCACTTCCAGAACATCGATGCGTCGAAGTGGCGCCGCACGCAGCGACCGCATGGACGTCGTGGCCGACAGGCGAGGAGGACGGCGGGGTCCTGAATAGGGGTGGATCTGCTGTTCATCTGCACGACGGCCTGCCTGGAGTTCTGGCGAGGCACATGTGGCGCACGACGGCGGAATGCGATAAAATGTAACGGAACCTGGCAGATGGAGACACGCCCGTGAGCCCCGCGAAGACGCAGTTGAAGCGGTTGGCCGACCAGTTGAGCGACGAGGACGCCGGCCTGCTCGTCATGATCGGCCGAAAACTCGCGCGCCGCCGGCAGGCGAGCATCCCCGCCGAAGAGCCGACTCCAGAAGAGGCGGCCCAGATCCGCAGCCGCCTCAACGACCCTGACGACAAGCCGATCCCGTTCGAAACGGCCTGCCGTGAATTCGGGATCTGAATGTCGTATCGAATCGATATCCCCCGTGCCGCGGCCAGGGAACTTGCTGCGGTTGCGGAGCCGCATAAAGGCCGAATCAAGGCAGCGATCCAGGCACTGGCCGACGATCCTCGCCCGAGCGGCTGCGTCAAGATGACGGGGCTCAGGGACATCTTCCGGATCCGGATCGGCGACTACCGCGTGACGTACCAGGTCCAGGACCGGGTGCTGGTGGTGATCGTCGTGAAGGTTGGTCATCGTCGTGAGGTCTACCGCTGACCG
Source organism: uncultured Myxococcales bacterium (assembly GCA_903847405.1). Taxonomy (GTDB): domain Bacteria; phylum Myxococcota_A; class UBA9042; order DTJE01; family DTJE01; genus CAIZWN01. The sequence goes on along the minus strand of CAINDP010000188.1, from coordinate 36,806 downwards.
ACCCGATCGACGTGTCCACTGGGGTGCGCAATTGATTGCGCAGGGTCGATCAGGCTTCACGGGGCGAAGCCCTGCGGCTTTGGTTCGACGATCGAGTTCCTCCCAACCCATCTGACGCGGTCCTTCTTCGGATACAGTCTGCGTCGGGAGCGAACGAGGTCGGCTGGAATGGGCCGGAAGTTGCCACTCATCTCCGGAACAGGTATCATCCACCCCTGTTGAAGGTGGAAACGGCAAGTCTCATGAAGCCGCTCGACTACTTCGCCGCCCACCCGGTCTTCCGATTCGACGATTTCGCGTCGGCCCACCGGGAAGGGGACGCCTTCCGGCCGGCGAGCAGCATGGAAGCCCTCAAGCAGCACGTTCGTGCGGGGAACCTGCTGCGCATCCGACGGGGCCTGTACGCAGTGGTTCCCCGGGGCCAGACCCCGGGGACGGTGGCGGTCGACCCCTATGTCGTGGCAAGCCTGGTCGCCCCGGACGGCGTCGTCGCCTACCACGGCGCGCTCCAGTTTCACGGCAGGGCGCATTCGCTGGCTCGCAGGGTGCCCTTCCTGACCTGCACCCGCGCCAAGCCGTTCGTGTTCGGCGGGTCGGAGTTCGTGCCGGTGCCCGTGCCCCCGCCACTTCGGCTGCTGCCCGACCAGGGGGGCGGAATCCTGGTGATGCCCCGCAACGGAGCCACCGTGCGGGTGACCACCCTGGAACGGACCCTGGTCGATGTCCTGGATGCTCCGCGGCACGGCGGGGGCTGGGAGGAAATCTGGCGCTCGCTGGAAGCCGTGGAGTTCTTCGACCTGGACGCGGTGATCGACTACGCGTTCAAACTCGGCTCGGCGGTGACCGTCGCCAAGGTCGGCTTCTACCTGGAACAGCACCGCGAGGAGTTGATGGTGGAGGATCGTCACCTGGACCGGCTGCACCAGCGCATCCCGGCCCGGCCCCTGTACCTGGAGCGGGGCAGGCGCGAGCCCGGCAGGTTGATGAACCGCTGGAACCTCATCGTACCCGAACGGGTGCTTCGTCGGACCTGGGCGGAGGTCACATGAACCTGACACCCCAGTCGCTGGCTGGCGCCGTCGCGGCGACCGGTTTCGGCGCCGAGCCGCTCGAGAAGGTCATCCGCCTGATGGCCCTCCTCGATGCCTTGCACAGCCACCCGTTCCTGAAGACCCGGATCGCCCTGAAGGGCGGAACTGCCCTCAACCTCTTCCACTTCGACGTGCCGCGCCTATCGGTGGAACGGGTATTGGGAGCTTAGCCGGAAGTTGTCCATAAGCGAGGAGGGAGTGAGATTTATGAAACGCGCTCTTTCTGTTGTCGCGGGAGTCTTCGATTCCCCACTGTTTGTGTCAGGGATCGTCAGCATTCCTGCAGTCGGCGGTTGCCTCGTGGGCGAGTATTCGATTCTGGAGGGTGCGTTGGTTGGCTTGCTCTACGCACTGGCAGTTTGGGTGAGCATACGTTGGCTGACCCGGACACGCTGGAAGACCTGGATCACGCCAAAACGGGTGGAGGCGGTTGGCGGCAGTTATGTGTTGATTGCTGTGGCAGTCAGAGGGGCGATTGTCGGGCAGTATCTGGGTCTTACGGGGCTACGGTTCCTCGCTGCACTGGCGATCGTTGTGTGGAGCGCCATACGCTGGTCCAGGACTCGGTTGGCTCAATGAATTCTGGAATCGGGCAGACCTTTCAACGCTGGACCGAGGAAGGCTCGGCCTGACGGTACACGCGAAGAATCACCGCGACCCGACCCCGCCCTACGACGCCAACGCCTGCGCAATCGGCGCGATCGACGCGGAATGCGAAATGCGCGCGCCCTGCCAGCGGTCCAGGGGGTAGTCCAGGAATTCCATGCCGTGGGGGCTTTTCACGTAGTTGCGGTCCCGGGGGACGGGGGCGAAGCGCTCGATCGCCAGCAGGGAATCCAGGTCGAAGCGGTGGCCTGCCAGGCCGGCGATGCGGCCCGCGACGGCGACCACGGTTTCGATGGGCTTGAGGACGACGTCCTGGGAGGGCCAGCAGCGCGTCATGCGGCGCTTGGCGGCGGCTTCGTCGGGCGTCAGGCGGACCTCGTGGACCGGGCCGTCGTGCCACGGGGGGAAGCGCAACGGCACCACGCCCCAGGCGTCAAACAGCGGCATTTCGAACAGCTGCGTGTCGGGCAGTTGCGCCAGCGAGGCGCGGACCAGCAGGTGGACCAGGTCGTGGATGGGATGGGCGCCCTGCCAGCCCACGGTGAACACGACCTCGGGGCGGAAGGCCAGGACTTCGGCCGTGATCTGGCGGCCCAGGGAGCGGGCGTGCTCGAACACGTCGTGGCGGGCGTTGGGTTTCGCCGCGCACCGGGCCAGCGTTTCGAAGATTTCGACCTCGCTGTTGCCCAGGAAGCGCAGGCGGTCCGGGGTGATGCCCAGGGTGGCCATCGCGGCCTCGCTTTCCAGGCGCCGGGCGGACGCGTACTCGGGGCGCCGCATGCCGGCCGCTTCCGCCAGGCCGTCGCCGTCGGTCACCCACAGGAAGCGCGCCGTCAGGGGCAGGCGCTGGGCCAGGCCGCCGCAGGCGATTTCGTCGTCGGGGTGGGCCAGCACCACCAGGGTGCGGGTGGTGGGGGACAGCACCTGGCCGGGCCAGGGGGACACGCGGGACTTCGGGAAGCGCATCATGGGTCGTGCCTCTTCGCGGGTTCCAGGGGGATCGCCTGGTCGATCCGGACGCCGCCCACGATCACGGGCGGGATTCGTTCGGGGGTGGGGGCCGCGTGCAGTGCGGCGGTCTGGAGGGGCGGCCACGCGGCCTGGGCGTGGGCCCCCGAGGCCGGGGAGAGGGCGTCGGCGGTCAGGTGGAGGCGCCCGGAGCCCAGGCCGCGCACCACGAAACGGCGGACGATGTCGGTTTCCGATGCACGGTCATCGCCATCGATCGGGCGCGCCAGGATTTCTTCCGCTGCGCCTTCCTGAAGGCGCGCGCCGTCGGGCAGTTGCACCCGCAGGACCGGGTCCGCGGGCAGGCGTCCCCGCATCGACACGGTCGCGGTGACTTCGACCACGTCGCCGTCGGCCGCGGCCGTGACGGCCAGCGCCAGCGGGGGCGGCGCCTGGGTGCTCGCAACGGGGGCCGCCAGGGCCGGGAAGGCCCCCACGGTCACGACCGTCACCAGAACCATCGTCGCCACAACCCGGAACATCCCCGCCTCCACGCGCGGCCTCATTTTCGCCGACATCGTCACGGACACAAGGGCCTGTCGTCGTACGGGAAGCCCATGCCCTCTTTCACGGTCCGCGGGACCGGGCCGCCGGGGCCGGCACACGTCAGCGCGTCCACGAAGTCCACGAAGTCGGCGCCCGTCGCGCCCCGGTCGAAGTCCCGGATCCGCCGGGATCCGAACGCGTCGAAGATCGGCGCGGTGCCCAGGCCGGCGCCGCCGTGGCCGCCGTCCCACAGGCGCCAGATCATGCAGGCCACGTAGGACTCGTCCAGGTCCTGATCCATCGGGCCCATGGGGTCGGGCCTCTGCAGGTTGCCGCCCGTGTAGTTGGCCTTCTCGTAATCGACCCACACCGAGGTCCCGCCCTGGATGTCCCAGTAAAGGGGGAAGGGGTCCTGGGTCCACTGGCCGAACGTGCTGACTGCGAAGAACGAGGCCCAGCCTTCGCTCCAGGCGAAGGGCGGCGGCAGGCGTTCGCCATAGCCGTGGGGGCCCCCGGGGGAATCGTCCCGGGACCAGTTCGCGGCGGCGTAGTGCCCCAGTTCGTGCAGGACCACGGCGTATCCCCAGGCCGAGGCGCCGCCGTCCTGGCCGCCGACGAAGATCGACTGCTCCAGCGTCAGGCTGTCGCCCTGGCCGACCTGCTGCGTCGCGTTGCGGTCAAAGCACGAACCGCACGTCCAGGCCGCGCCAGGATGCCACAGGACGGCCAGGGGGCGCAGGCACGATTCGTCCCCGCCGCACAGGTCCGCCTGGATGACCTGCATCGCCGCACGCACGAACAGGAACAGGTACATGGCGCCCGAGCCCTGCTCCTCGCCGATGGTCAGGCCGCCCGCGTCACCGTCGCCGGGGACCGCCGCGCTCCAGGCCCAGGGGTTCGAACGGACCGTGCCGGGGGTGCCGCCCGGGCCGTTCAGGATCGCCAGGTCCACGCGCCCGCCGTCCGGGGCCGCACTCCACAAGGTCGTGAAGATGACGCGCTCGTCCCCGTTCGGCGCCGGGAGGACGTCGATGGCGAACGTCCCGTCGTCGCCCAGGCGGCCCGAGCCCATGACCGAGCCGTCCGCGTCCACCACCAGCGCCAGCACGCCGGCGGCCGGCAGCGTTTCGACGCGATCCAGGTTGAGGGTGCCGTTGCGGACGGTCGGGAGGCGGGCCTGGTAGGAAAGGGAGCCGCGCACCACGCCGGTCAGCGGGTCGGGGTCGGGCCCCGGCGACGAACAGGCCACCAGCCCGCACATCACTCCGGCCATCACCCCGACAAAGAGCCGACCGGGCACGGGCGCCTCCCCAGAACGGGCTTGGATCACGCGGGATTCTAGGCGTCGCCTCCGCACATCGCAAACGTGCGCTAGAATCCCCCCGGGTGATTGTATGGAGATGACCATGCCCTTTCCTGGCAGGATGAACCACCGACCCCTCTTTGCCTGCGGATGCGTGCTGTGCGCCGCCGGCCTGATGGCCCCCTCCGACGCCGCCGCCGGATGGCCCGCGTATGCCCCCAAGGGCGACGCGAAACGTTCGGACATCCCCGCCGACTACCGGTGGAGCCTGGCGAACCTGTACGCCGATACCGCGGCCTGGGAGGCTGCGTACGTGAAGGTCGAAGCGCGCCTGGCGACGCTGGCCCCCTGCGTCGGGACGCTGTCGAAGGACGCCGCCACGCTGCGGACGTGCCTGGACCTGATCTTCGACGTCAAGCGGGAGGTCAACCGGATTTCGGTCTATGCCGACGCGGACTTCACCACGGATCGCACGCGGCCCGAGGCGAAGGCCCGGACCGATCGCGCCCAGGCGATGTACACGCGGTACGAAAACGTCGCGGCCTGGGTCGAGCCGGAACTGCTGGCCATGGACCCGGCCGTGCTGAAGGGCCGCCTGGCGGAAGACAAGGGCCTGGCCCGCTACGCCCACTACCTGGACGACCTGATCCGGCGGCGTCCCCACGTGCTGACCCGGGATCAGGAAAAGATCCTGGCCCTGTCGGGGGACCTGCGCGCCGCGCCGCAGTTCATCCACGGCGCCCTGGAGGAGGACATCGTCTTCCCCAAGGTGCGTGACGAACAGGGCGCCGAGCAGGCCCTGACCTTCGCGTCGTTCCCGCGCTTCCGGTCGTCGACCAACCGCGACGTCCGCAAGGCGGCGGTCGAAACGTTCCTGGCCACGCTGAAGGGCCACGCCCGGTCCTTCGCGGCGTCGCTGGACGCGGCGGTGAAGGGCAACATCTTCATCGCGAAGGCCCGCGGGTACACGTCGGCGCTGCAGGCGTCGGTCGATGACAACGGCGTGCCGACGACGGTGTACGACACGTTGATCCAGGTCACGGAAAAGAACCTGCCGCGGACGCTGCACCGGTACGTGACGCTGCGGAAGAAGCTGCTGAACATCGACGCGGTGCACTACTACGACCTGTACGTGTCGATGTTCCCGTCGGCGCGCAACAAGGCCACGTACCCGCAGACCGTGGCCCTGGTGAAGGACGCGTGCAAGGTGCTGGGCAAGCCCTACATGGACGTGCTGGCCAAGGGGTTGGACCCGAAGTCGGGCTGGGTGGACGTGTTCCCCGCGGCGGGCAAGCGCCCGGGGGCCTACTGCAACGCCGCGTATGGCGAGCACCCGATCGTGTTCCTGAACCACCTGGACGAACTGGAGGACGCCTTCACGGTGGCCCACGAGTTCGGCCACGCGCTGCACTTCCACCTGGCGAACCAGGCCCAGGCGTTCGTCAACGCGGACGCGCCGATCTTCCTGGCGGAAATCGCGTCCACGTTCAACGAGGAACTGCTGCTGGACCACCTGCTGAAGGCTGCTCGTACGCGGGACGAGCGCCTGTACCTGCTGAACCGGCGCCTGGAGGGCATCCGCACGACGGTGTTCCGCCAGACGATGTTCGCCGAGTTCGAGCGGGAAGTGCACGCCGAGGTCGAGGGCGGCGGCGCGCTGACGGCCGAGCGGATGGCCGAGCTGTATGGGGCCCTGGTCAAGAAGTACTACGGTCCCGAGTTCGTGGTGGGGGCCGACGACGCCTACGAGTGGTCGTACATCCCGCATTTCTATTACAACTTCTACGTGTACCAGTACGCGACCGGGCTGATTTCGTCGATCGCGCTGTCCCGGAAGGTCCTGGCCGGCGAGCCCGGCGCGGTGGAGTCGTACCTGACGTTCCTGAAGACCGGCGGGTCCGAGTATCCCGTGAAGACGCTGCAGACGGCGGGCGTGGACCTGACGCGGACGGAGGCCATGCAGGCGGCGTTCGACCTGTTCGCGGAAACACTGGACGAAATCGAGAAGGTGCTGGCCGAGCCGAAGTAGCCGCCTTCATGTAGAATCCGGCTGTTCGCGTGGGGGTGTGCAGTGCGTCGATTGCTGCCAGGGATCATCGCGTTGGCGGTGGTGGGTTCGATCGCCGCGCCCGCAGCCGCCCAGCCGGCCTGGACCCGCGAAAAGGGCAACTGCGACGCGTTGTTCCAGGCTCCCGACCAGGCGCCGCTGCCCGATCTGCGGACCTGCCTGGGGCTGTGGGAGGCGTACCGCGACGTGTCGGGGCTGGACGCCGGCAAGAAGCAGGTGGCGGCCCGGGCCTTCCAGCGGGTGTACCGCGAGGGCGACGAGGAGGCCCGGCACCTGGCGAAGGGCGCCCTGGGGCGGCTGGGCTTCGCGCCCGGGTCCGAGGATCCCAACGCGCCGAAGGCGGTGGTCGAAGCCAAGCGCAAGAAATACCGGGCCCACGCGGCGTCCGACGGCGACCAGAAGGCGGCGGCGGAACTGCGCAAGAAGGGCATGGCCCTGTATGGCGCCAAGAAGTGGCGGCCCGCGATCGAGGTGTTCGGCGAGGGCCTGGGGAAGGACCCGGCCAGCGCGCAACTGTTGTACGACATGGCCTGTTCGTACTCGCGGGACGGCGATCGGCCCAACGCGGTGGAATACCTGATGCGCCTGTCGGACCTGGCCACGCCGGACGCCATCGCCCGGCTGAAGAAGGCGCGGACCGACGAGGACTTCGAGGCCATGCGCGACGAGCCCGGCTTCAAGCGGGCCACGGGATACGCCAAGGTGAAGGTGCTGAACGGCATGCCCGCCGAGGACAAGGATCTGGGCGAGGAAAGCGTCTTCAAACTGGTCGAGATCCTGCGGACGCCGAAGCTGGGCTGGGTGGTGGAGGAAGGCGGCGACGACAAGCACGCCCGGGCCCAGCCGCACGTGTGGTTCAAGGCGCACAGCAAGGTCCAGGCCTACATCCTGATGAAGCTGCTGGGGCACCCGCGGGTGCGCCTGGTGCCCATCGACTGGGACACGCCGTTCGATCTGATCGTGTCGTGGGCGGACCAGGTGGACACGGTGGACGGCGAGAAGGTCGCGAAGAACTCCTTCAGCAAGAAGGACAAGAACGGGAACGACCCCACCAAGCGCCTGGACGCGGCGATGAAGACCCAGGATGATGCGCTGGCGCGGCCGGACGAGTACCTGTCCAAGGCGGACCAGGTGCTGTCCCAGCCGCAGCAGTCCGTGGATTCCGTGACCAAGACGCTGGACCAGGTGAAGGGGTTGGGCGAAAAGGCCGGCAAGGCCGGGGATGCCGTGAAGAGCCTGGGCAAGATCAAGTTCTGAGGGATGTTGCAGGCGGGTGCGGGCCCGCGGTGGAGGCTTCGATGTTCGGAGTCGGGACGACCGAATTGATCCTGATCGTGATCGTGATCCTGCTGCTGTTCGGAGCGGGGCGGATTCCCGCCGTCATGGGCGGCCTGGGCAAGGGCATCAAGGAGTTCAAGAAGGGCTTCAAGGGCGACGACGAGCCGGTGGCCAACGAGGCCCTTTCCCAGATGCTGCAGCCGGGCGTGGGCAAGCACGTGCGGCTGATGCCGGACGGCACGCTGGAAATCGGCCTGCCCGAGGGCGCCACGCTGGTCGAGGTGGACCAGTCGTGGGCGACGCTGCAGACCGACGGCAGCAACGAAAAAATCCCCCTGGTGCAGGTCAAGCGCATCGTCTTCCGCGCGTGACAGGAGTCGTGATGGACGACCAGCGATTGCGCTTTGCCATCGTGGGGTGCGGCCGGATTTCCGGGTTCCACCTGGAGGCGCTGGCGGCGAACAAGGACGAGGCCGAGGTGGCCGCGGTGTGCGACGTGGTGCCCGAGCGCGCGGAAGCCGCGGCGCGGAAGGCGGGCGGCGTGCCGTGGTTCACGAACCTGGACGACATGCTGCGGGCCGGCGGGTTCGACGTGGTGTCGGTGTGTACGCCGTCCGGGCTGCACCCGGAGCACGGCATGGCGGCGGCCGAGGCCGGGTTCCACGTGCTGACGGAAAAGCCCGTGGGGATCGACCTGCCGCGGGTGGACCGTCTGATTGAAACGTGCGACCGGAAGGGCGTGCGGCTGTTCACGGTGCTGCAGAACCGCCTGAACCCGACCATCGAACTGCTGCGCCAGGCGCTGGACAAGGGGCGGTTCGGCAAGCCCTGCTTCGTCGAGGTCAACGTCTTCTGGACGCGGCCCCAGGACTACTACGACCAGGCGCCGTGGCGCGGGACGTGGGCGCTGGACGGCGGCGCGTTCATGAACCAGGCGTCGCACTACGTGGACCTGGCCCAGTGGCTGGGCGGGGACGTGGACGAGGTCGTGGCGCTGACGGGGACGCTGGGCCGGGACATCGAGGCCGAGGACACGGGCGCGGCGGTGGTGCGGTTCAAGAGCGGCGCCATCGGCACGCTGAACGTGACCATGCTGGTATACCCCAAGAACCTGGAAGGCTCGATCACGATGATGGGGCTGCGGGGGACCGCCCGGGTGGGCGGGATCGCGCTGAACCGCATCGAGCAGTGGGACTTCGATCAGTACCAGGACGAGGACCGGGAAGTGCGGGAGGCCGGGTACACGCCGCCGACCGTCTACGGCCACGGGCACGCCGGGTACTACAAGAACGTGATCGACGTGCTGCGGGGGCGCGCGGAACCGTCGTCGGACGGTCGCGAGGGACGCCGGTCGCTGGCGCTGATCCTGGCCATCTACGAATCGGCCCGTGAGGGTCGGCCCGTGAAGTTGTAGGCGGAAAAATGGGGGCAGGAAAAATGGGGACAGAAAAATGGGGACAGACACCAATTTCCCCTGAGGAAATTGGTGTCTGTCCCCATTTTTACTGCGCCTGTCCCCATTTTTCCTGAAGGAGCCATCCGTGGATCAACCGTTTCTGCCCTTCGCCCTGCCGGATATCTCGGAAGACGAGATCGCCGCGGTGGGGGATGCCCTGCGCAGCGGGTGGGTGACGACGGGTCCCCGGGCGAAGCGGTTCGAGGAGGCTTTCGCGGAGTACGTCGGCGCCCCGCACGCGGTGGCGGTGAACTCGGCGACGTCCGGCCTGCACCTGGCCCTGGAGGCCGTGGGCGTGGGGCCCGGCGACGTGGTCGTCACGACGCCGAACACGTTCACCGCCACGGCCGAGGTGGTGCGCTACCTGGGCGGCGACATCCTGCTGTCGGACATCGACCCGGTCACGATGAACCTGGATCCGGCCGGGCTGGAGGCGACGCTGGACCGCCTGGCGCACGACGATCCGGCGAAGGCGGCCCGGGTGAAGGTGCTGCTGCCGGTCCATTTCGGGGGGCTGGCCTGCGACATGGCGGCGATCCAGGCCATCGCGACGGCCCGGGGCCTGCGCATCGTCGAGGACGCCGCCCACGCGCTGCCGGCGACGTCGGGCGGGCGCATGGTCGGCACGATCGGCGACGTGACGGTGTTTTCCTTCTACGCCACCAAGACGATCACGACGGGCGAGGGCGGGATGGCCGTGACGGCCGATCCGGCGCTGGCGGCCCGCATGCGCATCATGCGCCTGCACGGCATCAGCCGGGACGTGTGGGATCGCTATGTCAGCGACCGTCCCCAGTGGTACTACGAGGTCGTGGAGCCGGGCTACAAGTACAACCTGACGGACCCGGCGGCGGCGCTGGGCCTGGGGCAACTGTCGCGCTGCGACGCGATGTGGGCGCGACGCAAGGCCATCGCGGACGCCTTCCGGGCGGCATTCGCGGGCGACGAACGCCTGGACCTGCCCCCCGACGCGCCGGCCGGCGAGCGCCACGCATACCATCTGTTCGTGGTGCGCCTGCGGGGCCTGGATCGGGACCGCTTCGTGGCGGCGATGAGCGCCCGGGGCGTCGGCACCTCGGTGCACTTCATCCCGCTGCACCTGCACCCGTACTGGCGGGGGCGCTACGGCTGGCAGCCTGACGACTTCCCGGCGGCCCTGGCGTCGTACCGGCGGTCGGTGTCGCTGCCCATCTACCCGCGGATGACGGATGCCGACGTGGACCGCGTGATTTCGGCCGTGCGCGACAGCCTGGACGCCGCATCGGCGCCGGGCGGGGCCTAGGAGACCATGGCGAAGCGCTTGTTCGACATCGTCGCGTCGCTGCTGGGCCTGCTGATCCTGTCCCCCTTCCTGGTCCTGGTCGCCATCGCCATCAAGGCCACCAGCCGCGGGCCGGTCCTGTTCCGCCAGGTGCGCGTCGGCCGCAACGGGCGCGAGTTCCGCGTCCTGAAATTCCGCACCATGGTCGTGGACGCCCCGCGTCTGGGCGGGCAGTTGACGGTCGCGGGCGACCCCCGGATCACGGCGGTCGGCCGGGTGCTGCGCGCCAGCAAGATGGACGAGTTCCCGCAACTGTGGAACGTCGTGGTCGGCGACATGTCGCTGGTGGGACCGCGTCCCGAGGTCCCGAAGTACGTCGCCCTGTACGACCAGGAGCAGCGGCAGGTGCTGTCCGTGCGGCCGGGTGTCACCGACTATGCGTCCATCACGTACTTCGACGAAAACGCCCTGCTGGCGAAGTCGGCGGACCCCGAGGGGACCTACATCCGCGAGATCATGCCGCACAAGTTGCGGCTGAACCACCTGTACCTGCAGCGCCGGTCGTTCGTCGAGGACATCCGGATCCTGCTGGCCACGGTCTACATCGCCGTGGTCCACGCGGCGGGCCGCACCGGGCGCGTCCTGCAGGTCGTGTCGGACGCCCTGGTGGTGGTGATCGCCTTCACCGGGGCCTATGCCCTGCGGTTCGACTTCCCGCTGCCCGACATCTCCCGCAAGCAGTTGATCCTGCTGCTGCCCTACACGGTGCTGGCGCGCCTGGCGATGAACCTGGTGTTCGGCGTGTACCGGGTGATGTGGCGCTACGTGTCGCTGTACGAAGTGGGGCGATTCGCCAAGGCGGTCGCGTCCGTGACGGTCGTCTTCCTGGCCTTCCGGCTGCTGCCGACCGAAAACCCCTACTACCACATCCCCATCAGCATCATCCTGATGGAGGCCGTCCTGTCGTTCCTGGGCATGATGGGCATCCGCTTCCTGCGGCGCTGGCTGCACGAGGCGACGACCGCCGCGCCGGTCAGCGCCACCGCGTCCGAAAAGGCCCTGGTGGTCGGCGCCGGGGACAACGGCCGCGCCATCGCCCATGAAATCCGCCTGCGTCCGGCGCTGGGCCTGTCCCTGGTGGGATTCGTGGACGACGACCGGGAAAAGCTGGGCAGCGAGATCGAGGGGCGCAAGGTCCTGGGCACGCTGGACGACCTGGGTGACGTGCACGCCCGCACCGCGTTCTCGAAGGTCCTGCTGTCGATTTCGGACCTGCCGCTGCAGCGCAAGCGCGAGGTCATGGAACTGTGTGCCCAGCGCGGCGTGCGGGTGCTGGTCCTGCCGGGGGCGTCGCAGTTGATCTCGGGGCAGGCCCAGGTGGCCGCCGTGCGCGACGTGGCCATCGAGGATCTGCTGGGGCGCGAGGTCCAGGAACTGGCCGAGGACGATCCGCTGCTGGGGCCCGTGTACGGCGGGAAGCGCGTGCTGGTCACCGGTGCGGGCGGTTCGATCGGGTCCGAACTGTGCCGGCAGATCTCGGCGCTGGACCCGGCCCTGCTGATCCTGCTGGACAAGGACGAAAACAACCTGTTCCACATCCGCGGCGAGATGGCGTGGCTGCGGCCGGACCTGCAGACCGTGGCCGTGGTGCTGGACGTGCGGGCGCGGGACAAGCTGGAACGCGCGTTCGCCCTGCACCGCCCCGAGGTCGTGCTGCACGCGGCGGCCTACAAGCACGTGCCTCTGATGGAGGAAAACCCCTTCGAGGCGGTGGAGAACAACGTCGCGGGCACGCGCAACGTGGCCGAACTGGCGCAGATCCACGGCGCCCAGACGTTCGTGATGCTGTCCACCGACAAGGCGGTGAACCCCACGTCGGTCATGGGCGCGACCAAGCGCGTCGCGGAGCTGATCGTCCGGGGGCTGGCGGCGCGGGGCGGGGGCACCCGGTTCGCGTCGGTGCGCTTTGGCAACGTGCTGGGTTCCCGGGGGTCGGTGATCCCGGTATTCCGCGACCAGATCGCCCGCGGCGGGCCCGTGACGGTGACACACCCGGAGGTCGTGCGATACTTCATGACGATTCCGGAAGCCTCCCAGTTGGTGCTGAAGGCGGGCACCATCGGTCGCGAGGGCGAGGTCTTCGTTCTGGACATGGGCCTGCCCATCCGGATCGTGGATCTGGCCCGGGACATGATCCGGCTGTCGGGCTTCCGGGAGGGCGAAATCCCGATCGCCTTCACGGGGCTGCGGCCCGGGGAAAAACTGTTCGAGGAACTGCTGCTGGACCGCGATCGGGTGCTGCCGACGCAGGTGGACAAGGTGTTCGTGTCGCGGCCGGAACTGCGGGATTTCGACGCCTGGATGCGGCAGGTCGACGACCTGGTGGACCGGGCGCGGGGGGCGGACCGGGCGGGGATCCGGGCCCTGATGGATGCGATGGACATCGGGCTGCGGCCCCCCGACGTGGGCGGGGCGGACGGGGACCGGGGGCGGGACGGGGCGTAGGCGTTGAGGCCAGGGGACCGCATTCGGCGGGCCCGGGAGGACGACCGTGGAACTGCTGGAACGGATCGAGCGCGGCGAGGAGATCGTGGGGGTCCTGGGCCTGGGCTACGTCGGCCTGCCCCTGGCGGCGGCGTTCCTGCGCAAGGGCGTCAAGGTCATCGGGCTGGACACCGACGCGGCGAAGGTGGACAGCCTGCTGCGCGGCAAGACTTACATCCAGCACATCCCGGACGAGGTCATCCGGGAGTGCCTGGACAAGGGCTTCCAGCCGACCACGGACTTTCGTCGGGCGCGGGAGTGCGACGCGATCCTGATCTGCGTCCCGACGCCGCTGACGGCCAACCACGAGCCGGACATGACGTACGTGGTCGGGTCCTGCGAGAGCCTGGTGCCGTACCTGCGCAAGGACCAGATGATCGTGCTGGAGTCCACGACGTACCCGGGGACGACCGACGAGGTGATGCGGCCGATCCTGGAGCGCAGCGGCCTGAAGGCGGACCGCGACTTCTGGATGGCGTACTCGCCCGAGCGCGAGGATCCGAACAACCCGGACTTCGAGACGGTGACGATCCCCAAGGTCGTCGGCGCGGATCACCCCGACGCGCTGGCGGCGGCGGTGGCGCTGTACGGGCGGGTCATCAAGCGGGTCGTGCCGGTGTCCAGCACGCGGGTGGCGGAAGCGTCGAAGATCCTGGAAAACACCTTCCGGGCGGTGAACATCGCCCTGGTGAACGAACTGAAGATCGTGTTCAACCGCATGGGCATCGACGTGTGGGAGGTCATCGACGCGGCGGCGACCAAGCCCTTCGGCTTCATGCGGTTCACGCCGGGGCCGGGCCTGGGCGGCCACTGCATCCCGATCGACCCGTTCTACCTGACCTGGAAGGCCCGGGAGTACGACGTGGCGTCGCGCTTCATCGAGACCGCGGGCGAGGTGAACACGTCCATGCCCCACTGGGTCGTCATGCAGACGATGGAGGCTTTTTCCAAGCGCGGGCGCGGGCTGGCGGGGTCGAAGATCCTGATGGTGGGCCTGGCCTACAAGAAGAACGTGGACGACGCCCGGGAGTCCCCGTCCTACAAACTGTGGGAACTGCTGGAGCACCAGGGCGTCGAGGTGTCCTACCACGATCCCTTCATCCCCGTCGTGCCGCCCTCCCGCGAGCACGGCCAGTTCGCCGGACGGATTTCGACGCCGCTGGACAAGGCGGGCGACTACGACGCCGTGCTGATTTCGACCGACCACGACGGCATCGACTGGGTGGACCTGCTGGAGCGGGCGAAACTGGTCATCGACACCCGTGGCGTCTACCGCAAGCCCCACCCCAAGGTCGTCAAGAGCTGAAATGGGGACAGACACCATTATTCGCAAGTCCCCGTAACGACAGTCAACCGCCGGCACGATGGAAACCGGAAGTTCTCCCCTCCCTCCCTCGTGGTTTCAGGTAAGTCATTGTTCTGACGACCGACTGCTGACGCTCGAAAAAATGGTGTCTGTCCCCATTTTCGGGGCGACGCCTTGCCACTCCGAGGAAACGACTCCACGTTGTTGGCTCCGGGGATCGCGGGATCGCCGGCTGTCGTTGACATCGAGGGCAATCATGAATCCCAGGACGATCGTGGCCGTGTTGCTGGCCGCGGCCCTGGCGGGCGTGGCGATGCTGCTGGTGGACTTCATTTCACCGGCCGGGGCCGACGACCGGCACGGCGGTGCGGAGGGATCCGGAATGGACGGGAAGAAGCTGACTGCGGACGAAGAACGGGTGATCGTGCACAAGGGCACCGAGATGCCCTTCACCGGCAAGTACTGGAAGACCCATGACAGCGGGACCTACCAGTGCAAGCGCTGCGGCGTCCCGCTGTTCCCGTCCACCGCGAAGTTCGAGTCGGGTACCGGCTGGCCGTCGTTCGATTCGGCGTTGCCGGACGCCGTGAAGGAAATCCCGGACGCCGACGGCATGCGGACGGAAATCGTCTGCGCGAAATGCGGCGCCCACCTGGGGCACGTCTTCAAGGGCGAGGGGTTCACGTCCCGGAACACCCGGAACTGCGTGAATTCCATCTCGCTGGACTTTGTTCCCGACGCGGCCACGGACGGCGCGACCCCGGCCGCCGGTGCCGCCCGGACCAGTCCCCCGCCGGGCGTGGCCCTGGCCGGGACCTGTGCGAACCCGGACACGCCGAAGACCGCCGACGCCTATTTCGCGGGCGGCTGCTTCTGGGGCGTCGAGTACTTCCTGGACAAGGCGCCGGGCGTGATCACGGCCGAGTCGGGGTACATGGGTGGCCGCGTCGAGAAGCCGACGTACGAACAGGTCAGCAACCACGAAACCGGCCACGCCGAAACGGTCCACGTCGTGTACGACCCGTCGAAGACGACCTACGAGGCACTGGCGAAACTGTTCTTCGACATCCACGACCCGACCCAGGTGGGCCGCCAGGGGCCGGACATCGGGGACCAGTACCGGTCGGTCGTGTTCTACACGGACGAGGACCAGAAGAACGTCGTGGAATCCCTGATCGGGCGCCTGCAACGCCGGGGCCTGCGGGTCGCCACGCGCCTGGTGCCGGCCGGGACCTTCTGGCCCGCCGAGGGCTACCACCAGGACTACTATCAGCACAAGGGCGGCACGCCCTACTGCCATGTCAAAGAGGATCGGTTCGGCGACCAGTGATGCTATGCTCCGCGCGTCCGGCCGTGACGGCCATCCGGAGGGCTCGTGGAACCTCGCACCCTGTTGTCGATCGGCCTGGCGGCATTGGCCTTCAGCCTCCTGAACGTCGGCCTGGCGCTGGAAAAGAAGGGCGCCTCGGAAGTGCCCTCGATCGAGGGTGCCGGCGCCCTGCGCAGCCTGAAGAACTTCCTGACGAACCGCACCTGGCTGGTGGGATTCCTGCTGACGAACGTGCAGATCGTCTTCCTGTGGATCGCCCTGGGCCTGGGAACGATGTCCCTGGTGGCGCCCATGGCCGGCGTGGGCATGGTCGTCCTGGCGGCGTTTTCGCACTTCTACCTGCACGAGACGATCTCGCGGCCGATGGCCTTCGGGATCGCGCTGGTGGTGGCGGGCATCGCGATCCTGGGCGCGACGCATCCCGTGGACCCGCAGCCCCTGGCGGCGGCCGATGCCCTGGCCCTGGCCGTGCAGCCTCGCGCCCTGGTGTTCCTGGCGGGCATGATGGCCCTGGTGATCCTGCCCGTGCTGGCCTCCGTGAAGGCGTCGTGGCGGGCGGCGGACGTGGCTTGCGGCATCGCCTCGGGCGCGGCGGCCTCCCTGGGGACGATCGCGGCGCGCCTGATGATGGCGGGCCTGGGGACCGACGTGGAAGGCGGCTTCTTCGCGTCGATGTTCACGCGGTTCGCCACCTTGCCGTTGCTGGTGCTGGTCATCGGCGGCAACGCGGGGTCGATGGTGCTGCAGCAGTTCGGGTTCCAGAAGGGGCGGGCGGTGGTGGTGGCGCCCATCTATACCGTGGCGACGGTGATCCTGCCGGCCCTGGCCGGCGTGGCCCTGTTCCAGGAGTGGGCGGGGTTCGACACCGTGACGATGGCCGTGCAGATCGGCGCCATGGTCCTGGTGCTGATCGGGACGGGGATCCTGTCGGCCTTCGGTGCGTCACGCTCCGCGCCTGCGGCAGTTTGACCCGGCGGGCCCGCGACGGGTACGATCCTGCCTTCACGGGCGCATCGCAACGGGCGGTTGGCGTGCCGGCCCCGGGGGGTACCGCTTCATGGCCAAGGTCCTGGTCACCGGCACCGCCGGATTCATCGGGTACCACCTGGCCCTGCGGTTGATCGCCGACGGGCACGAGGTCGTCGGCGTGGACGACCTGCACCCGTGCGCGTTCCCGTCGCTGAAGGCCCAGCGCCACCGTCGCCTGCAGGAAACCCCCGGGTACACCGACGTCGTGCAGGACCTGGCTGATGCCGAGGCCACCGACGCCCTGTTCGCGACCCACCGGCCCGACCTGGTCGCGCACCTGGCGGCCCGGACGGGCGTGCGGACCTCGGTCGAGCATCCCTTCGCCTACGAGCGGTCCAACGTCCTGGGCACGCTGGCCGTGCTGGAGGCGGCCCGCCTCCATGGCAGGCCCCGGGTCGTGTACGCCTCGTCCTCCAGCGTGTACGGCGATTCGACGGCCATGCCCTGGCGCGAGGACGACCGCGCCGACACGCCGGTCAGCCTGTACGCGGCCACCAAGCGCGCGGGCGAGTTGATGGCCCATGCCTTCACGGCGACCCACGGGCTGTGCACGATCGGCCTGCGCTTCTTCACCGTGTACGGCCCCTTCGGGCGGCCCGACATGGCGGTGTGGACCTTCGCCGAGGCCATCGCGTCCGGCGAGCCCGTGCCGCTGTTCGACGGCGGCAACATGCAGCGGGACTTCACGTACGTGGACGACGTGGTCGCCGCGGTGTGCGCTGCCCTGTTCCACCCCGGGCTGGACGGCGCGCGGCGCTTCAACGTGGGCGCGGGCGCTCCCCAGGGGCTGGACACGCTGCTGCACCTGATTGAAACCGCGATGGGCCGGCCCGCCCTGCGGAAATTGCTGCCGGCCCAGGCGGGCGACGTGGCCTCGACGTGGGCCGACTGTTCGGCGCTGGAAGCGACCGTGGGCTTCCGGCCGAGGGTGTCCTTGCAGGACGGAATCGCGTCCTTCGCCCGCTGGTTCCTGGACCATCCCGACATCGTCCAGACGGTGCGCAGCGAGCGCGCCCGGTCCGGACGCCCCACGAGGTGACCATGTCCGCAAAGCCCTATTTCGCCCACGGCACCGCCATCCTGGACGGCGAGACCGAAGCCAACGGCCGCTGCGACCCGAACATCGGCCCGGGGACGCACATCTGGCACCACGCCCACGTGATGGCCGGGGCCCGCCTGGGCGCGGGCTGCAACCTGGGACAGAACGTGTTTGTCGGCGCCGACGTCGTGATGGGCATCGGCTGCAAGCTGCAGAACAACGTGAACGTCTACGACGGCGTCGTGATGGAGGACCACGTCTTCTGCGGCCCGTCGATGACCTTCACGAACCTGTCGTCCCCGTTGCCCCGGGCGGCCATCGCCCGCCGCGGGTCCTACCAGCGCACGATCGTCCGGAAGGACGCCTCCATCGGCGCGGGCGCCGTGATCGTGTGCGGCCACGAGCTGGGCGAGGCCTGCTTCGTGGCGGCGGGCGCCGTGGTCGTCCGCGACGTCCCCCCCTTCGCCCTGGTGGCCGGGAATCCGGCCCGGGTGATCGGGTGGGTCTGCCGCTGCGGCGGGCGCCTGCATTTCACCGACAGCGAGGCCACCTGCACCCAGCCGCTGCTGCGGGACGGCCGGGAAACGCCGTGCGGCCTGCGGTACCGCAAGACCTGGGCGGATCGCATCGAGCCGGTCCTGTCGTAGGACATCATAGGAGGTCCCATGGCCGTTCCGTTGCTGGATTTGAAGACCCAATACACGGCGTTGCGTGACGAGGTCGTGGCCGCCGTGACCGCCGTCCTGGACTCGCAGCAGTTCATCCTGGGCGCCACGGTGGCGGCGTTCGAAGGCCAGTGCGCCGCCTACTGCGCGGTGCCCCACGCCCTGGGCGTGTCGTCGGGGACGGACGCGCTGCTGCTGGCCCTGATGGGACTGGGCATCGGCCCGGGCGACGAGGTCATCACCTCGCCGTTTTCCTTCTTCGCGACCGCAGGGTGCGTGCACCGGGTGGGCGCGACGCCGGTCTTCGTGGACATCGACGAGGCCTCGTTCAACCTGGACCCCGCCGGGATCGAGGCCCGGATCACGCCCCGGACGAAGGCGATCCTTCCGGTGCACCTGTTCGGCCGGTGCGCCGACATGGACGCGATCCTGGACATCGCGAAACGCCACGGCCTGTTCGTGATCGAGGACGCCGCCCAGGCCATCGGTTCCGAGTTCGCGGGCCGGCGCGCCGGTTCCATGGGCGACGTCGGGTGCTTTTCGTTCTTTCCCAGCAAGAACCTGGGGGGCGTGGGTGACGGCGGCCTGGTGACGTGTCGCGATCCGGCGCTGCACGCCCGCATGACGCAACTGCGCAACCACGGCTCGCACCCGAAGTACTTCCACGCGATGGTCGGCGGGAACTTCCGCCTGGACGCGATCCAGGCGGCGGTCCTGGGCGTGAAGCTGCCGCATCTGGACGACTGGACCGCCGGGCGTCAGCGCAATGCCGCGGCGTACCGGGAGCGCCTGGCGGATCTGCAGGCCGACGGCCGCCTGGTCCTGCCGTCCAACCCGCCGGGGATGCGGCACATCTGGAACCAGTTCACGCTGCGGGTCCCGGGGCGGCGCGACGCGCTGCAGGCCTTCCTGAAGGACCGCGGCATCGGCACCGAGGTCTACTATCCCCGGCCCCTGCACGTGCAGGAGTGCTTCGCCTACCTGGGCTACCGGCCGGGCGACATGCCCCAGGCCGAGCGCGCGTCGGCCGAGGCCCTGTCGATCCCGATCTTCCCGGAACTGACCCCGGTGCAGATCGACGAAACCGTCGCCGCCATCCGGGCGTTCTTCGCCCAGGCGCCTGCCTGATCGAACGCTACGTATCGTCCGACTGAAGCCCGGTGCGCGGGGGCGTCCCGCGCAGCAGGGCGGACACTTCGCGGACCTCGCGGTCCATGCGTTGCTCCCACGTCGCCAGGTGCTCGCGCGCATACACCCGGGCGGTGCGGCCGATCTGCGCGCGCCGCTTCGGGTCCGCGATCAGGGATGCCAGGGACGCCACCCCCTCGTCGAACAGCCGGTCCGGGGACACGAGGATGCCGTTGATGCCGTCGCGGACCAGGTGGTTCGTGCCGCCGACGTCCAGCGTGAACACCGGCCGGCCGGCCACGATCGCCTCGATCACCCCGTTGGACAGGTTGGAGATGTCGTTGAACGCCAGGTAGATGTCGCTGCGCGCCAGTTCGTCGAGGACCGCGTCGTGGCCCAGGGAACCGGCGAACCGCACCCGTCGGCCCAGGCCCAGCGCCTCGGCCCGGCGTGCCAGCGCATCCCGCTCCGGTCCGTCGCCCCCGATGGTCATCGACCAGGGGGGCAGGTCGGCCGGGAGGCGAGCCAGCAGGTCCAGCGCCCGGTCGACGCGCTTCCACTGGACCAGGCGGCTGGCGGTGAACAACCGGACGGGCGCGTCGGCCACCTTTGCCCGCGGACCCACCCGCGTCTGCGCCGCCAGCACGTCCTCCTTCACGACGCCGTTCATCCAGAACCGGACGCGCGCCGGCGCGACGCCCAGGCGCTGCAGCACGACGTCCCCCAGGGTCCCGTCGTCGGCCATGATCACCAGGTCGGCCGGCGCCCGCATCGCCGCGCAATGGGTTCGCACCTGCCGCATGCTGGCCGGGTCGTCGGCCCACTGGCCCAGCAGCGTGCCCTGGAACCGCGTGACGCTGGGGATGCGCAGTACCTTTCCAAGGGCCACGGCGACCGGGGCTCCGTAGATTTCGTATCCGTAGACGACGTCGGGGCGCCGGACCAGGCATTCCGCCAGGGCCCGGACGAACATCTCGGCCTGGAAGACCAGCCAGCGCTTGGGGTTGTCGATTTCGCCCAGCCCGAGGGCGGTCGCGGGCTCCCCGGCGGCGACAGGGGCGGCCGGGGGGCGCGCCAGGACGCCGCGCAGGCGCCGTGCGATCCGGACCGTCGACTGCAGCGTCAGGTTCACCCGGTGGATGCGGATCCGCCCGTCGGCCAGGGTGTCGGTGCCTGCGTGGACGGCCTTCGCGGTCAGGACCTCGACGTCCCAGCCGGCCCGGGCGTAGCCCAGCAGCGTGTTGTAGAACGACTGGTTCCCGGCGCTGGTCACGGCCGCGGCCCCTTCCTGGAACATCCAGACGTCCAGGTCGGTGATGAACAGGATGCGGCGGCGACTCATGGTTCACCCTGGGTTGGCGTGCAGCGGAGCGCCGAAAAATCCTACGGCAAGTGGGACAGCCTGACAACGGCAGCGCAGGGCGCGTTCCTTGACCGGGTCCCGGCCGCCTACTACGATCGGGGCCGCAATCCGAGGACCTTCCCTATGGATCCCAGTTCCAGCTCCGGGGCCGACTTGTACGTCAGCGGCGAATACGCCGAGCGGAATCCCGGGTACCACACCGACGACTCCCCCTGGAAGGCCCGGCAGATCCTCCGGATGCTGGAACGGCACTCCCTGAGGCCGGCCGCGGTGTGCGAGGTCGGGTGCGGCGCCGGCGAGGTCCTGCACCAACTGCAACAGCACCTGCCGCCGGGGACCCGGTTGCATGGCTACGACGTGTCGCCCCAGGCGATCGCGTTGTGCCGCCAGCGCGAAAGCGAGCACCTCGCGTTCACCTGTGCGGGCCTGCCCCCGGCCGCCGAAGGCCCCTTCGACCTTCTGCTGTGCATCGACGTCTTCGAACACGTCGAGGACTACCGGGGCTTCCTGCGGGACCTGCGGACCGTGGCGGGTCGCGTGCTGTTCCACATCCCCCTGGACCTGTCGGTCCAGACGGTGCTGCGCGCCTGGCCCATCAACGAGGCCCGGGCGCGGTCGGGGCACCTGCACTACTTCACCAAGGACACGGCGCTGCAGGCGCTGCGGGACACCGGCTACCAGGTCGAGGACTGGTTCTACACCGCGGGCGGGGTCGACCTGGGCAGGTCCTGGAAGGCGCGCCTGGCGAAGTGGCCTCGCGCGGCGCTGGCGAAGGTCCAGCCCGACCTTGCCGCCCGCCTGCTGGGGGGATACTCCCTGCTGGTCCTGGCGAAGTGAACCCACGGAGGCCCATGCGGATCGTCGTCATCGGGAACTTCGCCCCATCGAACTACCAGACGCAGATCGATACGCTGGCGCGGCACTTCGAGGCCGAAGGCATCGAGGTCCTGCGGACGTCGGTCCGGCGCGGGCGGGTGGAAAAGGGCGTGGACGTCCTGCGCACGCTGACGCTGCCTGCCGGGGGGATCCGGGCGGTGGACGTGGTCGTCGCCCAGTTGCACACGGATTTTTCGTTCGCCTTCGGGCTGCTGTCGGTGATGACCGGCGCGCTGAGCGGTGTTCCGGTGATCCTTCTGTACCACGGGTCCTGGTCGCGGCTGGGATCTGCGCAGGCGCTGCTGCAGAAGTACCGGTGGCTGTTCGTGCCGATGTTCCGGCGGGCCTTCGACGTCCAGGTGGCGTCGCCCTACCTGGGCGGCGCCTTGCAGGAAATCGGCGTCCGGTCGACGGTGGTCCCGCACGTGCTGGACGACCGGTGGGTGCCCCAGCCGCCGCGGACGAAGATCCGGCCCCGCATCCTGTGGCCCCGCGTGTTCCACGACATCTACGACCCGCACATGGCGCTGCGGGTGTTCGAACGCGTCCGGGCCCGGAGGCCCGATGCGCAGATGACGATGGTCGGCCGCGGGCCGCTGTTCGAGGAGGTGCGGCAACGCATCGCGGAACGGGGCATCGAGGGGATCGTGCTGAAGGACAACCTGCCGGTTTCGGAGTTGCGGGACGAGATGCTGTCCCACGACATCTACCTGCACACCAACCGGTTCGACAACCAGCCCCTGACGCTGATCGAGGCGATGTCCACGGGCATGGTCGCCGTGACCAGCAACGCGGGTGGGATGCCGCACGTCTTCGCCGCCGGCGAGGGCGGCTTCCAGGTGGACTCCGGGGACGACGAGGCCGCGGCCAACCGGGTGCTGGGATTCCTGGAGGACGACGCGCTGTTCGCCCGGACCAGTGCCCGTGCCACGGAAGTCGCTGCGCGCCATCGGTGGGAGCGCCTGCGCCTGCCGTGGCTGGATGTGCTGGGGCGCGCGCGGGACGCCCGGCGGCGGTGATCGCGGGTCAGGCCTCGGGGGGGGTAGGGAGCGCCCGGCCCTCCAGGCAGTCCAGCCAGTGTCCCACGATCGTCGACCAGTCGAGGTGCTGCAGGGCGTAGGCGCGGCCGTTGCGTCCCATCTGCGCGGCCCGGTCCGGGTCTGCGACCAGCCCGGCCAGCGCATCGGCCAGCAACGCCGGATCCCCGGGGTGGACCGCGATGCCGCCGTCCGCGCGGGCCAGCAGACGGGGCAGTTCGCCCGACCCCGAGTACACCACCGGCAGGCCCGCCGCCATGTAGGGGAAGACCTTGGAAGGCCGGGCGCCCTCGAACAGCGGCAGGTCCTTCAGGCAGGCGAACCCGGCATAGGACAGGGTGCACAACCGGGCGATGTCCGCCTCGGGGCGGGGGTCCAGGAACCGCACGTTCGGCAGCCTCATCGCCTCGGCCTGACGCCGGATCGCGGCCTTCGTGGAACCGTCGCCCACCAGCAGCAGCAGCAGGTCCGGATTCGAGTCCTTCAGGCGGTCCATGGCCTGCAGAGCCACCTCCAGGCCCTGGGCGAATCCCAGGGTGCCCGCGTACAGCAGGACCTTGCGGCCCGCCAGGTCCAGTTCGCGGGCCAGGGCCTGGTCGGGGGAGGCCGGCCGAAACAGCGACACGTCGACGCCGATGGGGAAGAACAGGACCTTGTCCGCCGGGACGCCCTTGCGTCCGACCAGGGTGTCGTAGATGCCCTCGGTGTCGGCGTTGACGAATCGGGCTTCGCGGTAGGACCAAGCCTCCAGGGCCTCCAGGGCTTTCAGGACTGCCGGCGACTTCAGGGCGCCCAGTTCGCGGATGCTGTCGGGCCACAGGTCGCCGACGTTGAACACGAAGGGCCGGTTCCACAGGAGCCCCGCCAGGCGGCCCGGGACGCCCAGGAGCAGCGACGGGCTTTCGACATAGATCCAGTCCGGCCGCCGACTGCGCGCGAGGCCGTACAGGCAGGACAGCGCGAACGACCCGTAGTTCGCCAGGCGGTTGAGCCCTCCGCCCACCGCCGCGTGCAGCCACACCCGGTGGACCGCGGCGCCCCCCCAGTCCTCGGTGGAGTAGAAGCGGCCCCGATACCCGTCGAACACCCGGCCCTTCGGGTAGTTCGGCATCGCGGTCACGACGTCGACCTCGTGGCCGCGCCGCAGCAGTTCGCGGACGATGGCCCCCAGTTGGACCTGGGCCCCGCCGATCTCGGGGGGGAAGTACTGGGTCAGGAACAGGAAGCGCATGGGGCTCTCCACGGGTTCAGGCGCCGACCGCCCGTCGGAAGTAGGTGCCGCCGGGCGTGACCAGCAGCACCTGCCAGCCGGATGAGCGGTACAGGCCGATGGCTGCGGGATTGTCGTTGTGCACCGACAGGTGCATCCACCGGAAGCCCCGCTGGGCGCTGGCCCGGCGGAATGCTTCCATCAAGGCCGAACCGATCCCCTGCCCGCCGGCGTCAGGGCGCACGGCGATGGACAGCAGCGACGACCAGGTCCCCGGCGGATCCATGGGCGGCTCGTCGGGCGTGGGCACCTTCAGGCCGAGGCGCCGGCCAAGGCCCAGCAGGGCTGCGCGGGCATGGACGGCCAGGCGGGCGCGCACCCGGGGATCCCGCGCCGCCCGCAGCAGGATCGGGACGGCATGGCGCGGCACCTGTTCCCGGGTGAATCGTTCCCGCAGTTCCGGAGCGCCGCCGCTGACGAACCCCAGGACCGTCCCGTCGGGTCCCACGGCAACGCAGTTGATCGCCCCGGGCGCCGAGAGGTAGAAGCGGTAGTAGCCCGCCAGGAACTCCCGGCCCAGCAGGGTCATGAACTGGTCCGGGAAGGCCGCGGCATGGCAGGCGACGATCCCCGGGACGTGGGCGGGACTGCCGGCGACCACGGTGTACCGGGGCGCCGCGGGGGGACGTCGGGACGCGGAATCGCGCGCGGCAGGCATTCGACTCACACCGGACCCTCCCCGCTGGTCTCCCTGGACGCGATCATGATACACCAGAGGCCGGACGCGATCGGAGCGGGCGGCGGATGGTGCGGATCGGACTGGTGGACGACATCGACGATCCGGATCTGGCCGAGGCCGGATCGCGACAGGTCCTCGCGGCCCTGGTCCGGGGCCTGGTCGGCTGCGGCTTCGAAACCGTGGTGTTCCTTCGGGGCGAGGGCCGGTACCCGGCGATCCTGCGATCGCTGGGCGCATCGGTCGCGCCGCTGGACGTGCCCCGGGGACGAGCGCTGTATCGCCGCGTGGCCGGTCGGGCCGTTCCGTCGCCTGTCGGGTTCGCGACCACCGCGGCTGCCCTTCCGGCGGCCGTCGGCGCCTTCGCGACGCTGTTCCGGCAGCACCGGCTGGACGCCGTCTACATCGCCCACCCCCTGTTCCACGTCATCGCCGGCTTCGGGGCCCGGGCGGCGGGGATTCCGGCGATCTGCCACCTGCAGGGGATCGCGCAGTCGGGCCAGCGCATCAAGGTCCTGCGACCCGTCTACCGGGCACTGTGCAGGGCCTCGGGTTGCACGGTGGTGGCGATCTCCCGCGCCGTGGCGGATGCCTACGGCGGGCCCGCCCGGCAGCGGCCCCGGGTGATCCCGAACGGCATCGACACGGCGCGCTTCCGGCCCCTGCCGCCGGATCCGCAGCGGTTCGCGGCCCTGGGCGTTCCCCTGGATGGCCGGCCCGTCGTGGGCCTGGTGGGAACCCTGGAATCCATCAAGCGCATGGAGCGGCTTCCGGAGTTCGCCCGGTACCTTCTGGCCGCGCGCCCGGATGCCCGGATCCTGGTCGTCGGGGCGGACCTGGGCGACCCCTCGTCGCTTCCGCCCGGATCGCCCGGCGCCCGGCCGTCGCCCTACGTCCGGTCGATCCTCGACGGACTCGCGGCCGGCGGCGCGGACGGTCGGGTGGTGCTGGCCGGGCGCCGGGACGACGTTCCCGAACTGCTGGCGGGGATGGACGTGCTGGTCCACTTCTGCGACCGGGAGGGCTTCGGGCTGTCCCTGGCCGAGGCCGGCGCGGCCGAAGTGCCGGTGGTGGCCTTCGATGCCGCCGCGGTCGCCGAAATCGTGGAGGACCGGGTCACCGGGCTGCTGGTGCCCGATCCGCAGGATTTTGCAGCCATGGCGGCACGCGTCGTGGATCTCCTGGCCGACCCGGACCGACGGCGTGCCCTGGGAACGCAGGCGCGGCAACGGGTCCAGGCGCGGTTCTCGGAGGCGGCCTTCGTAGGCGCCTTCGCGGATCTGTTGCGTCAATGCATCGCGGACAGGAGCATCGTCCATGCCCGGTGACGACCGGTTCACCCTGTCGAACCTGGCCCTCGCGGGACTTCTGGCGTTCCTTGCGGTCGCGGTCGTCCTTCTCGGCGGGGTGCTTCCGGCGACGCACGTCCTGATCGCCTCGTTCGGCGCCGGCACCTTCCTGATATTCACCCTGCGCGGGATCCTCCGGCGGCATCGGCTGGCGGTGGACGGGTTCGCCATCCTGTCGCTGGTCGCCGCCGCGCTGACCCTGCTCCAGGCCGCGCCCCTGGGCCCGATCGTGGTCGATGCCCTGGGCGGCACGACCGCCGAGCGGGTCCTGCGGTCGGTGGTCGAGGTGGGGGTTCCCGACCCCTACTGGGCCCTGTCCGCCGATCCGCCGGCCTCGGCCCGGGAGGCCGTGAACCTGGTTCTGTGCGCCCTGGTGCTGGTCGTTGCGGCGAACCTCGCGGGCCGCCAGCGGCATGCCCGGTGGATCCTGGTCGGGACGGCGGTACTGGGACTGGCCGAGGCGGCCCTGGGGGCCTGGTCCAGGATGAGCGGCGCCCGGGACCTCCTGGGCCTCTACGCCAGTGCGACGACGGCCCGGGGCGGGTTCCTGACGACCCTGGTCAACGGGAACCACGCCGCGGGCCTGCTGAACCTGGCGACCTTCGTCTTCCTGTCTCTGTCCATCGACACGGAATCCCGCCGCCAGCGCCTGCTGTTCGGCGCCGGCGCTCTTGCCACGGCGGCCGGCAGCATCGCGACGCTGTCCCGGGGCGGGGGCGCGATCCTCCTGGCGCTGGCGTTGGCGCTGCCCCTGGCCATCCGCGCCCTGCGTCCCGGGGACAGCCGTCGGCCACCGCGCACGGCGGTTCGTGTCCTGGAACTGCTGTTGCTGGCGGCCGTGGGATTGGTGGTGGTCCTGGGCTTCGAGGAACTGCTGCAGCAACTGGGGCAGGGCTCGCTGATGCCCGAGCAGTGGCGGACCAAGACGGGTCCCTGGGGCCCGGTCCTGACCCTGCTGCGGGACCATCCGCTGGCAGGTGTCGGGCGGGGAGCCTTCGCGACCGCGTTCGCCGCCTACAACGACTTCGCCCCGGATTTCACGTTCGACTATGCCGAAAACGGGCTGCTCCAGGCCCTGGCCGACTGGGGCATCGTTCCCGGTCTGGCGCTTGCGGGCGTGTTCGCCTTCCTCCTGGGAAGGCTGGTCCTGCGCAGTTCCCGCCGCCCGGCCGACATGGCCGCGGCCTTCGGCGTGCTGGCCGTCGCGGCCCAGAACCTGGTGGACTTCAGCCTGGAAGTCCCGGGTGTGGCCCTGCCGCTGGCCGCCGTGATCGGGGTGCTGGTCCGGAGGACGGGTCCAGCCGTCCAGTCGTCCCCGCGCGCGGACCGCATCCGGACCGTGGCGACCCTGTCCGTCCTGGCGCTGCTGGCCCTGGTTGCCGTTCCCGTTGCCTCCTGGGCCAGCCGGAACGATCGGAGGGAGGCCGAAGCGCGGTTGGAGGCGGCGGGGCAGGGCTCGTTGGACGCCGCGGCGGCCGCCGAGGCCACCGAGGCACGTCTGCGCGCGGAGGTGCGCCTGCATCCGGTGGACACGCGGCTGCCGTGGCTGGGCGGCCGACTGGCCCTGGCCCAGGGGCGACTGGAGCGGGCCGAGGACCTGTTCCGCCTGTCCCTGGTCCTGTTCCCCGGATCGCTTCCCGCCGGGCTGACCATCGCCGCCCTCGACGCGGCCGCGGGCCGGTTCGAGGACGCCGTGACGCGCTACCGGGAGGTCCTCGATGCCCACCCGTTGAAGCGGGTCGAAATCGGGCGCGCCCTGGACGCTTCGCCCCTCCGTCCGGCGGACGTCCTGGCGGTCTTTTCGGGGCGTGACGAGGACCTCGAGGGCTACCTGCTGCGGCTGCATCGGGAGCGCCGGTTGCCGCGCCTGGAAGCCCTGCTGGAGGCTCGCGTGGCCGTCCAACCCGAGGACCCGGACCTCCTGGAGCGCCTGGCCCGGACCTACCTCGACGCCGCGCGGCCGGCCGATGCCGAGCCGTTGGCCACCCGCCTGCTGGCCCAGTACCCCGATCGACCCGGGGGGTGGTACCTCCAGGGCCAGATCTACTGGGCCCGCGATTCGCACCTGGAGGCCCTGGCGATGTTCCGCGAGGCCGAACAGCGGGGCGGCGACGCCGACACGGGCCTGTGGGCCGCCCGCTGCCTGCTGCTGTTGCGGCGCTGGGACGAAATGGACGTCGAAATCGCGCAACTGTGGCCGAAGGTGGCGAAGGACCGGTATCGCACGGCCCTGGTGCATCACCTGCTGGCCTCCAAGGCCCGCATGCTGGGCAATCCGGGCAGGGCGTTCGAGGAACTGGCCCGGGCGGATCGGGCCTTCCCCGACGTGCCGGCGACGTCCTTTCAGCGCGCCTTCCTGCTGAGGGAGGAAGGGCGTCGAGCCGAGGCGATCCGGGAATTCGAACGGGCGGTGCGCCTGGATCCTTCGTCGGCGTCCGCCCGGAAGGCCCTGGATGAACTGCGGGCCGAAGAAGCGGCGGCCCGGGCGGGCTCGGGGCTTCCCTAGGGTCACGATTCCGGGAGTGGCGCTGCGGTTCAGGTGTGGCGAGGGGCCGGTGGAAGACGCGGTGGGGCCGCAACGGGCGGACCGGCGACCGGCGGCGCCCGGACCCCGTTCCCGGGGATTGCCGCCGCCGTCACGACGACCAGGAAGGCCAGGACCGACGCCGTCAAGTTGCTGATCAGGAACTCGCTGGTCACCATGCCGCCCAGGACCGTCGCCCACATGACGAAGATTTCCGGGTGCGTGGACCAGACCCTGCCCTGCAGCGACGCCAGCACCGCGCCCAGCAGCGCGAGGTGCATCAGGAGGGCCCACGGCAGGCCATAGTAGAGGTACGGCGCCAGGTAGCCGTTGTGGCCGGTGGACTGCAGCGTGACGCCGACGCCCTCCAGGCCCCCCAGGCCCGCCAGGATCTGGCTCCATTCCAGGTTGCCGCTGCGCAGGTATTCCACGTGGTCCCGCCAAATCCGCGCCCGGACGGCCGCCGAACCTCTCAACTCGCCCTCGTCGTAGGCTCGATCGATTCCCTGCTCCACCATGCTGGTGATGTCGGTCATCTCGCCGCTGGGGGCCTGCACCTGCAGGAAGAGCAGGACGACCGCGGCCGCGGCCAGAAGGGCCAGCGCCCGCCACTTGGCGCCGCCGCGGGTCACGAGCAGCACGCCCAGGATGGCCAGGGCCATGCCCACGTACCCGGCGCGGGACACGGCGAACACCACGCCCGCCGTTGTCACGACCAGCAGGACGATCGCCGTGACTCGACCCAGCACGCTCTGGCCCAGGGCGGCGACGGTGGCGAACACGATGCCCAACGCCCCGATCCCGCCGACCTCCCAGGGACCGCCGAACCCGCCCACGGCACGCTCGGCGTGCATCTTCCAGGTGGACACGTAGCCCGTGTGGTTGAACAGATCGAACACGATCGGCGAGAGGCGGTCGCCGATGACCAGCGCAAAGGCCGCGAACAGGGACAGGGCGAACGCCCGGATGGCCACCACGCGATCGGACCGGTCCCGGACGTATGCCAGGCCGCCCAGGAAGGGCACCGCGTACAACAGGTCCGACATCAACTGTTCCAGCACCTTGTCCCAGCCGACATCGGGCAGCCAGGGATAGCGCAGCCACAGCACGAACACGGCGTGGAGGTGGGCAAGGCCGACCACCAGCAGCAGAAGGAGCGTGCGCCGCACGACCGGCATCGACGTGGCCAGCCCCTGTCGCACGCGCCTGGGGTCCGCGAGGATGATGACCAGGCACAGCAGCAGGTACCAGTTCTGCAGGCCCATGCGCTGGAACGGCAGGTACTCGCGCACGACCGGATGCGGGTGGAGCAGGACGATGGGCCACAGGAAGACCAGCATCGACCGCGGCCGCAGCACCGTCATCAGGGAGGCGACGACGAGGACCGCGGAGTACGCCGCGAGATAGAGAACCGGCAGCATGGCCAACCGCCCGGGGACGGTCCGGAGGATAGCGGAAAGAGGGGATGGGTGCCATCCCGGGGCGTCACGACCCGACGAGGCGACGCGCCAGCCTGACGGCCGGCTTGTCGAGGACGACGTAGAGGATCGAGCCGACGGAGAGGGCTGCCGCCAGCGTGATCACCGTCCCTGCCACCGTGTTGATTGTGAAGGTGTCGGACAGCCTCGGGGCGACCTTCCTGGCCAGCTCGACGACGTAGGGATGGCTGAGGTACGTTGCGTAGCTGGCGTTTCCCAGGTGGGTCAGGACCCGGACGACCCGGCCGTTCCGGACGTACCGGTCCAGTTGGACGGTGCAGATCAGCAGGACGACGGACGGCAGGCCGTACAGGATCAGCCAGGGAGCATCCACGCGCGCGGCTTCGAAGAACGCCATCAGCCCGTAGGATGCCGCACAACCGGCGGCGGCCAGAGGGCCCGGCACCGTGAAGCGCTTCCGCGTGACGTGCCAGACCGCCAGGCCCATGGCGAACTCGACCACGCGCTCGTTCGACAGGAACTCGGTCATGGCAGTCACGGGCCCGATCGCACGCGCGGCCCCGAAGAGCACCAGCACGATCGTGCCGCCCACCAGGAACGGGTGGGCGCGGGCAAGGACCAGGGACAGGGCCATCGCCAGGTAGAAGACGATTTCGTAGTTCAAGGACCAGCCCACGAACAGGATCGGGTACAGCAGCCCGTTTTCCTTGTAGTAGGGGACGAACAGCAGCGACTTGACCAGGTTCCCGAGGTCCGCGGTCGTCGAATTGAACAGGTACGGCGCGACGAACGCAGCCGCGAACACCAGGCACGACAGGATCCAGTACAGCGGGATGATGCGTGTCAGCCGATCCCGCATGAAGGTGGCCGCCGACGGCCGGGTCGTCCCGATCACCATCGCGATGACGAAGCCGCTGAGGACGAAGAAGACGTCGACGCCGAAGGACCCGAACTTCACGGGGTTCGAGATGTGGAAGTACACCACGCTGGCGGCGGCGACGGCCCGGAGCATCTGGATCGAATGGATGGTCCCGCGGATCTGCGTGTCTGCCGCCTGCTGGGCCACGATGCGCTCCCTTGCCCCGGTGCGATCCGGACCGTTCCCGTCGCCGGGAAACCTACCACAACCCGGAGGTGCTTGTTATCATCCGGGGCCCCGGGGCAGTGAGGCGGCGAACGGATGAAGATATTGACGGTTGTCGGGGCCCGTCCCCAGTTCGTGAAGGCTGCCGTGGTCGCCCGTGCGCTGGCGGCCCGCGGGATCGAAGAAGCCCTGGTGCACACGGGCCAGCACTACGATGAGGGGATGTCCGGACGGTTCTTTTCCGAACTGGGCATCCCCGCGCCGTGGCGGAACCTCGGCGTCGGGTCCGGATCCCACGGGGTCCAGACGGGGCGGATGCTGGAGGGCGTGGAGAGGGCCATCCTGGACGCCCGGCCGGATCGCGTGCTGGTGTACGGGGACACGAACTCCACGCTGGCGGGGGCACTGGCCGCGGTGAAACTGGGCGTGCCGGTGGACCACGTCGAGGCGGGGCTGCGTTCCTACAACCGCGCCATGCCCGAGGAGATCAACCGGGTCGTCACGGATGCCGTGGCCGACCTGCTGCTGTGTCCCACGAAGGCGGCTGTCGCGGCGCTGGCTCGCGAGGGCCGGTTGGAGGCGTCGGGCGTCCGGTGCGTCGGGGACGTGATGTACGACGCTGTGCTCGCATTCGGCGGGCGTGACGTGGCCCTTCCCGCCGACGTCGAATCCGTCGCGGGGCGCCCCTTCGCGCTGGTGACGTGCCACCGGGCCGAGAATACCGACGACCCGGTCCGCCTCGCCGGGATCCTGGAGGGGCTCCGCCTGGTGTCGCGGGACCTCCCGGTCCTCCTGCCGGCCCACCCCCGCACCCGCGTCGCGATGGCTTCGGCCGGGGTCGATGCCCCGGCGGGCGTGCATGTCGTCGACCCGGTGTCCTACCTGGAGATGCTGTCCCTTCTGGGGCGTGCGTCCCTGGTGCTGACGGACTCGGGCGGGCTGCAGAAGGAGGCCTTCTTTGCCGCGGTCCCGTGCGTGACGCTGCGGGAAGAAACCGAGTGGACCGAACTGGTGGACGTCGGCTGGAACGCGCTGGCGGGGGCCGACCCGGCACGCATCGCGGCGGCCGCGCAGGCCTTTCTGGACGGCCGACCGCGTCCCCCGAGGCCCGACGACCTGTACGGCGACGGTCACGCAGCCCGGCGGATCGTCGACGAACTGGAGGCGGCCGCCCGCGCGTGAAAGCCGGGTGGCGGTCGCATTGACAGTCCGGGCGCCGGGGGCCGATAATCCCGTCGGCGATTCGCCGCAGGGAGGCCTGGAATGCCGTTCGACTGGATGAGTCCCAAGCGGAACGATGCCTTCGTGAAGACCCTTGCGGGTCGGTTCGATTCGACGCTGCGCGTCGAGGTCGAGCAGCGCGCCCGCCTGATGATGAACCTGGGAGTCGCCCGGGACGTGGTGGTGAAGCGCCTCCAGGACCGCGTGAAGTGGGACTTCGAGATGTCGAAGGTCCCTCCGCTGTTCAAGGAGGTGGGCGCCATCGTCGACAAGGTGTTCCGGCGTGAGCACCGCTGACGTGTCCCGGCGCCGCCCCGACCGCCCCTGCCCAGTGACGTCCAAACGCTTCGGGTTCCGGACTCCGGGGACAACTTCGTAGATGGAGGCCTGGCGATGGTCGCCGAGGACGAGGGACTCGTCGTCACCTACGTGCTGAAGGGCGATCCGGGGGGTTGTGCCGCCCGCGCCCGACTGCTGGCCATCGAGCAGACCGCCGAGGTGAGCCCCAGCCTGTGCGCGGGAGCCTTCTTCGAGGACCGCGTGCTGGGCCGCGTCGAGTCGATCGCGCCGGTGGGCACGGACCGGTGCGAGGTGGTGATCCGGTTCCCGGCCGACGTGGTGGGGACCGATTTCGGCCAACTGTTCAGCGTGGTGTTCGGCAACGTCAGCCTGTGGGACGGCGTTCGCGTGGCGGCGGTTCGGCCCACGCCGGGACTCGCCGCCCGCCTCGGTGGTCCCAGGTTCGGCATCGAGGGCGTGCGGGCGCGCCTGGGCGTCCCCGAGCGGCCCCTGCTGATGTCCGCGGTGAAGCCCCTGGGGCGGTCGCCGTCGGAGCTGGCGGCCTTTGCCTACGACCTGGCCCGGGGTGGCATCGATCTGGTCAAGGACGACCATGGCATCACGGACCAGGTCTTCGCGCCCTTCGAGGCCCGGGTCGAGGCCGTATCCGCGGCCGTGGCCCGGGCGAACGGCGAAACGGGTCGACGGTGCCTGTACTGCCCCACCGTGACCGGGCCGGTGGACCGCATCGTGGATCGGGCGAGGTTCGCCCGGGGTGCCGGCGCCGGCGCCGTGCTGCTGTCCCCGATGGTGGTCGGGCCCGACTTCCTGCGCGTTGTTGCCCGGGAAGCGGACCTGCCCGTGATCGCGCATCCTGCGTTGACCGGCGCGTTCTTCGCCCATGACGACCACGGCATCGCGCTGCCGGCGCTGCTGGGGACCCTGATGCGCCTGGCCGGGGCGGACCTGGTGGTCTTCCCGGGCTGGGGTGGCCGGTTCCCGTTCACCCGGGAGGGTTGCCAGGCCGTGGACCGGGCCCTCAAGGAGGATCTGGGGGGCGTGCGATCCGCGTTCCCGGTTCCGGCGGGCGGCCTGTCGCTGGACCACGTTCCGGATCTGCGGAAGGTCTTCGGTCGCGACGTGGTGTTCCTGATCGGTTCCGCCCTGTACGAAAGGTCGCCGGATCTGGCCGCCAACGCGGCGTTTTTCCTGTCCCTGGTCGAAACGCGCCCCGCGTGAGGCGCCCCGGGAGGTCCCCATGGTGCGGGTCGTCGTCGCGGGAAACTCGGTGGCCCTTCACGTGGCGCCGCGCCGGGAGGGGCGCGATTCCGGCACCTATGCCGACCTCCTGCGCCGCCGCCTGGAGCCCTTGGGAGGGGCCGTGGTCAACGTCGCACGGCGCAGCAACCTGGTGGACGAGGACGACCTGGAGTTCATGGCGAACTGCCAGCGCAACGATCCCGACGCGGTGATCCTGCAGTACGGCATCAACGAGGCGGCCCCTCGGATCCTCTCGCGCCCCCTGTGGATGTGGCTGAAGGGACCCCAGGCCTACGGAACCGCCAAGTCCCTCCTGCGTCGGGTCGAGGGGCGCCTGGAGCCCCACCTGGTGCGCTGGACGCGTGCCGGCGGCTGGATCGGGCCGAAGCGCTTCGAGGAGCGGCTGCGGTACAAGGTCCGCATCGTCCGCAAGGAAAGCGCGGCGGTGCCCATGGTGGTGAACCTGGGGCCCCCGACGCCCGACCTGGAACGCCTCCTGCCGGGCATGACCGCCGCCGTGGAACGCTACAACGCCATCATGGAGCGGGTCTGTCGGGACGAGGACGCTGTGTTGATCGACATCCATGCGCTGGTCCGCGAGCGGGGACCGGAGATCCAGCCCGACGGGATCCACCTGACCGCCGAAGGGCATCGTTGCGTGGCCGAACTGCTGTGGGACAGGCTATGTGAACGGTTCCCGGGGCTTCCGGCCGTCGTGCCCTGACGGTCAGCGCCGCAGCCAGGCCGGAACGCGGTCGGGGTTCAGGCGCACCAGCCGCATCATGGGCGCGACTTCCGTGTCGAACCGGGCGATCCCGAAGCGCAGGATGCCCAGCCCGTAGAGGGCGGCGAACAGCAGGCCGCCCGTCGCCAGGCGCAGGATGGCCGGGAGCGGTTCGGGCATCAGGGTGCGCACCAGGAAGAACGACCCGTACCCGGTGGCGAGGGCCCAGACGGCCAGGGCGACCAGGCGGCCGACCGGGTAGACGCGCATCGGCGACTGCCGGATCACGTACTTCACCAGTCCCACCTGCCAGGCCGAGTGCAGGTATTCCCCGACCACGTAACCCAGGGCGGCGCCCACCGGGCCCATGTCCAGCACGTACCCGAAGAGGATGACGCTGAGAGGGCCTGTGAACACGGCCACGACCGTGATCGACGCGTACCAGCCGGTGCGGCCCATCGCCTGCAGGATCGAACTGCAGAACAGGACGCGCGGCAGGACGCCCAGGATCGCGATGCGCATCACGTCCACGCTTTCCAGGTACCGCTCGGAAAACAGGAGGCGGACCACTTCGTCGGCGCCGCCCGAGATCGCGCCGGCGATGCCGAACAGGACCAGGGCGGCCTTGAAGGACGCGCGGCCCCACAGGGCGACCAGATCGTCCCAGCGGCCCGCGTGGATCATGCCCGAGAAGTCGGCGATCAGGACGGCCATGGCCCGCAGCAGGAACGTGTAGGCCAGGGACACCGCGTACGTGCCGTTGACATAGATGGCGTAGGTCGCGGCCCCGAACAGAGCAGAAACCAGCAGTTTGTCCCCCATCAGGGCCAGGGGCGCCAGCAGCGTGGCCCCGACGATCGGCGCGGTGAACCGCACGATCTCGCGTCCCAGGCCGGGCCGCCAGGACGGTCGGACGTCGCGCAGGGGACGGAAGATCACGAAGACCGCGACGGTTTCCGCCACCGCCCCCGCCAGCACCCAGGCGAACACGCCCGCGCCCAGGTCGGCCCCCAGGAAGACGGGGATCAGGACGGCCGCGGCGGTCATCGCCCGGGACGTGGCCTGCAGGATCGTCATGGTGAACAGGCGCGACTGGCAGACCAGGGTCGGGTCCAGGATCATCTGCGGCAGCAGGAACAGCGGCAGGGGGAAGAAGACGCGCAGCAGGGGCGCCAGGTGCTCGCTGCCGAAGCGGGCCGCGATCAGATCCGCGCCGAAGAAGAGGATGGCCGAAACGACGGCGCCCGTGGTCAGCAGCGCCAGGTGCGCGGCCACCAGGAAGGCCTTCCGGCGGGCCGGGTCCAGGCGGGGCAGGAAGTAGTACACGGCATCGGGCAGGCCCACCGCCATGGGCCCGGCCAGTACCGAGTAGATCAGCAGCAGTTGCTGGAAGGATCCATAGACGGACCGGTCCGGAAGCATCCAGGCCAGACCCGACGACAGCACCAGCCCGAGGCCCATGTTCAGGACCTGGCTGAAGGCCAGCAGGATCGCCTTGGAGGTCCGGGAGGCGGCCGGGGCGGCAGAAGGCCCCGGGACGGGCAGGGTCGCGACATCGGGGGCGTCGGGCGGTGTCACCGGGCGACTCTAGCACAAATCGGGATGTTGCCTCGCGGCCCCGCTTGACGGCCCCACGCGAACCCGATACAACCGCTCGGACCGGCTGGGTCGGGAGGTCGCATGGGCACGGGACGCGCGGTACATGGCGAGGGGTTCGCGAGGCAGCCGTTCCGGGCCGCGTTGCCCGGGGGGATCGCGCTGATCCTGGCGCTGTCGCTGGCGTCGGTCGCCGCCCGGGCCGAGGAGCCCGTTGCACCTGCGGCCGTTGCCCCTGCGCCGGCGGCGATTGCCGCTCCCGCTCCTGCAGCGGCTCCGGCCGCCGTCGCTCCCGCAGCCCCGGCCGTGGTGGCCTCCCCCGAGCCCGGCACGCCGTCGGGCACCCTGCAGTTGCCGGCAGCCACGTCCACCTCCCCGGCGAGTTCGGCCGGGACGCCGTCCGGAACCTTGATCGGCGAACCTGCACCTGCCGCAGCGCCGCCGGCCGCAGCGACCACCGAGGCCGCCGCGGCCACGCCCGCCGCCGGGACGCCCGCGCCCGCGCCGGCC
>CAINDP010000187.1 GCA_903847405.1 uncultured Myxococcales bacterium | reverse complement strand
TCCCGGAAATCGGTGTCTGTCCCCATTTTCCCTGTCCCCATTTTCCCTGTCCCGCAGGCTGAACCGCTGCGCCTGACGGCGGCGGCGAGGACGGCGGCGAGAGCGAAGGCGATGGCGACGTCGGCGCAGGCGACACAGAGCCGCCGGCAACGTCTTCCTCGATGGAAAAGGGTGACTGTCCCACTTTTGCGGCTTCCCGCTCGTCCTCCAGGAACTCCTCGGCGTCCAGGGCCCGCATCCGCGGCAGCAGGCCCCGGCCCGTTTCGCCCAGGGCCCACCGGATGCCGACCAGCTTCAGCAGGTTCGCCGCGACGGCCCAGTCCACCCACGCCTTGAACGCCGGCAGGGTCGGCTTGGCGCCGGGGTACACGTACGAGGTGATCATCCGGTACAGCTCGTTGGTCGAGTGCAGCCGGCCGCCCCGGTCCACGTCCAGGGCCTCCAGGCAGTACTTCGCCAGCAGCGGGTTTTCGCCCACCAGGCGGTCGGCCAGCGCCACCCGGGCCGTCGGCTCGTCGCCGGCCTCCAGGATTGCCCGGGCCACCGGTCCCAGGGTCACCGGCTCCCCCGGGCGCACGTCCAGGAAGGCCAGCAGCGTTTCGAAACCGTCCCGGTCGAACAGGTTGCGCAGGCGCAGCCATTCCTTCAGGGCCCGCAGGCCGGGACGGGCCCGGTCCACCTCGGCCAGCAACGGCACCAGGGTCGCGTGCCAGGCCATCGGCGAGATGCCGGGCAGGGTCGCATAGGCCACGCGCTGCGCCATGGGGTTCCTCCGGGGGCCGAAACAGGTCCGCACGAGGATAGCACGGCCCGCCCGGCGAACATCGCGCGATGCCCCGGACACGACCGTGCATCTCTGTGATAGAATCCGCGCGCTTCCGGGCGCACGCCCGGGTACTTGAAGGGAGTTCGTCGCATGCGCACGCGTTCACGACTTGCCGTGGCCCCGGTCGTTCCCGGCCTTCTGGCCCTGGCTCTGGCCCTGGCGTTCCCGGCTGCGACCCTGGGCAACCCGCTGGATTCCGTGCCGATGCTGTACCAGGCCACCTCGGTGGATCAGGGCGGCAGCAGCACCACGGTCCTGGTGCCGCGCCCGATGGATCGCGTGGACCCGGCGCGCCTGGCCGACACGGTGCTGCGGGCCTTCGACCGCCTGAAGGCCGACAAGCCCGCCGACTACGGGACCACCGCCCTGTCCATCGACGCCGACTTCCCCCGGACCCACCGGGTGGTCCTGAACCTGGACCCGAACAAGGGCTCCTCGTGGGACCGCGTGGCGTCCGAGGTGTTCTACACGCTGCGTTCCCTGGGGATCAGCGAGGTCCGGGCCCCGGCCCTGCGGGAAGCGCCGCTGGAGCCGTCGGCCCTGCGCACGCCGACCTACGTCCTGGTCCTGCCCTACTACGACGCCCTGCCGCCGAAGTCCCACGCCGACGCGCTGGTCGTGCTGTCGCCCACGGAAATCCTCCCCTGGACGCTGTTCGACTACCGGCTGCGCATGGGCGACAAGGACCTGCTGGACAAGGTCCTGGCAGGCCTGAACAGCCGCTCGGAAACCGTGCGCCTGGCCGTCCTGTCCGCCGTCCCGGACCTGCCCATCGACCGGCGCTCCGCCCGCCTGATACCCCTGCTGGACGACAAGTCCGCCGGCGTGCGTCTGGCCGTGCTGAAGCTGCTGGAAAAGGACAACGAGCCCGCCGTGAACGACCGCCTGGGGCGCGTCGTCGAAAC
Source organism: uncultured Myxococcales bacterium (assembly GCA_903847405.1). Taxonomy (GTDB): domain Bacteria; phylum Myxococcota_A; class UBA9042; order DTJE01; family DTJE01; genus CAIZWN01. Next base: position 15,853 of record CAINDP010000187.1, on the reverse strand, counting down.
GGACCCGGACCCGTCGGTGAAGTTGGCGGCCGTCCGGATGCTGTCGGCCCGAGGCATCAAGAAGTACGACGTGATCATCGAGATGGAAGCCCTGTCCGACGCGTCCGAGGACAAGGTCATCGGCGCCATCGGGCGCCTGGCCGCCTCGAACAACCCCGTCGTGACGCCGGCCATCGCCGCGGCCCTGCGCGCGGCCAGCCCGAAGGTCCGCGTGGCGGCCCGGGAAGCCCTGGTGCGCATGAACGCCTACGACCGCATGGCCGAGGCCCTGCCCGACGACGGCGTGGACCTGGCGACCCGCGAGGACTTCGCGCGCAAACTGGCCGAATACGGCACGCCCGAGCAGAAGTCGAAGGCCCTGGCCCACCTGCTGACGAAGGGTTCCGAGAACGCCGCCGCCTGGGCCGTCGGGCGCCTGGCCGAATCCCGCCCGGCCGACGGGCTGGCGCTGCTGTTCGGCGCCCTGCAGCGCCCGGAACCCGCGGTCCGCCAGGTGGCGGCCAAGGCCATCGGCGCCTACCGCAGCCCCGACAGCATCGGCCCGCTGCTGGCCGCCGCCCGGACCCCGGACGACAAGACCGTGGCCGAGCAGGTCGTGGTGTCGATCCTGGGCTCCCTGACCATGGACGCGGTCCTGGCCAAGATGGACGATCCGGACGTGACCGTGCGGCGCCTGGCCATGAAGGCCCTGGGCGACGCCCTGAAGGGCTCCACCCCGCCGCCGAAGGCCGTTGCCGTGCTGCAGGCCCGCCTGCAGGATCCCGACCCGGGCGTGCGCCGGGCCGCCGTGTACGCCCTGGCCCGCCTGCCCGATGATCGTGTCGCAGCCTCCCTGCTGACGCTGGCCCGGGACCCCGATGCCGAACTGCGCGAGGCGGCCGTCGTCGCCGCGACCCGCCTGATGACGCCCGAAGCCGAAAAGGTCCTGCTGAAGGGCCTGGACGACGAGTCCGACAAGGTCAAGGCCGCCGCCCTGGACGCCGTCGCCGCCCGCAAGATGGTGGGGGCCCGGGAGTCCCTGGCGATGATGGCGACCTACCGGGACACGAACGTCCGCAAGAAGGCGGTCCAGGCCTGGCTGGCCCTGCTGCAGCCGGGCGAGGCGGCGCCGAACTACAACTTCCTGTCCAGCCTGCTGTACGACAAGGAACCCGAAATCAAGATCGCGATCCTTCGCGTCGTCATCACGATCCCCGAGCGCAAGGCGATCCTGGCGGTGTCCAGCCTGGCCATCGACCCGGACACCTCGGTCAAGCTGGCGGTCATCGACGCCCTGGCCAAGACGAAGGAAAAGGACGCGATGGAGGGTCTGCAGAAGGCCGTCTTCGACACCGACACCACGGTCAAGATCGCGGCCCTGGACGGCCTGCAGCGCCTGGGCCGCCCGGAGGCGGTCGACTTCCTGAACGAACTGATCAACCTGGAATCGGATCCCGCGGTGAAGGCCAAGGCCGGAGCCGTCCGCGACGCGCTGCTGGGGCGGTAGTTTCCCCTCCGAAATCCAGCCCGGCGGAAACTGTTAGAATCCTGGCATTGCTGCGGGCATACCGTGAGCGCCTGCTGGAGGAGTGGCATGGGAAGCGAGGCCACAACCCGCGATGATCGGGCTCAGGCGGTTCGTTGCACCAAGGAGCGCCTGGTGGTCGGACTGGTCGATGGCCGGCGGCTGTCGGTGCCCCTTCGCTGGTATCCCCGGCTGCACGCCGGGACCCCCGCCCAGCGCAACCACTGGGAACCCTGCGCCGCCGGTCGTGGCATCCACTGGCCGGACCTGGACGAGGACCTCAGCATCGAGGGCCTGCTGGCCGGGCGAAAGGATCCTGCCTCCCAAATGTGATGTCTCCCCACAACAGAGTTCCCCGCACCTCACCAGGGTGCCGCCCCTCGGAACGAAATCCCCCGGAGGGCAGACGGATGGGTGGGGAGTGCGGCGGGGTGGTTGCGGGACTGGGGCGGGTGTACACGGCGGGAGATCACTGGGCCCCGGCAGGCATCGGAACCACCGAGGGGGACGGGATCGGCGCAGTCGTCGTGGCGGTCCGGACCTTCTTGTGCAGGACCGGGAAGAACGTCGCGACCTTCTGAACGTCACCGAACTGCGCCGTCACGCGGCCGAACAGGATCCGCAGTTCCCGGGCGAAGGCGGACTTGGCGGCGACCAGTTCCGCACGGGCGTTCGTCATGGCGCCCTCGGCCGCCGTCACGGCCTGCAGCGTCGCTTCAAACGCCTGGCGAGCCTTCCCGATGGCGTCCGCCCGCGGCGCCTGACCCTCCAGGGACTTCAGGCGCTCCTCCAGGCCCACCACCTGCTGGGTCTTGCGTGTCGGCAGCGGGCCCAGGATCGGCGTGATCCCCGCGGGGAACGCCACCTGGAAGGGGGCACGGTCCTTGTCCCCCCCGACAACCGACAGCAGGTCCAGCCAGGCCTGCCTGACCGCCTTGACCACGGCCACTTCGGCCTGGTCCCGCAGCTTCAACTTCGCCGTCACCTCCGCCCGGGCCTTGTCACGCCCGTCCTTGGCCGCCTGCAGACGATCCAGGACCGGGCGCAGCGGCGCGGACATTTCCCGCACCTCCGGCACCGCCTCGATCGCGGCGACCACCTGGCCGCCGATCTTCAGGAACAGGTCCACACGAGCCGACGTCTTGGGTGTAAACATGATGACCTCCATTCGTTCCTGATCCCTTGTTTCCCGGACCCGACCCCGGGCCCGGGACCTGTGGATCCGATCGGGTGTTCCGGAACCTTCCTCGCGGCCGGGCCCTCGCCGCGCCGGGGTTCCGGAACCACCGTTCCCGGTTCCAACAGGGCAATAGACGAACGGGGGGGCAAAAGGATCGATGGCGGCGAAAATAAATATTTCGCCCGATGCGCGGCAGGTTGATGTCGCTGAAAGAACACACGTTCCGGGGTGCCGGGAAGGGCTTGGCGGACCGGCACTATGGGTCGATCGGGTGGGGATCACGGGATTTCGGACGTCCGTCATGACGCGACCGGGTGGGGATCGAGGGGGGTTGAACGTCCATCACACGTCGTTCGAGTGGGTATCGCGGGGCTTCCCACGTCCGCTCGGGGTCGAGGCGGCAGGTATCGAGGTACTTCGGATGGCCAACACGAGTCGGTCGGGTGGGGATGGAGGCTTGTCCAACGTCCCACCGGTGCGTTCCGCGCGCGTACCGGCTTCGGTCATCGCGAGCGCTCCCGGCAGTTATCCGGAAATTCCGGAGAACTGCCCCCAACCCACCAAACATCCAGACAATCGAACAATTCGGTATTTCCGAATAGTTGCCGCAAGAGCCCCTTTGTCGACCCGATTGGCCGATGGAGGGGCCTTCTGTGCATCGCCAAGATACGCCCAACTGTGGCGGTCGTGAGCACGGCTGCCCCGCTACGCCCATGCTAGACTCCCGCCCGCACTCGGAAGGACGACACCAAGCGATGAACGGCGCGACCCACCACCAGTTGGCGAACTTCCTGTGGAGCATCTGCAACCTGCTTCGCGGTCCCTACAAGCGCAACGAATACCGGAAGGTCATCCTGCCGATGACGGTGCTGCGGCGGTTCGACTGCCTGCTGGCGCCGACCAAGGATCGGGTGCTGGCGGAAGCCGAGCGGCTGATGGACCGCCCCGAGAGCGTCGTCCGGGGCCAGTTGGAGAAGATCACCGGCCGGCCGTTCTACAACCTGCACAAGCTGGACCTGGCCCGAGTGCTGGACGACCCGAACCAGATCGCGCTGAACCTGACCGCCTACGTCAACGGATATTCGAAGAACGTCCGGGAGGTCATGGAGCGCTTCGGCTTCGAGGCCCAGATCACCCGCATGCACGAAAAGAACCTGCTGTTCGAAGTCGTGAAAGCGTTTTCCCGCGTGGACCTTTCCCCGGGGCACGTGGACAACCTGCAGATGGGTTACGTGTTCGAGGAACTGATCCGGATCGGCGCCGAGCAGGCCAACGAGGAGGCCGGGGAGCACTTCACCCCCCGGGAGGTCATCCGGCTGATGGTCAACCTGCTTCTGTCGCCGGAAAAGGATCTGGGGCGCAGCCACGTCGTCAAGACCATCTACGACCCGGCCTGCGGGACCGGCGGGATGTTGTCGGTGGCCGAAAAGTACCTGCGGGACCTGAACGGCGACGCCCAGCCGCACCTGTTCGGCCAGGACTACAACGACGACGCCTGGGCGGTGTGCCGCTCGGACCTGCTGATCAAGGGCGAGGACGCCGACAACGTCTGCCTGGCCGACACCTTCACGAACGACGGCTTCGACCGCGACGCCGCGGGCCGGCGGATCACCTTCGACTACATGCTGGCGAACCCGCCCTTCGGCGTGGAATGGAAGCAGCAGCAGCGGTTCATCGAGGCCGAGCACGACACGCTGGGGTACGAGGGGCGTTTCGGCGCCGGACTTCCAAGGATCAACGACGGCTCGCTGCTGTTCCTGCAGCACATGATCGCGAAGATGCGCCCGCCCAAGGAGGGCGGCAGCCGCATCGGGATCGTGTTCAACGGCTCGCCCTTGTTCACCGGGGACGCGGGCAGCGGGGAAAGCAACATCCGCCAGTGGATCCTGGAAAACGATTGGCTGGAGGCCATCGTCGCGCTGCCGGACCAGCTGTTCTACAACACCGGGATTTCGACCTACGTGTGGATCCTGACGAACCGGAAGGAGCCCGAGCGAAAGGGCAAGGTGCAGTTGATCGACGGCCGGTCCTTTTTCGTCAAGATGAAGAAGAGCCTGGGCAACAAGCGCAACAAGATCGGCGACCCCAGCGACGACGCCCGAGAGCCGGACCACATCGGCGAGTTGACTCGCATCCACGGCGCGTTCCGGGACGGCGAGACCCGCGCGTTCCCGGGGGATGGCCCGGCGAAACCCCTGGTGGTCAGCAAGGTCTTCGACAACGCCGACTTCGGCTTCCAGAAGGTCACGGTGGAAAGGCCCCTGCGCCTGTCCTTCCAGGCGAACCCCGAGCGCATCGCGCGGATTGAGGCCGAATCCGGTTTCGAGAACTTGGCGACCAGCACGAAGAAGGTCGAGGCGGCACGGCGGGAGGACATCGAGGCGGGTCGGCAGCGGCAGGAGGCGATCCGGGCGCTGCTGGCGAGGCTCGCGGCGCGCGACGTCACCGTGTGGAACAACCGCGAGGCCTTCCTGGGCGACCTGCGGGCGGTCGCGATGGAACAGGGGCTGCGCCTGGCGGCGCCGGAGGTCAAGGCGATTATCGGCGCGCTGGGCGAACGGGACGAGGCGGCGGACGTCTGCCGGGACGCGAAGGGGAACCCTGAGCCGGACCCGGACCTGCGGGACACCGAGAGCGTGCCCCTGAAGGAAGGCATCGACGCCTACTTCCGCCGCGAGGTCCTTCCCCACGTATCCGACGCGTGGGTGGACAAGGACAAGACGAAAATCGGATACGAGGTCCCGTTCAATCGCCACTTCTACCGCTACGAACCGCCCCGCGAGTTGGAGGTCATCGAGGCGGACCTGAAGCGCCTGGAGGGGGAGATTCTCGCGCTGCTCGCGGAGGTGACGGCGTGAGGCATCGGCGGTATCCGGCGTACAAGGAAAGCGGGGTCGAGTGGTTGGGGGAGGTTCCGGAGGGTTGGAGCGCGAAGCGGGGGCGGTGGTTGTTGAAGGTCAATCCGCCCAGCCAGCGCCTTCGCAGTCTCGCCCCCGACGCCGAGGTCTCATTCGTGCCCATGGACGCCGTGGGGGAACTCGGCGGTCTGCGACTTGATGCCACCTGTCCTGTCGGCGAAAGCTCCGGCGGGTACACCGAGTTCGAGAACGACGACGTTGTTGTGGCGAAGATCACTCCTTGCTTCGAGAACGGCAAGGGAGCCTTGGTACAAGGCCTGTTGAGTGGCGCAGCTTTCGGCACCACGGAATTGCTGGTTCTGCGAACAGGCCATCGGATGGAATCACGGTTCTTGTTTGCCATGACGGTTTCCGACGTCTTCCGGAAACTTGGGGAAGGGGAGATGTACGGGGCGGGCGGCCAGAAGCGCGTACCGCCAGCCTTCTGCAAGGACTTCCGGTTCCCTCTTCCACCGATAGACGATCAACTCGCCATCGCCGACTTCCTCGACGCCGCGACCGCGAGACTCGACGCCCTGCTGGACAAGAATCGCTTCCTGATCGAGACGCTGAAGGAGAGGCGCACCGCGCTGATCTCCCGCACGGTCACCCGCGGCCTCCCGCCCGAGGCCGCCCGGGCCGCCTGCCTCGACCCGCACCCCCGGCTCAATCCGTCCGGGATCGAGTGGATCGGGGAGGTACCGGAGCACTGGAGCGTCAAACCGTTGAAGCGGGCAGTACGATTCGTCGAGGGGCCAGGAATCCTGGCAGTCGACTTCGTTGATGAGGGTGTTCCCCTGCTTCGGATTTCTAGCATTGGAACTCGCTTCGCTTCTCTCGATGGCTGCAATCACCTTTCCGAGGAGCGTGTGCGACAAAGTTGGTCCCACTTTCGAGTGCGTCTTGGTGACCTCCTCATCAGCGGAAGTGCTTCAACGGGATTCTGTTCGGAAGTGGAGCAAGCAACGGAAGGAGCCATTCCTTACACTGGCATCATCATCATGAGGCCGCGACGGTTCGAGGCAGAACGCGACTTCGTGCGGTGGATGTTCCTTTCGGATGAATTCTTAACGCAGGCTTCCCTCGCAAAGACTGGGAGCACGATTCAACACTTCGGGCCAACTCATTTGTCGCGAATGACGGTCGCGCTGCCTCCCCTCCCCGAACAGCGCGCCATCGCCGCCTACCTCGACCGCGAGACCGCAAGGATCGACGCCCTGGTAGCGAAGGTCGAGGAGGCTATCGCCCGCCTCCAGGAATACCGCGCGGCCCTGATCACCGCCGCCGTGACCGGCCGTATCGATGTCCGCGCCGCCGTCGGAGCGCGTGTCCCGTCCGTCGCCACAGACGAACTCCCCGAAACCCCCTGCGAGGTACCCGCATGAGCCCGCAGACGAACGAGCACGCCTTCGAGTCCCACGTCCACGACCTTCTCCTCCAGGGCGGCTGGCACACCGGCGACGTGGCGGAGTGGGATGTGGAGCGGGCGCTCTTCCCGGCCCGGGCACTCGCCTACCTGCCCCAGGCCCAGCCGGCGCTGTGGGCGCAGATGGAGGGATTGCACGGCGCCGCGCTGCCGGGTCGTGTCGTGGACGCGCTGTGCAAGGAACTGGATCTGAAGGGCACGTTGCACGTGCTGCGCCACGGCTTCAAGTTCCAGGGCAAGACGCTGAAGATGGCGACCTTCCGACCGGCCCACGGCCTGAACGATGCGGTCCAGGCGCTGTACGACCTGAACCGCCTGACCGTGACGAGGCAGGTCCCGTGCCACCCCGGGAAGCACGACACGCTGGACCTGCTGTTCGCGCTGAACGGCCTGCCAGTCGCGACCGTGGAACTGAAGAACCCGGGCACGGGCCAGACCTGGCGCCATGCGGTGCGCCAGTACCAGGAGGACCGGGACCCCCGGGCGCCGGTCTTCGGGTTCAAGACCCGGACGCTGGTGCACTTCGCCGCCGACCCGGACGAGGTCCGCATGGCGACGCGCCTGAAGCGGGAGGCGACGCACTTCCTGCCCTTCAACCGGGGCAGCCACCCTGGGCAAATCCAGTGCGGCCAGGGCAATCCGGTGCACCCCTCGGGCTACCGGACCGGCTACTTCTGGCAGGACACTCTGGCGCGGGACAGCCTGTTGGACATCCTGGGGCACTTCATGTTCGTGCAGAAGTCCGAAGAGAAGGTGGATGACGGCCAGGGCGGGCAGAAACGGGTCGTGAAGGAAACGATGATCTTCCCGCGCTTCCACCAGTTGGACTCGGTGCGGAAGATGGTGGATGCAGCCCGGGCCGAGGGGCCGGGGCAGAACTACCTGGTCCAGCACTCGGCGGGCAGCGGCAAGACCAACAGCATCGCGTGGCTGTCGCACCGGCTGGCCAGCCTGCACGACGGGGCGGACCACAAGGTGTTCGACTGCGTGGTGGTCATCACGGACCGCCGGGTCCTGGACGACCAGTTGCAGGACGCCGTCTACCAGATCGAGCACGCCCAGGGCGTGGTGAAGCCCATCGACCAGGACTCGGCGCAACTGGCGGCCGCCCTGGTGGACGGGACGCCCATCGTGATCACGACGCTGCAGAAGTTCCCGATCGTGCTGCGGGGGCTGCTGAAGGTCGCAGGGGCCGAGACGGCCGACAAGGCGACTGATGCGCAGCGCCTGCAGGCGAAGGCGTGGGAGGAGGCCATCGCGGCGCGGAAGTACGCCGTGATCGTGGACGAGGCCCACTCCAGCCAGACCGGCGAGACGGCCCGGGAATTGAAGGCGATCCTGGGCGCGGGCGAGGCCGAGGGCGAGGCGGGCGCAACCGACTGGGAGGACCGCCTGAACGAGGTGATGGCCTCCCGGGGGCGCCAGCCGAACGTCAGTTTCTTCGCCTTCACGGCCACGCCCAAGGGCAAGACGCTGGAACTGTTCGGGCGGCCGGGGCCGGAGGGGAAGCCCCTGCCGTTCCACCTGTACAGCATGCGTCAGGCAATCGAGGAAGGGTTCATCCTGGACGTCCTGATGAACTACACGACCTACAAGACCTACTGGCGCCTGCTGAAGGCGGCCGAGGACGACCCCGCGCTGCCGAAGAAGAAGGCCGCCCGGGTGCTGGCGAAGTTCATGAGCCTGCACCCCCACAACATCGAGCAGAAGACCGAGGTGATGGTCGAGCACTTCCGCCACAGCGTGCGGCATCGGCTGGGCGGGCGGGCGAAGGCGATGGTGGTCACGTCCTCGCGGCTGCATGCGGTGCGCTACATGCGGGCGTTCACGCGCTACATCGAGGAGCATGGCTACACCGACATCCGGCCCCTGGTCGCGTTCAGCGGGACCGTGCATGACGACGACACCGACCAGGACTACACCGAGCCGGGGATGAACCGGGATGTGGTGACGGGGAAGTCCATCGGCGAGTCCCAGTTGCCCGCCCGGTTCGAGTCGCCGGACTTCCAGGTCCTGCTGGTGGCGAACAAGTACCAGACGGGCTTCGACCAGCCGCTGCTGCACACGATGTACGTGGACAAGCGGCTGGACAACGTGCAGGCCGTGCAGACGCTGTCGCGCCTGAACCGGATGATCCCGGGGAAGGACGCGCCGTTCGTGCTGGACTTCGTGAACGAGGCCGAGGACATCTTCCGGGCCTTCAAGCCGTTCTACGACGGGACGCGCCTGAAGGAGGTGTCGGACCCGTCGAAGCTGGAAGGGCTGAAGCACGAACTGAACGGGTTCCAGATCTACCACTGGAGCGAGGTCGAGGCCTTCGCGGCGGTGTTCTACAAGCCCGTCGAGCGCCAGGGCCCGGCGGACCACGCCCACATGCAGAAGCACCTGCAGCCGGCGGTGGATCGCTTCAAGGCCATCGAGGATCGGGAGAAGCGGGTCGAGTTCAAGGACAAACTGGGCGGGTACGTGCAGTTGTATGCGTTCCTGAGCCAGATCGTGCCCTACGCCGACCGGGAACTGGAGATGCTGTACAGCTTCGGCCGGTTCCTGACGCCGCTGCTGCAGGTGGATGGGGACACGACGGTCGTGAAGGTGGGCGACGAGGTCGCGCTGCAGTACTACCGGATCGAGCGGGTGTTTTCGGGTGCCATCGAACTGCGGGAGGGCGAGGCCGGCTGGGTGAAGAGCCCGAGCGCGGTCGGCACGGGCAAGGCGAAGGACGAGAAGGTGCCCCTGTCCGAGATCATCGAGGTGCTGAACGAGCGCTTCGGGACCCAATTCAACGAAGAGGACCGGCTGTTCTTCCAGCAGATCAAGGAGCGGGCCTGTCGCAACGACGTTGTCGTGCAAACCGCGCTGGCGAACCCCCTGGACAAGTTCGAGCTGGGGATCCGGAAGTTGATCGAGGACCTGATGCTGGAGCGCATGTCGGAGAACGACCGGATCGTGACGCGCTATATGGACGACGGCGAGTTCCAGGGGTCGGCGTTCCCTATCCTGGCGCGGGAGATCTTCGAGGCGGTGCGGCTGCATGCAGACGGAATATCCAGCACGCCATAGGCTTGCTGCGTGAAGCCCCCATCCAGAAACGATGGCGTGTTCCTAGTTCCACCGACACCCCGACGCATGGCCCAATCACATACAGCGGCTGTCCGACTGTATGCGCCTTGACATAGCGAAATCCGTGCTTAAGTTTTCCGCCGGCACCCCCCGACCCACCTGGGCCTGGAAGGGAATTGTTCAAGACAAACGTGGAGTGTGTATGGATTCGATCATCGGGTACGAGGTGGACTTTCTGCGCGTGGGCGAGAATTCGAAGAGCGGTGATGCGATCGCGATCCGATACCGTCTTCGTGACGCCAGCCGGCGCGAGCGGTACGAGGTAATGATTGTCGATGGAGGCGACCAGAAGGCAGGCCAAGCCCTGGTCGACCACGTGCGCTACGTGTACAAGACCGAGCGCGTGGAGCATGTGGTCAACACCCATCCGGATGCAGATCATTGCGCCGGACTATCGGTGGTTCTCCAGGAACTGGATGTCGGCACCCTGTGGATGCATCAACCGTGGAATTACGCGGCAGATATTCTGGCTCGGGTACTCGATGGCCGGCACACCCCGAACAGCATCGAAAAGCGCTTGCGGGGCAAGTTGTCGGCGGCGGACCGGCTGGAGCAGATCGCCGAGGAAAATGGAATTCCGGTCAGGAGCCCCTACCGCGGAGAGCGAATCGGCCCCTTCTGGGTCCTGTCGCCGGACGAGGATTGGTACGTGGATGAACTGGTTCCGTACTTCAAGGACATGCCCGAGATCGACGAGGACGAGGGTGACCAGGAGCACCTCGACGAGGGCCAACTTTGGGGGAAGAACGTCAAATCCGCAGCGGACTGGGTCAGCGAGGATTGGTACAACGAAACTCTTCCCGCTGTCGCGGTCGAACCCCGCATGGAGAACGAGAGTAGCGTCATCCTCTGGGGCGACTTCAACGAGGACAAGGTCTTGCTGACGGGAGACGCCGGTCCGGAGGCGCTGACCCGCGCCCTTGACACCTTGACTGTCAGCCGGATCAATCCCTGCACGAACTTGAAACTGACCCAACTGCCGCATCACGGGGGTCGTCACACCGTCACGCCCACGATCTTGGATCGCCTGCTGGGGCCGATCCGCGCGCCGACCAGTAGATCGAATGTCTGCGCGGTAGCCTGTGTAGCGAAAGAATCGGAACGCCCGCGGCGTGTCGTCGCAAATGCCTATACCCGGCGCGGCGCAAGAGTCCACACCACAAGGGACTGCCGCGGGTTCTGGTATAGGCGGGACATGCCCGAACGACAAAACGTTTCAGTACAAAATCCCCTGGGCCTCTTCGACAAGGTGGAGGCGTAGATGACAGGCCTTGTACCGGATCGTTACACCCTGCAGGCCCGGTGGATCCCGGCCATCGCGTTTATTTCTGTGCCGATACTTCTGTTGATGGCATGGTTCGCCGAACTCCGGGGACTGTGGACTGTGGCCCCGTTCGCCACCGTGGGTCTGGCCGCCGCGGCCATGCTTGGCTCATGGGTCGGCAAGAAGGGAAAATCCGTCGAGGCAATCTTGTTCCGGAAGTGGGAAGGCGTGCCGACGACAGCCCTCCTGCGACACACCGACGCGACACTGGATCGGGCCACCAAGGCCCGGTACCACCATATCCTTGAAACAAACTGCGCCGGCTTTCGATCTGCGTCACTTGAGGAGGAAATGGCCGCGCCAAGTTCGGCGGACGACCAGTACTCCTCGGGCGTGAGATGGCTGCAAGCACAGATTCGCGATCGGAAGACAGCCCCACTGGTCCACGAAGCAAACATCAGTTACGGGTTCGCAAGGAACCTGTTCGGCGTCCGCTGTGCGGCGCTCGGCCTCGCAAGCGTCAGTATTGCAGCGAGCCTCATGGTCCTGGCAATCGGGTACTGGTCCGAGTGCAGGGCTGGTCCGGTCGAGGCTCTGGTCAGCACGGCCTCAGGACTGGCAGTTCTCCTCTGCTGGGTCTACATGGTCGACGAGGCTTCCGTGAAACGTGCCGGTGTCGCCTACGCCAAAGCGCTCTTGGAAGTACTCGACAAGCTACCGCGATCGCTACCTTAGCCCCTGAACCCGCCCGAAGATGCTGCCCACGCATGGGTATACGGGCGGTGGGGTCAGTGCTTGGGTACTCCCAATCACGGCCGCCCGCCCCCCTGCGCCTTCCCGGTCATCGGCACGAACCGCACCGGCAGCATCGATTCCCGCTCGTAGCCTTTTTCCAGGCGCCGGTACCGCACCAGGTTCTGCTCGATTTCGCCAATGGGGGCGACCAGCACGCCGCCGATCGTCAACTGGCGCAGCAGCGGCGTGGGGACCGCGGGCGGGGCGGCCGTGATCAGGATGGCGTCGAAGGGAGCCTCGTCGGGCCAGCCCTCGTAGCCGTCGCCGGCCCGGACGTGGACGTTGTCGTAGGCCATGGCCCGCAGGGTGTCCGCGGCGCGCTTGGTCAGGTCCCCGACGATCTCGATCGAAAACACCGCGCCCTTCGGCCCCACCACCTCGGCCAGAATCGCCGCCTGGTACCCGGACCCGGTGCCGATTTCCAGCACCTTCATGCCGGGGCGCGGTTCGATGGCCTGCGTCATGAACGCGACGACGTACGGCTGGCTGATGGTCTGGCCGAAGCCGATGGGCACGGGGTGGTCGTCGTAGGCGTCCGATTCGAAGTCGTCGGGCACGAACCGGTGCCGCGGGACACGGCCCATGGCGGCCAGGACGGTCGGGTCGGTGATGTCCCGGCTCTTCAACTGGGACTCGACCATGGCACGCCGGTCGGCCATCCGTTCCTCCCGGCCGATCACCGTCGGGACCGGTGCCCGAAGCGCGGGTGGGACGCCTCCCGGACCCTCGCTCCCGCAGGATTCCCGACACCCCGGGAGCACCCCCAGGGCGACGATGATCCAGACCCAACGCATCGATTCCATGATACTGCCGGACGGTCGGGTGGGGGTGACTGGGAACAATCCCATCATGTCATGAGGGGATTACCTGCCGGAATCGCCTCGTTCGGCGGCGAGGATGAACCGCGGAGGGATCCGGCACACACGTTGAAACCCTCGACCCGCCTCATTACCCTTGTGGAGGATTTCGTTCATTCGGCATGGAGACATCATGTCCGTGGCGACCATCACCTCCAAGGGCCGGATGACCCTGCCCAAGGACATTCGGACCCTGCTGAAGGTCGGGCCGGGCGACCGGGTCCGTATTCGCGCGCGGGATGACGGCGTCGTCACGATCGAGGCGGAAGCCCTGGACCTGCGGTCCTTGCGCGGGCGGCTCAAGTCCAGGCGACCCGAACCCCTGACCGTCGAGCAGATGGATGAGGCGATACGCTCCAGCGGGGCCGTCAAACCCTAGGGACAGTGGGCGCGGGTAAGCTGGAAGCGGTATCTCAGCCCTTCACCGGCCGATACGCCAGCCGGGCCAGCGTCGGCAGCGGCCCGACCAGGGGGCGCAGGTAGTCCAGGAACGCGGGCGTCACGAAGGACCGGGTGTCGTCCAGGAAGGCGTCGGGCATGCGCTGCTTGCCTTCGTTGACGCGGGTCAGGGGCACCGCGACGTACCGGCATTCATAGGTGGACCCCGGGGCACGCTCGAAGGCGACCATCAGGCCGGTCCTGCCCGCGGCGGCCAGCCGGACCGCTTCCACGCCCGCCTGGAAGGCTTCGGCGCGGTCCACGTCCGACACGCGATCCATGCCCGCCATCTGCAGCGATTCCACCACCTGGAACTCCCCGCGCAGGCCCAGGTGCTCGCAGACCAGGCTCTTGACCACCATGGCCGCCGACGCCCCGCCCGTGGACCCGAACTCCGGGTTGCCGAACTTGTCGAAGACCTGCGTCCCCGACACCGGCGAGCCGTCCTGCCAGACGATGCCCTCGCCGACGGAAATCGCCACGAATCCGTAAGCCGACAGGCACCGCTCGGCGTCCGCGAACAGGCGATCCTTGGTCAGGGGACGCTCGGGGACGTAGATCAGGTGCGGCGGGTCCGATTCTTCCTCCCGGGCCAGCGCCGCGGCCGCCGCCAGCCATCCCGCGTCCCGGCCGACCGCCTGGTACACGCACACGGGATCCACCTTCTGCATGTCGCGCGCGAGGCGCCCGCCCTGCTGGGCCGACAGCGCCACGAACCGCGCCGCGGATCCATACCCCGGCGTGTGGTCCGTGCCGTACAGGTCGTTGTCCACGGTCTTCGGGATGCCGATGCCGTACAGTTCGTAGCCCTGGGACTTGCAGTATTCGACCACCCGATGGGTCGTGTTCTGGCTGTCGTCGCCGCCGATGTAGAACAGGTAGCGCACGTCGAACTGCCGCAGCCGGTCCAACACGGCGGGCAGCAGCGCGTCGGTCAATTTCAGGCGGCAGGAGCCCAGCGCCGACGACGGGGTCCGGGCCAGCAGGTCCACCGTGGCGTCGTCCTCGGCCCCCAGGTCCACCAGGTCCCCGGCCAGGAAGCCCTGGATCCCCCAGCGCATGCCGTAGATGCCGCGGATGTTCGCGTGGCGCCTGGCCTCGCGGATCACGCCCGCCAGCGACGCGTTGATGACGGCGGTGGGACCGCCCGACTGACCGATGACCAGATTGCCCGACACCATGATGGCCTCCCGCGTTCCCGGGGCGGAACGTAGCGCAGCGGCGCCCCGGGATCAACCGTTCCTGGGACCTAGTAGGGGCAGCAGCAGTTCGCGTCGGCGCAATTCATCAGGTAGAAGTCCAGGCGGTGCTTGCCCTGATCTTCGTAGGTTTCGCCGTCCAGCACGATCGTGTACCAGCCCTCGACGTCGGCGTTCAACTGGAGGTTCCCGCACCGGTTTTCGCCACAGGCGCTGGTCGTGTCCACACAGGTCACCAGCGACGACGGGTCCGATGCGCACGCCGTCCCCCGGTAGGCCTTGAGGACCATGTCGATCCCGGAGGCATGCATCATCTGGACGTTCAGCAGTTCGCCCGGGCGCATGTACACCTTGTAGTAGACGTCGTTGCCGCCGTCCCAGCAGCCGTCGTCCAGGTCGTCCCCGTTTCCGGTCTGGCTGGTGTCGGGATTGACCGTGAGCGGGCTGCCCAGGGCGCCATGGATCCGGCCGATGACGATCGCCGTGGCCGCCGTCTTGCCGTCGCCGGGAGTGCCCATGCAGAGGTCGAGTCCCACATCGCACGGCGGAGGGCCGGGGTCGAAGCCCGGGTCCTCCTCGACGCCTGGATCCGGCAGCGCGCCCGGGTCCGCCTCGACCGCGCCGTCGCGAACCAGGCCCGGATCGCCGGCGGCCACGTCGGCCGCATCGCCCGTGTCCGCCGCCACGTCCCGGCCCGCGTCCACCCGGATCACCAGGTCGTCGACGCCGACGTCCCCGCTGCCCGACCCGCCGCACGCCGCTCCCAGGACCGCCATCCCGATCGCCACCCACGCCCACCGTCGCGCTCGCATCATCGTCGTCCCGCTGTCTACGTACGCCCGTCCCGGTGGCGGGCGGCGGGATTCTACGGCATCCGCCCCGAACCGGAGGGGGCAAGTGCCCGGTCCCGGTGCGATCCCGCGTCGTCCCCCCCGACGCCGGACGCCCTCCCGCGGCCGTGCGCCGCCCCCTCCTCGACGACCACCTGCCTTTCCTGTAGCCTCGCGATGACGGGCTCTTGACCTTCGACTCCCGGAGGAATAAGGTCCGCGTGCCCGCGGGAGGCGTGTTCTTCCGGGCGGCGTGGAGGTCACCATGCAGTTCGACTTCGCGGTCGTCGCCATCTTCCTGGCAGCCGCGTTCGGCATCGTCGGGATCGCGCTGGTGCTGGGC
>CAINDP010000186.1 GCA_903847405.1 uncultured Myxococcales bacterium | reverse complement strand
GGCGCCCCCAGGCGGGCCGCAGCGCGTCGGGCGATTTCGGCCGCGAAGGCCTCGACCAGCAGGCGCATTTCCACGCCCTGGAGGACCCCCGCCGACACGTTCCGGATCAGCTTGACGTAGGGCTCGGTCAGCACCGGGTCCAGCCACACGTTCAGGCGCGCGGCGGGCGCGGCGTCCGCTGCGGGCGGCGGTCCCGCGGCGGGATCGGCCAGCAGGCGGTCCGCCAGACGACCCGCCTTCTCGCGCGCCGCGGCACCAGCGCCCGGAGGCAGGACCAGGGCGCCCTGGAAACGCCCGTGGCTGACGGCCTCCTTCGCCGCTTCCTCGGTCACGGGCATGCCGTCCAGCGTCGTGGACACGGTGAAGACCCCGGCCGCCTCCAGGCCCTGGCGCAGGGCCGCGCCCAGTTCGCCCGCGTCCCGGTCGATCAGCAGCAGGTCGGCATTCGGCGCGGCCACGAACCGCATGGCGCGATCCTGCACCACCGTCACGACCAGGACCAGGGCCATGGGCATCCCGAACAGGACGATCAGGCCGCCCCGGTCCCGCGACAGGATCCGTGCCTCCTTGCGCAGGCTGGCCGCGATCTGTCCCGGCAGCCTAGTCACGGAGTCCCCTTCCGGTGAGATGGAGGAACACGTCTTCCAGGTTCGCCGACCCGACCGTCCCTTCGACCAGGGCCCGGGGCGCCCCCGACGCCAGGACGCGCCCGTTGTCGATGATCGCCACCCGCCCGCAGAGGCGCTCGGCCTCCTCGAGGTAGTGCGTGGTGTAGATGATCGTCACGCCGGCGCGCGACAGATCCTCGAGGGTGGCCACGATCGCGGCGCGGCTCTGGGCGTCCACGCCGACGGTGGGCTCGTCCAGGAACAGCAGCGTCGGCCCATGGACCAGTCCCGCGGCCAGGTTCGCCCGGCGCTTCATGCCCCCGGACAGCGTGTCCACCGGCCGATCGGCGGAATCGGACAGCGCCACCCGGGCCAGGCCGTCGGCGACGCGCCGCCGCAGGTCCTCCCCGTGCAGCCCGTACAGGCCGCCGAAATACTGGAGGTTTTCGCGAACCGTCAGCGTCGGGTACAGGGCGATGTCCTGGGGGACCAGCCCGATGCGCCGACGCACGTCGGGGTCCGCACGCTGCAGGTCGTGGCCGAAGATCCGGACCGTGCCGGAGGACGGGGCGCGCAGCCCCGTGAAGATCGAGATCGCCGTGGTCTTGCCCGCGCCGTTGGGACCCAGCAGGCCGAAGAACTCCCCTTCGGCGACCGCCAGATCCAGGCCCCGCAGGGCCGGCTGGGTCGCGCCGGGGTACGTCTTCTGCAGCCCCTGGGATTCCAGAGCGGTCATCGTCCTCCCGGGCCCTACTGGCGGATCAGCGCACGGATGTCCTTGAAGATCGCCTCTTCCCGATCGGCGCATTCGCGCAGGATGTTCGCGAGGTGGCCGTAAGGGTTTTCGACGACCTTGCGGCCCTTGCACGTTCGGGACGCGAGCAGCGCGAATTCGCGCCACCGATCGCCGACCGCGGTCAGGCGCTGCGAGGCGTCCGCCAGGCCCTCCAGGTCCAGGATGCGCGCCGCATCGCGCAGGAATGCGCCGTACATGAAGCGGAAGCCCGCCCCGCCCGTGCCGATCTCTTCCAGCAGCAGGACCAGGTGGCCCACGTTCAGGGCGGCCTTTTCGGGCCCCAGCCGCGCCGGCCAGCCCTCGACCACACCGGCCAGCCGTCGCATCCCGCGCACGCCGATCAGCGGCACGGGGATTTTCAGCATGTTGAAGCAGGCGTCTTTCAGTCCCTGGCGGACCGGTCCCTTCAGGTCCACCTGCGCCGGGACGTCCAGCGGGTAGTAGAGGCGTCCCTTCGGGGCCATGTCGCCGCGGCTGAAGCGTGCCCGCTGGAGGTCCGCCCGGGTGCACCGCACGGGCTCGGCCAGCACGGGGTCGCTGACGAGGTACTCGTCCCCTTCGCGGCCGTACACGATGATGTTGTGGGCGTTGAAGTGGAAGCGGAACGCGCCGGGCAGGTAGGGCAGCCAGTACACGCCGGTCTGCAGCGCGGTCGGGATGCCCTGGTCCAGGGACCGGTCCAGGGCGTCCATCGCCCGGCCTTCGTCCGTGAACGTCACGTCGTGGAAGCGCACGCCCAGTCGCTTGCCGACCTTCTTGAGGATGGACCCCGGCGGCGCCCGGAACGACACCAGCGGGAACTTCTGATCGGACACCTTGATGAAGGGCAGGTAGGCGAAGAAGAAGCCGCTGCCGATGCCGAAGACCTGCGGTTCGTTGACGATCAGGCCGCGGTGCTGCAACAGGCTGGCGATCGTCGCCGTTTCGCAGTGGGCGCCCTGGAGGTGCGTGAAGGGGATCTGCATGGGCCCTCAGCCGCCGGTCCCGGGGGACGGCGGATTGTTCGATTCCCCTGGGGCGGGTGGCGGCTGCGCCGGGAGGGACGTCAGTTCCTCCACCGTCAGGCGCAGCGCCCAGGCGTATTTCTGCAGCAGTGCCGACGAAAGGCCCGCGAACACCTCCGGCCGCAGGTGGCGGCGGACGCGCCAGCGCCACATCCCGACCAGTTGGGCCAGCATGTCCGGATTCAGCAGGTTCGCGGTCATATGGTAGTGCAGGGTGCTGCGGCGGCCGGCCTTCGCCTCGTTCCAGGCGTCCAGGGCGTTTCGGTGGATCAGCGACCACGCCACTTCGTGAACCAGGTTGCTGTCCTCGAAGCCGTCGTCGCGAACGGACTGCACGGTCCCATCCGCGTCGGGCTTGTAGGTCAGGATGCGGCTCCACCGCTCGGGCGTGCCGGGGCGAGTGACGCGGTCCTCGATCGACATGATGAACCCCCAGGCATCCCGGCCGTCGCGGGGGGCCCGGACAGTCGGAATGCGGCGGCCAAAACTACAAGAGACAGCCCGATCCGTCAAGGTCGGCGAGGGGTTTGGCGGGGGGTTGGGACCCGTCGCCAATTCGGTTCCGGTCCCATCGGGGATTTCGGAAAACCGGCGCGGAAATGCCGGATTGGCAAACCGCGCCGCGCCCCGAAAACCCCGAAGGAAGCCCAGGCGTCGGCGGGCGTAAGTCGGCAGGACGATTCTCCCCCTCGTGCCCGCCGAGGTCGGCCGCGACCTGCAAGAACATGCGGAAGAATTGCTTGATTTCAGGACCCGGAACGTCCTAAACTCCCGCCAACGCGCCTTCGACGGTCAAAAAAAACGACCCGACGGGCGGAAACAATGGAGGTACCTATGTGTCGTCGCTCGGTCGGTTCGTGGACTAGTTCGGTAATCTTGCTATCCGTTCTTGGGATCGCGGCCTGCGAAGGGGCCAAGGGGCCGGCGGGCGACCCCGGTGTGGCCGGAAAGGGCTGCGCGGCGACGACCAACCCCGACACCTCGATCACGATCGCGTGTGACGACGGCACCAGCGTCACGCTGACGAACGGCACGAACGGCGAGCCCGGCGTGGACGGTCGTCCCTGCACGGCGACTTCCAACGCCGGTACCGTCACGCTCACCTGCCCCGGCGCGGACCCCGTGGTCATCTCCAACGGCACGCCCGGTACCAACGGAACGAACGGCACCAACGGCACGAATGGCCAGTCCTGCACCGCGACGTCCGACGTCGAGGCCGGCACCGTGACGATCACGTGCCCGGGCTCCGAGCCGGTCGTGGTGAAGAACGGCGTCGACGCCCTGCCCTGCACGGTCGTGCGGGACAGCGAGGCGAAGACCGCCACGATCACCTGCCCCGGCGTGGACCCCGTGGTGGTCAACGACGGCGCCGACGGCACGAACGCGGAATCCTGCACGGTCGTGCGCGACAGCGTTGCGAAGACCGCGACGATCACCTGCCCCGGCTTCGAGCCCGTGGTGATCAATGACGGCGCCAACGGCCTGACCTGCTGGGACCTGAACGGCAACGCCGCCTGCGACCTGGCGACCGAGGACCAGAACCTCGACGCGAAGTGCGACGCCCTGGATTGCCAGGCGATGGGCAGCACCGGCCAGATGGTCGAGACCTGCGCCGTCTGCCACGGCACCGGCCGCGAAGGCGACGTCAACGTCGCTCACGCGATTGCGCCGTGCTGGGACCTGAACAAGAACTTCACCTGCAACATCACGGCCGTCGCCTTGACGAACGAGGACAAGAACGGCGACCTGGCCTGCGACATCAGCGACTGCGTCCCCGCGGCCGGCGCCCCCGTGGGCGTGGTCTACCTGGCGGCTGAAGCCCCGGCGAAGCTGTTCACGACCATCACCGGCGTCACCATCACGCCGCCGGTCGAGCCGGCGACGGCGACGGTCACCAAGATCAACTTCACCGTCAAGGATGGCGCCAACCGCGGCGCGGTCGGCCTGCTGGGCGGCTCCAGCGGCCAGGTCCGTGCGGGCGTGGCGAAGCTGGTCGTGGGTGCCAACGGCGAGCGCGACAACTGGGTTTCCTACATCACGCGTGCCGTCGGCACCGCCCCGAACCAGGTGTCCCAGGCGACGACCGAGCGCAACACGCTGGTCGACAACGGCAACGGCACGTACGTCTACACGATGCTGACCGACCTGCCCCTGGCGACCGACATCGTTTCCGGCACCCTGATCGGCTACGACCCCTCCGTGACGCACCGCTTCGCGCTGCAGATCAGCGGCAGCGTGAACAACATCGCCTTCCCGGCCATGAACACGACGTTCGACATGGTTCCGGACGGCGCCACGGCGATGGTCAAGAAGGAAGTCAGCCGGACGACCACCTGCAACGAGTGCCACGGCAAGCTGACGATCCACGGCAGCCGCTACGACTACAAGTACTGCGTGGTCTGCCACAACGAGGCCTCCGTGCTGGACAAGACGACGGGACAGACGGTCGACATGGCCGCCATGACCCACGGCATCCACTCGGCCGGCATGCGCAAGGGCGCGACGCCCCCGATGCCCCAGTACACCATCGGCAGCGCCAAGTTCGGCGAAGTCGGCTACCCCCAGGCGCTGACCAACTGCCTGAAGTGCCACAACGGCGCTGACGCGCTGACGCCCCAGGGCGACAACTGGAAGACCAAGCCCACGAAGGCCGCCTGCGGCGCCTGCCACGCGAACGTCAACTTCGCGGCCCACTTCGGCAACCAGACGACCAACGCGAACTGCGCGAACTGCCACGGCCCCGAAGGCATGGCCCCGATCGCCGAAGCGCACCGCGGCGAACTGAAGTCCCCGAACAACCCGGAGATCGTCGCCGGCGCGGAAGGCAAGGTCGCCTACAACTTCATCTACGACGTCAAGAGCGTCACGGTCAACGCCGCCAACCAGGCGGTCGTGACCTTCCGCATCCTGAACAACGGCGTCCCGATGACCCTGACGACGGCCGGCCTCCCGACCGACCTGACCAGCGGCCCCAGCTTCCTGCTGCCCTACGCCATGCCCCAGGGCGGCGTGATGCCGACCGACTACAACAACCTCGGCAAGGCCGCGGCCCAGCCCGGTTCCGTGTCGTTGGCCAACCTGCTCAACGGCGCCCAGGGCACCCTGGTCCCCGTTGAAGGCGACGTGAACGGCTACTACCTCGCCACGCTGACCGGCACCGTCGCCGCCCCGGCCGCCTACCCGGTCGGTTCCACGATGCGCGCCGTCGCCCTCCAGGGCTACTGGAGCCAGGTGGCGTACTTCGACGCCGTTCCCCCGGCCACCGTCGGCGCCAACCTGGCGCGCCACACCCTGGCGTCCGTCAAGGCCGTCACGGGCGACCCCGTCCGTCGCGAGCCGATCGACAACGCCAAGTGCGCCTCCTGCCACGAGTGGTTCGAAGGCCACGGCGGCAACCGCAACATCGGCGCCCTGACCGTCGGCGCGAACGTCTGCGCCGTCTGCCACGTCCCGAACCTGAGCACCTCCGGCCGCGCGGCCAACCCGGCCACCGTGGTCGCCAACCTGCTGGTCGGCGGCGGCCTGGCCTGGGACATCGACTTCGACGGCGTCTGCACCACCGCGACCGAAGACAAGAACCTCGACGGCGTCTGCAACATCCTCGACGCCATGGTGGCCGCGGGCTACGACCCCGCCAACCCCCTGACGTTCCCGGAAGAGTCCAACAACTTCAAGGACATGATCCACGGAATCCACGGCTCGGCTTCCCGCGATCTGCCCTACCGCGAGGTCCGTGACCGCGGCGCCAGCGGGATCTTCTACTACGACTTCAGCGAAGTCCTGTACCCGAACGAGAACGACAAGTGCCTGGGCTGCCACAAGCCCGGCACGTACGACGCCGATCTGCCCGCGGGCGTCCTCGCCAGCACGATCGTGACGTCGAACGGGACCGACACGCAGGTCGGCATCGCGGCCGCCCGCAAGTCCCTGCCGAACAACGCGGACCTCGTGTCCTCGCCGACGGCCGCGACCTGCTCCGGCTGCCACAACAGCGCGACTGCGACCGCCCACTTCCAGCAGAACGGCGGCGCCATCAACCTGAAGCGCGCCCTGTTGAAGTAATCCCCTTCCGGCGCGGGTCGGGCATCGCGCCCGATTCGCGCCGGGAACCTCCCCTCGCCAACGTTTTCCCCTCGGATCGATGATCGTCAAACCTGCTGCGGCGGCAGACTGCGTGGCGGCGTCGCTAGCGCGGATTCGCGGGCAGGTCCCAGCCAAGTCGGGCGCCCTGCGCCTTCAGGCGTATCACCAGGTCCTCCAGGGGCTTCAGCGACACGTCCTCGGCGGAGGAGACATCGACGTAGCCGAAGGGGTTGTCCAGGTCGCGGATCAACAGGTTCAGGAAGGTCAGGAAGAAGGTGATCACGCCGACGAAGAACACGGATTCGTAGAAGGGATCGATCTTGACCAGGATCAGCCCCAGGGCCAACAGCGCGGTGACGGACTCGGCGATCAGGTAGCCGGACGACACGAAACTGGTTTCGCGGATCGTGTGGATCCGGATCACCATGCGTCGCAACGCACTCTGTTCCTGCCGGATGCGCACGATGTAGTTCGCGGCCATCAGCGGTTCGAAGGCCAGCACGAAGCGGTTCAGTTCGGCGACGCGCTCCATCAGGACGGTGGTGCGTTCCCGCCGGTACAGCCACGCCTGGACGGAGGCGCCCATCCCGGCCACGAAGCCATGGAACTCCCGGGCGATCGGCGCCTGCGTCCGGTGGTGCAGGCAGATCGCGTCGTCGGCCAGCGCTTCCAGCGCCACCGTCAACTCGCCGGGCAGCCGTTCGCTTTCCTTGTAGTCGGCCAGGACGCCGCTCAGCAGGAAGCCCATCAGGAACACGTTGGCGGCCACGATTCCCGACAGCAGCGGGTTCAAGGACAGGAACTCCCAGCCCATCCAGTGGACCGCGAACTTCAGGACGATCACCCCGAATACGATCAGGAACGTGGTGCCCAGCAGGGCTCGCTTCTTCCAGGCCAGGCCGAATGACATGGGCAGTCCCTCCATCGGCCGACGGGGCCGTGGGGTCAGAACGGGGCGTGGGTCCATCTATTCCGGGCGGGTCGAGGCAGCCGGACGGGGGGGGCGTCCAGGGCCCTCCGCGCCCTTGCCTTGGGCCCCGGGAATCCGTACCCTGAGAAACGGCACCTCCAGGGAGCAGCGCAATGAAGGGTTCGCGGCAGGGGTTCGTGCGGGCGGTGCTGTTCCTTTCTGCCGCGGGGGCCGTCGTGGCCTGCAGCGGCGGCAGTGGGGACGCCAACGCGGTGGACACCCGGGGCGATCCGGGAGTCCAGGCCGAGGGGGTCGCGGACGACGAAATCCTGGACACGGCATCAGTGGATGCGGACCTCCTGGCGTCCCCGGAGGACACGGAGCCCGTCGGACCGAAGGTCGAGGTCCTGCCGCTGGTGATCGAGTTCTGGGGCGTGAAGGTCGGGACGGCTGGGGGGATCGAGGTCCGGATCGGTTCTGCCGGGACCGAAGCCGCGGTCGTGACCGGAATCGCGGTGGTACCCCTGGACGGCGCGACGGGATTCGGCTTGTACCTCGGCGGGTTGCCCGGAGGCGTCGCACCCACGGTGGCGCACCCGATGTCGCTGGAGACCGGCGCCGGGGTGACGCTCCGGGTGACGTTCACTCCCGACATGACCAGCCTCCGGGACGCGGCGGGCCAGTACATCCGGGACCGCGCGACGCTGAAGGTCACGCTGGCCCAGGGGGCGTCGGTGGAAATCCCGCTGTCCGGATTCGGGGTGGCCAGCCTGTGTCCCCAGCCGGTGCTGGACATGGCCGAGGTCGGGCCGGTGCTGCCCCAGGCCGTGATCCACCTGGACGGGCACCGGAGCGTCGCCGTCGGCGGCCCCCTCGTGTCGCAGGTTTGGTCGGTCGAACAGCCCGCCCAGAACCGGTTCCTGCTGATTCCGGGCAAGACGGACCTGGACGTGACCCACGAAGCCAACGTCGCAGGCGACTACCGGTACCGGCTGGACGTCTGCGACGCGAACCTCTGTTCGGACGACCCGGCCTGCGGGACGACGGTGTTCCAGGAGTTGAAGGCGGCCCCGACGCAGACGATCCACTGCGAACTGACGTGGGACACGCCGGACGACACGGATCAATTCGACGAGGGCCCGGGCATGGGCGCCGACCTGGACTTCCATTTCGCGGACTCGTTCGCCCAGGGGCCGGACCTGGACGGGGACGGGTTGCCGGACGGGTGGTTCGACATTCCCTACGACACGTTCTGGTACAACAAGAACCCGGAGTGGGCCGTCCCGAACCCGAACATCAACGACAACCCGTCCCTGGACCGCGACGACACGGACGGATCCGGACCCGAGAACCTGAACCTGATGATCCCGCAGGCCGATCATGTGTACCGGATCGGCGTGCACTACTGGGACGACCACGGCTTCGGCGCCTCGTTCCCCCGCGTGAGGTGCTTCATCGAGGGCACGTTGGCGCTGGACGTGCGACTGGAAAACGGCGGCATCGGGATGGCGAAGTGCGACCTGTGGGAAGCGGCTGCCATCGAGTGGCCGGCGAAGGTCGCGAAGGCGGTCACGCGGCAGGACGGCTCGCCCAAGGTGACGCCGAGGTACATGAACGACGCCTTCGTCGTGGTGGGTGGCCAGTTCTGCCCGTGACGCCGGACCCGCGGCCGGAAGGGGGGCCTGTTTCCGGGGCGGAACCTCCCGAAACATGGTATCTTTCCCCTATCGAAACTCGCGGGTGCGTCCATGGGCTTGAGGCTGGATCTCCGCCAGATCGTGTACGTGCTGTCCGACGCCCTGGACCTGGTGGGCGTGGACGACGTGTTCCACGGGAAGCGGGTCGCCTACATGGCCCGGCGGACGGGCGAGGCCCTGGGCCTGGGCGATACCGCGCTGGACGACCTGTTCCACGCGGGCCTGTTCCACGATTGCGGCGTGTCGTCCACCCGGGAACACCACGACATCGAGACCAGCCCGGACGGGACGGGCGATGATTCCCACTGCCTGCGCGGCGAGGCCCTGGTGGCGTCGTTCCTGCCCCTGGCGCACCTGGCCCCGGTCATCCGCTGGCACCACGCCGACGTCCGCACCCTGGAGGCGCTGGACATCACGCCGGCGGCCAGGCTGCTGGCGAACCTGGTGCATCTGGCGGATCGCGTGGACGTCCTGATCACCGCCGCGGGGGCCGACGACCTGCTGCTGGCCCGGGCGCCCGTCCTGGACGTGGTGCGCGAGCAGCGGGGGACGTTCTTCCGGCCGGACGTGACCGACGCCTTCCTGGACGTTGCGTCCCACGAGGCCTTCTGGCTGACGCTGGAGCCGCGGGCGCTGGGACCCTACCTGGGCCGGCTGGCGCGCCACAGGGCGGACCAGGAAATGACCGTCGCGGAACTGCGGCAACTGGCGGTGGTGTTCGCGACGATCGTCGACGCCAAGAGCCCCTTCACGGCCGAGCATTCCCTGCGGGTGGCCACGGTGGCCCGGAGGCTGGCCGATGCCGCGTGCCTGGACGAGGAGCGGCAGGGGCTGGTGGAAGTCGCCGCGCTGCTGCACGACATCGGGAAGCTGCGGGTGCCGGACCAGATCCTGGACAAGCCGGGAAAACTGGACGGCAAGGAGCGCATGCGCGTCACCCGGCACGCCTTCGACACCTGGCAGATCCTGTCGCGGATCGACGGGTTCGAGGAGATGGCGCGTTGGGCGGCGTACCACCACGAGTGGGTGCGCGGCGGGGGCTATCCCTTCGGAGTCAGCGGGAAGGACCTGGGGCCCGAGGCGCGCCTGGTGGCGGTGGCCGACGTGTTCCAGGCGCTGCGTCAGGATCGGCCCTACCGGGGCCGGATGCCCCTGTCCGTCGCCCTGGGCCACATCGACGCGATGGCTGCCGAGGGCAAACTGGACGGGGACTTCGTGTCCCTGCTGCACCGGGACATCGTCGGGTGCGAGGCTGCCGCGACCGGTGCGTGAGGGCGGGATGGTCCCCCCGGTTGCCATTTTGGCCCTTCCAGACGAAAATCCGGCCGGGACGTCCGGTCGATCCGGGCGAATGGGGTCGGCGCCGCGCGGGCACCGGCCGGGAAACGACGAACAACGGAGGGCGTGAATGGCGACCAAGACCGTGGCCGACATCGACCTGTCGGGCAAGACCGTGTTCATGCGCGTGGATTTCAACGTCCCGATCAAGGGCGGGAAGATCACCAACGATCGTCGTATCGTGCAGGCGCTGCCGACGATCCGCTATGCCATCGAGAAGGGCGCGAAGCTGGTCCTGGCGACGCACCTGGGCCGTCCGGCGGAAAAGGGCTTTGAGGCCGATTTTTCCACGAAGCCGGCCGCCGATCGCCTGGCCGAACTGCTGGGCCGCCCGGTCCGCATGGGTCCGCCCGAGGTCGTTGGACCGGCCGCAGAGGCCCTGGTCCAGTCCATGAACCCCGGCGACGTCATGCTGCTGGAAAACGTGCGCTTCGACGCGGGCGAAACCATCGCCGACAAGGCCAAGAAGAACCCCGACAAGAAGCTGACCGACGACCAGCAGGCGATCCTGGACCGGTTCGTCGCGGGCCTGGCCGCCC
Organism: uncultured Myxococcales bacterium; assembly: GCA_903847405.1. GTDB lineage: Bacteria > Myxococcota_A > UBA9042 > DTJE01 > DTJE01 > CAIZWN01. Next base: position 2,710 of record CAINDP010000186.1, on the reverse strand, counting down.
TGGGCCAGGTCTATGTCAACGACGCGTTCGGCACCTGCCACCGCAAGCATGCGTCGATGTACGGCGCAGCCAAGGCCATCCAGAAGAAGGGCGGGCCGGCCGTGGCCGGGTTCCTGGTCCAGAAGGAAATCCAGTACCTCCACGAGGCCGTCGCGAACCCGAAGCGCCCGTTCGTGGCCATCCTGGGCGGCGCGAAGGTGTCCGACAAGATCAAGCTGATCAGCAGCCTGCTGGACAAGGTCGACCGCATCCTGATCGGCGGCGCCATGGCCTACACGCTGCTGCGCGCGAAGGGCTTCACGACAGGGCGCAGCCTGGTGGAAGCGGACCAGGTCGAGGAGATGAAGGCGCTGCTGGCCCGGGCGGGCGACAAGATCCTGCTGCCGGTGGACCACGTCGCGACCGACGACTTCGAAAACGGCCTGCCGGTCACCGTGGCGGGCGTGGACATCCCCGAAGGCCTGATGGGCATGGACATCGGCCCGAAGACGATCGCCCTGTTCGCGGCGGAAATCCTGGCGTCCGGGACGGTCGTGTGGAACGGCCCGATGGGCGTGTTCGAGAAGCCCGCCTACGCCACGGGCACCCGGTCCGTGGCCGAGGCCGTGGGCAACGCCACTGCCAAGGGCGGCGTCAGCGTCATCGGTGGCGGCGATTCGGCGGCGGCCGTCGAGCAGATGGGCCTGGAAGACCGGATGACGCACATTTCGACGGGCGGCGGCGCCAGCCTCGAGTACCTCGAAGGCCGCGCGATGCCCCCGATCGAGGTCCTGGACACGAAGTGAACCGCACGCGCCGGGGGCGGGAATTCCTGCCCCCGGGCGTCCAGCAACAACCGGAGGAGCGACCGTGGGTGCATCCCCTTCCGGGGCCGATCGGGCGTTCGCGACCTTCCTGTTGTCGGCCGTCGACCCGTCCCAGTTCCCGAAACCCGATCTGCCCGAAATCGCCTTCCTGGGGCGGTCCAACGTGGGCAAGTCCAGCCTGCTGAACGCCCTGGTCGGGGCGAAGGTGGCCTTCACCAGCGGCACTCCGGGGCGTACCCGGACGGTGTCGTTCTTCGACATCGCGCTGGGGTCCGGCAAGGCGGCGCCCGTCCTGCGACTGGCGGACCTGCCGGGGTACGGCTGGGCCAAGATCTCGCGGTCGGCGGCCCGGGAGTGGCCGAAGTTCGTGGATCCCTACCTGTCCGAGCGGGAAAGCCTGTGCCTGTGCGTGGTCCTGGTCGATGCGTCGGTGCCTCCCCAGGACAGCGACCACTACATGGTCAACCGTCTGCGGGAGGCCGGGCGCCGGGTGGTGGTAGCTGCGACCAAGGTCGACAAGGTCCCCCGTTCGAAGGTGGTGACCGTGATGAACGGCCTGAAGGTCTTCCTGGGCCAGTCCCCGGTGCCGGTGTCGTCCCGGACCGACGACGGGGTGCTGGATCTGTGGCGCCAGGTCCTGGGGTCCGCGGGCATCGCCATGAAAGGGGGCCTGAAGCGCTAGCGGCGTGGGCGACCGGATTCGACGAGGAGATGCGATGAAGCGACACCTGCGACAGCGGACCCTCTTCGTGATCCTGGGCCTGGCGATGCTGCTGGCCGGATGCGCGACCAGCCGGTACCTGGGCTACCGGGTGTCGCCGGACTACCCCCGGAACGACCGCAGCGAAACGCTGGGCCTGCCCGGCCTGACCGCGCCGGTCACCGTCCGCCTGGACGAGGCGGGCATCCCCTACATCGAGGCCGCCGACGAAACGGACCTGGCGCGGGCGCTGGGGTTCGTGCACGGCCGCGAGCGCTTCTTCCAGATGGACAGCCTGCGGCGCTTTTCCCGGGGCCGGATCAGCGAACTGGTGGGCGACATGCCGTTCGGCACCACGACCAGCGTCCAGCAGGACCTGCGGATGCGGGCCTGGGGCATCGACGACGCGGCGGTGACCGAGGCGGCGGCCCTGACCCCCGGGACGCGTGCCCGCATGCAGGCCTATGCCGACGGCGTGAACGCCGCGGTGGTCGGTCATCTGCCCCTGGAATACCGGCTGCTGGACGTCAAGCCGACGCCCTGGACCATCGAGGACTCGCTGGCCGTGGGCCTGCTGAACGCCTGGAGCCTGACGACCAACTGGCCCCAGGAGGCCGCGCGCTTCCTGCTGGCCTACTGGGGCGGGGTCGATCGGGCGATGCGGATCTATCCCTTCGAGCCCGCGGCGGACGCCGTCACCATCAAGGACAACGGCGTCCGGCACCCGCTGCCCCCGGCCCTGGTCCCGGGCATGCGGGAACTGCTGCCCGGGAAGGCGCCGCCGCCGGCGACGAAGGGCAAGGAACTGGACCTGATGGAACTGGCCTACTCGCCCCTGCGCGGGGGGGCCAGCAACGCCTGGGCGGTCGCGGGCGGGCGTTCGGCGTCCGGGCAGGCCCTGGTCGCGGGCGACCCGCACCTCAGCCACATGCTGCCGGGCCTGATGTTCCCGACGTCGCTGCGGGCTCCGGGCCTGGAGGTCATCGGGTTCACGGTCCCGGGCCTGCCGACCCTGCTGATCGGCCACAACCGCCACGTGGCCTGGAGCCTGACCGCGGCCGTGGCCGACGGGGCCGACCTGTACGTGGAGCGTCCCTGCGCCGGCAGGCCGGGCGAGGTCATGGTCCCGGCGGGATGCGAGGCGTTGCGCAAGGTGCCGCTGGTCATCGGCGTGCTGGGCAAGAAGGGCGCGATCGAGCCGCGC
>CAINDP010000185.1 GCA_903847405.1 uncultured Myxococcales bacterium | reverse complement strand
CGGCAGGAACCGCACCGACAGGATCTGGAAATCCTCGATGATCACCGGGTGCTTTTCGTCGCCGTGGACCGCGAAGAACGCGTCCAGGGCCTTCGAGGCGACGTAGGCCGTCGCCCGGTCCAGGTCCCCGCCCAGGAGGTGGTGGTGGTACGCCCGGAGGCTTTCGTCCAACTGTCCTGCCGCCGACATGGACGATGCGCAGGAAAGGCCGCCCGCCAGGGACGCCAGGGTCGCCGCGAGGAGCAGTCGACGGGCCGGGAGGTGCTGGGAAGGCATGGAGGCTCCGCGTGAGGTCCCGGCGACACACTACCAGAGCGGCCGCCCCGGGTACAAGGCGGAGGCCGAGGGCGTGGTCTGGATCACGCGCTCGGGGGGATGGTGACGACGACCTTTCCGATGCTCTCGCGTCCGTGCAGCCTTTCGTGGGCCCGGGCGCAGTCGCCGAAGTCGAACCGCGTGTCCACGTGGGGCCTCAGGCGCCCCGAGCGGATCATCGCGAAGACCTCCCGGAGCGCGGTCATCACCAGGGCGGGCCGGGCTTCCGCCGTCCGCAGCAGGTTCACCCCCAGGATGCCCTTCCCTTCCGCGGGAAGCGCCCAGGGATCCAGCGTATCGATGCGGGTTCGGGCCCGCGATGCCGCCCGGCCCGATCCGCGGGCCATGGCCGTGGCCGCTGCCGTGGCGCCGAAGATGACCAGCCGACCCGAGGGAGCCAGCATCCGCAGGTCCGACAGCAGGGTGTCGTGCCGGGGCGAGTCCAGCACCAGGTCCATGCCCGAATCGCCGGCCGCACGGGCCACCGCGGGCTCGACATCGGTCGTCGCGTGGTTCATCGGATGCTGGACGCCCAACTCCCGCAGGAACGCCACCTTCGGTTCCGAGCCGACCGTTCCGAACACCTCGCACCCGGCGGCCAGGGCCATCTGGACCGCCAGCAGTCCCACTCCGCCCGCCGCGGCGTGGACCAGGACGCGATCCCCGGCCCGGATGCTGGTCAGGCCGCTCAGGGCCAGCCAGACCGTCGCACCGGCGGCCGGAACCGCCGCCGCCTCCGCGAAATCCATCCCCGGCGGGATCGGGACCACGAACTCCGGTCGCGCCGCGGCCACTTCGGCGTAGCCGCCCCGCAGCGTCAACGCGGCGACGGGCGTCCCCGGCGGGAACAGGGCGCCGCCCTTCCCGTCGTCCTCGACGATGCCCGCCACCTCCTGGCCCGGCACCCACGGCAGGCGGGGGCTTTCGGCGTCCATGCCGGTCCGGGCCATCAGGTCCGCGTAAGTGACACCGAAGGCCCTGACGCGGATGCGGACCCGCCCGGGGCCGGCAACGGGTTCCGGGCATTCCTGGATTCGCAGGGCGGTTGCGGGAAGGCCGATACGCACGATATGGATCGCTCGCATGGTCCCTCCGTGGTGCGGCTCCCAATCGTAACACGTGCACGCCCGCGCGTGAGGGAAGGCGACGGATTTCGACGGGAATTCCACGTCGGACGCCGAGCCGCCCCGTCTGGAATGACAACCACTTGCGGGCGGGTGACCGGGGCCGGCTTGCAATCAGGCGGTCCGACGTTGATAATGCGCCCGGACCCCGGGAGGTAGACGCTTGAAGGTTGCGATCCCCAGTGACGATGGGATTCACGTCGCCCCGCGGTTCTGGCGCGTGTCCTCGTTCGTCGTGGCCGACATCGGCGCCGGGCAGATCATCCACACCGAACGTCGCAAGAACGAACCGCGCCTTCCGAAGTATGCCCGCCTCCGCCCGGACCCCTGGCGCGACCGCTACCGTGCCGTCGCCGAGGTCGTTGGCGACTGCCGTACCGTCATCGCCGGTTCCATCGGCGACACCATGCGCCGGGCGCTCAGCCGGCGCGGGATCGAGGTCGTGATCACCTCCGAGGAATACGTCGACCGCGCCCTGGCGCTGTTCTCCCTGCTCCTGTTGCGCGACGAGTCGCGCATCGACCCCGAGGATGCCGAGATCGCCGAGGTGGCCGAATCCGTGGGCCAGCCACCGGCCACCCTCGAAGACGAATTCGACGCCTGAACCCGGCGGGAGGGGCCGTGGAAGCCGCCGCCGAACTTCTGGACATCCGAAAGGAACTCTCCGGGACTCGTGTCCTCGACGGGGCGACCCTTTCGCTCGCCGCGGGCAGGATCCACGCGCTGGTGGGCCCCGGCGGCTCCGGCAAGACGTTGATTCTCAAGACGCTGTGCACCCTCCTTCCCCCCGACTCCGGCCAGGTCGTGCTCTTCGGCGAACCGGTGGACTTCCTGGCGCCGGAAGGTCTGCGTCGCACCCGGGCGCGCATCGGCGTCCAGTTCCAGAACCTTGCGCTGTTCGACTTCCTGTCGGTGCGGGACAATGTGGCGTTTCCCCTGGAGGCCGATGCCTCCGCAGCCCCGCCCCAGGATGTCGAGCGACGGGTCCTGGCGATCCTGGACGCGGTCCGGCTCCCCGGCGCGGCCGCCCTCGAAATCCAGTCGCTGTCGGGCGGCATGCAGCGCCGGGTCGCGATCGCCCGCGCCGCCGTGTCCGATGCCGACTTCCTGGTGTTCGACGATCCGTCGGGGGGGCTGGACCCCGTGACGACGTCGCGAATCTTCGCCTTGATCTCGGAAATCCAAGCCCGTCGCCGCTGCACGGTGGTGATCGCCTCCCACGACATCGACCGGCTGGCCCGGGTGTGCGAGGATTTCCACGTCGTGGAGGGGGGGCGCGTGATCTTCAGCGGGACGCTCGCCGAGGGACGCAATCATGCCGATCCCCGTGTCCGCACCTTCCTGGATGTGACCGATGCCCGGACGTAGCCTCGATACCGGCCCCGCGGGCGCGGCGGCGGCCTCCCGGCGGCCCCGCTTCCTCGATGCCGTCAGCGCCGCCCTGGCCATCGCCGTCCGGCCCGTCGGCAAGGGCTTCCTGGATGCCTGCACCATCGTCGGCGGCATGACCCTGCTGCAGGTCCGGATCTTCCGGGCGATGATCCCGCCCTCCTTCGACTACGACGAAACCCTTCGGCAGTTCGAAAAGGTCGGCGTCCGGTCCCTGGCCGTCGTGATCATGACCTCCCTGTTCGTCGGGGCGCTGATGCTGGTCCAGACGGGCAACTTCGTCCGGGACACCGGGGCCACGTCCATGGTCGGCTGGGCCACGGGCCTCACGGTCCTGGCCGAGGTGGGGCCGGTCCTGATCGGCCTGATGTTCAGCGGCCGCGTCGGCGCGAACAACACGGCCGAACTGGGGACCATGACCATCACCGAGCAGGTGGACGCCCTGCGCGTCCTGGGGATCGATCCGGTGCGGCACCTCGTCGTCCCGCGTTTCGTGGCGATGTGCGTGATGCTGGTCCTCCTGACCTGCATCGGGGACCTGTTCGCGATCACCGGCGCCGCCATCGCCTGCCAACTGATCGTCGGCATCGACGTGCGCGTGTTCTGGCAGGGGCTCCTGGAGGGGCACCTGGTCGGCGAGTTCGTGATGGGCCTGGTGAAGGGGTTCTTCTTCGGCGGCGCCATCAGCATCGTGTCCTGCTACTGGGGCCTGCGGGTCGAGGGCGGCGCCGAGGGCGTGGGCCGGGCCGTGAACAACTCGGTCGTCACGTCGGCGATCGCGATCTTCGTGGTGAATTTCCTGGTGACGATGCTATGGGTTTGATGAGTCGCACGGCGTTCCGCATCCCCGCGCCCCCCGAGGTGGTCGTGGCCCCGGCCCGCCTGCTGGGCCAGGTCGTCCGGGCGCTGGGCCACCGGTTCCCCCCGTCGGATCGCCTGTTCACCCAGATGCACAATGTGGGCAACAACTCCGCCGTGTTCATCTCGGTCACGCTGGGGTTCCTGGGCCTGATCCTCGTGTACCAGGGCTGCGTCCAGACCCTGAAGGTGCTGCCGGACCTGTCGGGCGTCGGCGCGGCGTTCATCTTCGCCATGGTCCGGACCTTCGGCCCGACGATCACCGGCATGATGATCGCCACCCGCGTGGGCGCCGGCATCGCCGCGGAAATCGGCTCCATGACGGTCACCGACCAGATCGAGGCCATGAAGGTCGCCAACAGCGATCCGGTGTCCTACATCCTGGGCCCGCGCTTCGTGTCGTGCGTGGTGATGACGCCGATCCTGTGGGTCTTCGGCACGCTGGTCGGGGTCCTGTTCGGCTACCTGATGGGCCACTGGCGCTTCGGGATCGCCACCCAGACCTTCCTGGACCTGGGGCTGGTGTCGTATCACGACGTGGTCATCGGGTTCCTGAAGGCCCTGTCGTACGGGATCGTCATCCCGGTCCTGGCAGCCGATGCCGGGTTCAAGGCCCGGGGCGGTTCCGAGGGCGTCGGCTGGGCGACGACCACCGCGGTCGTCAACGCCTCCTTTGCCGTGATCGTGCTGGACTTCGTCATCTCGACGCTGTCCTTCCTCCTGGGGTACTGAGGGTTGCCGTGATTGCGTTCCAGGGGATCCACAAGTCGTTCGGCGACAAGGTCGTCCTGTCGGGGATCGACCTGCAGATCCGGGACCGTGAAATCACCTTCATCATCGGCGCGTCGGGGACCGGCAAGAGCGTGCTGATGAAGATGGCCGCGGGCCTGCTGACCCCCGATTCCGGCCGCGTGATCGTGGACGGCGAGGACGTGACCGACTTCGGCGAGGACCGCTGGCAGCGCATCCGCACGCGCTACGCCCTGGTCTTCCAGCATCCGAACCTCTTCGACAGCATGACGCTGCGGGAAAACGTGGCCCTGCCCCTGCGCAAGCACCGCGGCATTTCACGCAAGGCCGCGTTCTTCGCCGCCATCGAGTTCCTCGCGATGGTCGGCATGGAGGACAAGGCGGACCTGATGCCCGACGAGGTGGGGCCCTCCCAGCGCAAGCGGGTATCCATCGCCCGGGCCCTGACCCTCGACCCCACCTGCGCCATCCTCGACGAGCCGACGACCGGCCTCGACGTCGTCGCCAGCCGCACGATCGACGACCTGATCAGCCGCCTGGCACGCGAACTCGGCAAGACGGTGGTGGTGGTGTCCCACGACCTGCGCAGCATCTTCGGCGTTGCCGACCGCATCATCTTTCTGTATAAGGGGCGCGTCCACCTGGATGGCCCGTCCCAAGCATTTCACGCGTCCCGGGACCCCGTGGTTCGGCAGTTCATCGGGGGGGAACCCGATGGACCGATGGAGACGTGAGCGATGGCCGATCGAACCCGCACGATGGAGGTCAAGGTCGGGGGCCTCATCCTGACCGCCGTCCTCCTCCTGGTCGGATTCCTGGTCCTCCTGGGCGATTTCCAGTGCCGGGAGCAGACCCTGGCCCGCGTGGATTTCCCCTCTTCCTCCGACCTGAAGACGGGGGCGCCCGTCAAGATCAGCGGCGTCACCGTGGGCAAGGTGATGGCCGTGGACCTCTGGGGCGGCCGCACCGACCCCGAAAACGACAACCGGTCCGTGGGCGTCCGCGTCACGCTGAAACTGGACCCCACGTCGGCCCGCCTTCTGCGCGCCGACGCGACGTTCCGGATCACCACGCTGGGCATCCTGGGCGAAAAGTACGTCGAAATCTTCCCGGGCACCCAGGACGCGGAACCGGTCGGCACCGAGCGCCCCTTCACCGGCCTGGGTCCCATGAACCTCGATGCCGTGGGGGCCGACGCCGGATCCCTGGTAGGGGACATGTCCGGCGTCCTCCGCGAGAACCGGCAGAACCTCAAGGAATCCATCGAGGGCATCAAGCGCCTGGTGACCCACGTCGACGAAGTGCTGCAGGAAAACCGTCCCGGCATCCAGGCCGTCGTGGCGAACCTGGAACGCCTGTCCAAGGGCCTGGGCGAAAGCACCCGGGACGGCCAGGAAGTCCGCGACACCCTCGTGGCGATCCGGACCCTGGCGGAGCACCTCGACAAGGGGATAGCGCCCACGCTGGCCAGCCTGCCCGGCGCCGTCCGGGGGATCGACCGGCTGGCGGACCAGGGGTCCTCCCTGGCGGCGGAACTGCTGACCGTCGTTTCCGGTGCGCGGCCCGAGCTTGCGGCCTTGCTGGCCAACGTCCGGCTGCTGACGCAGAATCTCCGGGACGGCAAGGGCAGCGTCGGCGCCCTCCTGTCCGATCGCGAGTTGTACGACGACCTCATCGCGCTGATGAAGGACGTGAAGCGCCACCCCTGGAAGCTGCTGCTGAAGGAATGAAGCGCCCCCCGGCCAGCCACGCCCCCCTCCCGTCCCTCTTCCTCGCGATCTTCCTGTCCGCGGCCCTCCTGGCGCCCTTCCCTGCCCGGGCGGACGACGACCGGTTCGCCCGCGCCATGCGCAGCCTGTCGGAGGCGGACGCCTCCTACCGCGAGGGCCGGTTGGCCGATGCCTTCCGGGGCTACCTGGACCTCCTCCGGGAGTTCCCGACGTGGTGGCTGCCGACGCTGAAGGCCGGCGTGATCGCCCGGGCCCAGTCCCTGCCTGCGGAAACCGTCGCCGCCTGGGTGGAACGCGCCCGCAACCTGTCGCCGACCGGCGCGTACCTGCCCCTCATCCAGGGATTCCTGGCCCCCGGCGTGCCGCGGGACCCCTTCCGGCGCGACGACGCGGCGGCAGGGGGCGTAATGGATCCCCTGACGGATCGCGTCGCCCTCCTGCGCGCAGGGCGCCTGGCCGCCCAGGGAAGACTTGCCGAAGCCGAGGCGGAATACCGGGCGATCCTGTCCCGTACACCCTCCATTCCCGTGGCTCGTTGGCGTCTTGCACGACTGCTCAGAAGCACCGGTCGCCCGGGCGAGGCCGCCGCCCTTTTTCGGGAAGGGGGGGCCCGCAGTCTTTTTCCCGCGCGATGGCGTGTGGAAGCCGCCGTGGTGGAGCAGTCGAATGGGCTTGATTCGGCAACGAAATGAACCGGCAACGACACAATGCGTCCCGGATGGAAAAAACACGTTGACGCAACCACCCTGCATTTGGACAATACGGACGTTCTTTGGAAGCCGGCTGGACCGGTTACCCACCTCTCCCGGTGGGAAGGTCGGGGAGCCTGCCGGTGACCGTTGCGGAAACGGGCGCCGGTGCCCCTTCGATTGCGAGGGCTGGACATGTTGATTGGCCTCCTGATTGCCTTGGTCGGAGCCCTGGTGGGTCTCGTCGGCGCGTTCACGCTGCCGTGGGTCGACCAGGACGTGGTCAAGTTCTCCGACCCCAGCCTTTACCAGGGCTGGCAATGGTGGACCGGTACGATCGCCATCGTCCTGATGGTGGTCATCCTGGTCTGCGTCGGCATCGCGCTGGCGATCCACCGGAAGAAGTTCTTCGCGACCCTCGCCATCGTGGCGGCGGGTGGCGTGTTCGTCTTCCTGATGATCGTCCCCTTCACGATTCGTGGCGCCATCGTCCAGATGATGGCCGAGAACCTCCTGCCCGGCACGACCCAGATTGCGATGTACTACGGCTACCACGCGATGTTCCTGGGGATGATCGCGGCCGTCGTCGGCCTGGTCTGGACCCTTTCCGCCCAGCCCATCCTGGGGCCGGACGATCGCCTCCTGCGCGTCGCCCTGCTGTGGGACGGCAAGATGGTCAAGGAAACGACGTTCACCGAGCGGCGCGACATCACGATCGGCGAAGGCGTGCGCTGCGACTTCATCGTGCCGGCGGCTGAGGTTGGGAAGTCCCTGGCCCTCTTCACGGTCGATCGCAAGGGTGACTACTCGGTGGCCCTGTCCCGCGACTTCAAGGGCCGCGTCAACCTGGACGGCGTCCTGGCGCCGGTCAAGGAGTTCGTCAAGAAGCACACGTCCGACCAGAGCGGCCTGAACTACCAGAAGGTCGGCAAGGGGGACTGGGGCGTCCTGGAGTTCGGGAACCTCGAAGTGTTCTTCCAGTTCGTCCGTCCGGACGTGATCATCGGCCGCAGCACCGCGGGCCAGATGGACGGCAACTTCGTCGCGGCCACCGTGGGCTCGCTGTTCTTCCTGCTGTCCGTGTGGACGGTCTCGCAGTTCGCGTGGGATCCGGCGGGCAAGATCGAGCAGCGCAAGGCCGAGCGGCGCATCCTGAAGGTCGAGGCGAACATCTCGCTGGAAAAGGACGAGGCCCTGCTCGAGATCGGCGAAGAGGACGACTCGGTCGGCAAGAAGGCCGAAGGCGAAGAAGGCAAGTTCGGCGATCCCGACAAGGACCCGGACCTGGAATCCAAGGTTCCGCGGCGTGACGGCGCCCTGGCGGCGAAGATCGACCCGAAGAAGATCGGCCTGGCCGACCTGCTGTCCAACAAGATGGGCAAGTCGGGCGCCATCTCCTCCATCCTCAGCGACAACGCCGACGCCTTCGACAACCGCATGGCGGTCGCGATGGCGGGCACCGGCTCGGAACTGCAGGTCGGCTACGGCGCCGGCGGCATGGGCTTCAAGGGCACCGGTTCGGGCGGCGGCGGCACCGGCGGGTACGGCCGCATCCACGGCCTGGGTCGCGTCGACACCGGCGGCGGCATGGGCATGCGCGCGGGCCTGGGCAAGAAGGGCGTCAAGTCGGTCGGCAAGATGTCGCTGGGCGGCATGGGCGCCACGGGCTTCTGCCAGAAGAACAACATCCAGAGCGTCGTGCTGCAGCGCGCCGGCGCCATCCGGGCCTGCTACGAGGCCCAGCTGCAGATCCACGATGCCCTCGCGGGCAAGATCACCGTTCGTTGGACCATCGATCAGGAAGGACGCGTCGGCGACGCAAACATGACCGATACCAGCATCGGGAACTCGGCGGTCGAGCAGTGTGTCCTTCGGGCCATCCGGAACATGCGGTTCGCCAAGCCCGAGGGGGGCATCTGCGTGGTCCAGTGGCCGTTCGTGTTCAACCCCGGTTGATCCGGGTTTCCCCCCCGTCATTCGCGATGTCGCGAATGACGGGCGCGCGCGTGGCTTCGCGTGCGGGTGCGCCATTTAAAATTGACACTGGTCAGGGCGGCTGGTATACGTCTTGACCGCGACCGGACCCCTTTTGGGGCCCGGAAGTGGCGTGCCGGATCGGGTGGGCGGGTTCCCCGGAAATCGTCGGGGCATCTGGTTCGAGGCAACAAAGAGAGGAGTGCAGCAATGTTCGAGTTCATCGCTACCGCGTTCGACAAGGGCGGCGCAAACATGTACATCATTCTCGCGACGTCGGTGTTCATGTTCGGCGTCATCATCGAACGCCTCGTCGTTCTGTACTTCCAGTCGAACGTCGACAAGGAAGGCTTCACCCGCGTCCTCACGAAGTACATCCTGGTCGGCGATCTCCGGAACGCCCTCAAGCTGTGCTCCATTTCCAAGTTCCCCCTGGCCAAGGTTCTGCAGGCCGGCCTGATGAAGGCGAAGGAATCCGACAACGCCGTCCAGGCGTCGATGGACGAAGCCGCCCTCCGCGAGTTGCCCCGCATCGAGAAGCGCATCGGCTTCCTCGCCGTTATCGGCAACGCGGCCGTGCTCATGGGTCTGCTCGGGACCATCTTCGGTCTGATCAAGTCCTTCTCCGCAGTCGCCACGGCCGACGCCTCCTCCAAGGCGACGGAACTGGCCGCCGGTATTTCCGAAGCCATGTACAACACGGCGTTCGGTCTTGCCGTCGCCATCGCCTCCTCGATCGCCTACGCGATCTTCCAGGCGAAGTCCCAGCAGCTGGTCGACGACATCAATGAGACGACCGTTTCCGTCCTGAACCTGATCACGGCCAACCGTGACAAGTTCGAGAACGAGAAGGGCTCCACGCGTTCGGCGGACTGAGGAAGCTGGACGGCTGTTCCCTTCCCGCCGGGGTGACCTGGTTGGAATCGTGGACGGCGTCAGGAGGCTACGATGAGCGGGCCCCAGGAAATTGGCGGCAAAGGCGGCAAGAAGTCCCTGAACGTGAGCCTGAATCTGGTTCCGTTCATCGACCTCATGTCGGTCTGCGTCACCTTCCTGCTCATGACGGCGGTTTGGACGCAGACTGGACGCATCAGCGTCGATCAGTCGGTTCAGAAGCCTCAGAAGCAGCAGCAGACCGAACCGCCCAAGCGTCTGACCATCCTCCTCGAGAAGGCGGGTTACACCGTCAAGTTCGCGGATGGCCAGCCGGAACCGATCCCGATGGTGAGCGGCAAGTACGACACCGAGGCCCTGATGAAGAAGCTTGAGGACCTCAAGCTTCCGAAGGACCAGAAGGTTGTCGTCGCGCCCGAGGATTCCGTCGCCTACGCGGACATGATCACGGCGATGGACTCGTGCATGGTGCTCGGCCTGATCAACGTGGTGGTCGCGGATGCGAATTCCGTGGCCGGCGAGATGATGTGACGTCGCGTTGAATCGGGGCCCCTGCCCCGGTGCGCGACTGGAGGAAGACCCATGGCCATTCATGCGCCCGGAAGCCGGATCGGCTCGAGCGTCCACATGAAGGGTTTGAAGGTTGGCGGCAAGGGTGCTCGCAGGACCATGCTGTTCGATCTCAACCTCACGCCCATGATCGACATGTTCTCGATCCTGGTCGTGTTCCTCCTGATCACGTTCTCGGCGACCGGTGACATCCTTCTCCAGCAGAAGGACATCCAGTTGCCGCTGGCGTATTCGGGACGGATGCTCGAGCGGGTTCCGATGATCGGCATCTCGGCGGGTTCCCTCGTCTTCGAAGGTGACGAGGTCATGAAGACGCCATGGGTGACCGAAAAGAACTACCCGGACCTGAAGCTGCCCGAGCTGTCGAAGGTCCTGAAGGCGGCCCGTGACAACTACGAGCGCCTGCACCCGATGCCCGCCGAAGCCGAGAAGGCGAACAAGTGGCTCGAGGAATCCAAGCAGATCGTGATCCAGGCCGATGAGCAGACCCGCTTCGAGGTCATCCGCCTGGTCATGACGACTGCCGCGATCGAGGGCTACTCCGCGATCAACTTCGCGATCAAGAAGAAGGCGAAGGACGAGCCCAAGACCTGATCCACGCACTCCTCGGATGACAGGTCGCTCCCCCCTCCCCTTCTTCCCTTCAATGCGAATAGACTTCGAATCGGGACGGCAACAACTGCGGCGGGATTCGTCCACGTCCACGTCTACGTCCACGATGACGTCCACGTCCACCTGCACGTCTACGAGCACGCCGACGAGCACGTCAACGATGAACGACGGGCTTCGAAGCAAGTGACGGACACGCCACACCGCACGCGCGCTGAATGGCCGCGACTGCGCGATGCCCCCCCGCACAAACCGTGGACCTCGATGTGCACGTGGACGTGGACGTCGACGCAGACGTGGACGACTTCCCTGGGCCTGGACGACTTCCTTCAGAGCGTGTGGGTGTCGGCTGCGCGGGCGGGCGTTGCTAGCGGGCGGTCGTCGGGGCGGTCGCCGGCGCCACGACCGGTGCGGGCGGCACCCTGGCCTCGTTCCCGGTGGGTTCCGCCGAGGGCCCGCGGATCAGGTGCAGCGACTGGGACAGCAGCCGGCCCCCGACGGTCAGGGCCTTCAATTCCCGGCTGTCGGTGATCAGCGGGGTCACGGTGACGGTGTCCGGGCCCGTGACATCGACCTTCAGCAGCTTGCCGAGGAGCTGGGGCAGTTCGTCCCGGCGGAAGATGCCGGCATAGAGGTCGGTCACTGCACGGTTGCCGGACTTGCCGCCGATGCGAACGGGCTGCGGAGACCAGAAGGCATAGCCCGACAGGTCGGCCCCGTAGGACCGGTACCGGATCACCGAGCCGGTCATCAATTCGGGCTTGTCGCCTTCCTTCATGGGCAGCAGTTCCAGGACGGGGACTCCGTTCGTGGGGTCCGCCGTGAAGAACAGCGCCGCGAAATCGCGCCCGTCGCCCGGCAGTTTCCCGATGGCGCGGGCATAGACATAGGCCTCGTCGGAGGCCGCCCCCGGCTGGACGGGCTGGTGCTTCGCGTCCTCGAGGGCATAGAACTCGACGCCTTCGAAGGGGGGAACGACCAGCGTCGGCACCGTCAGGGCGTCGGTCGCCTTCTGGGCGCCGCCGTCGTAGAACGTGACCACCAGGTCGGCCCGCAGGCCGGGTTCGGCCGGGACCGTCAGGTCGAACGTGCAGTCCTTGCCCTCGTGAACCTTGCCCCAGGCGGTCAGGGCGAAGCGCGGGGGCGTGGTGGCCACGGCGACGACCTCGCAGTTGAACCGCACGACCGTGCCCGCCATCAGTTCGATGGGGCGGTACGTCTGGCCCGGCCCGAGGATCATGCGCATGAACGGTTCCTCGTCCAGGTGCACCGTCGTCAGCTTGGGCTCCTCGAAGGCCTTGGTGGTGTGGAAGAGCGGCCAGGCCCAGAAGAAGCTGAGGCCGACGACGACTGCAAAGCCCAGGGTCGCGAAGATGAAGGTGGACAGGCGGCGCCTGCTGCGGGGGGCGACGGGTTCTTCCTCGGTCATTCGACATCTCCTTGGATGGTCCCGAGTCGGCTTCGGCTGCGCGCTCGGGAGGAACATGGATCGTCCCGAGTCGGCTTCGGCTCCGGCGAGAGTTTCCTGCGGAAACCCATCGCCTGCGCCTGCGCGCTCGGGAGGAACAACTGCCCGCCCAAGGATAGATCCCTCGGGCGAAAAACGGAACGGCGGACACGAGGCGGACACGAGTCGCGGCCAGCCTTGACACCACCTCGGGGATCCGGGTAGTTTGATAGGCGCGGACGATAGAGGCGGGATGTGAGCGGGAACTCGGGACTGCACCAACCGGGCAGCGAGGAGCACCGGCTGATCAAGCAGAGGGCGGGTGAGTTCACCCTGTACCTGGTCAAGGCCATCCTGCAGACCGGTACCTACTCGGCAGAGCACCCGCTGGCCAAGGCCGCGTCGACGGACATGTACAGCATGTTCCGGGACATGACGGCCCAGGCCCACGAACTGACCTATGTGCTCACGTCCGCCATGGATGACAAAGGCGTCATGCTGGACGGGTTGCTGCCCGAGCCCATCGAGGTCACCAAGACGTTCCGCGGGGTGATGGGCGACCACTTCGTCAGCAAGTTCCATGAATACTTCCTGCGGAACCGCATCGCGGCGTTCACGATCAAGCGCGATATCGAGAAGCCGGAGTTCGACGCGTTCCTGGACATCTGGACGCGATGGTCCGCGAAGGCGCAGCAACTGAACCCCGGCGAGGTCGTGAACGGCCTGTCCGACGAGTTGACGAAGCAGGGGATCCTGCACGTGACGGTCGTCGGGCTGGACGAAATGGTCGGTGCGGTCCGCCACCTGAACTGGGCGGTCAAACTGGCGCTGTCGCGCCTTCGGAAGGACATCGCCCGCCTGCCGATGCTGCGGGACGTTTCCCCCGACGTCATCCGGCAGTTGAAGGTCCAGGCGATCCAGGACATCGTGCGCCCGATCAGCAAGCTGGACCTGCACCGGGACCTCCTGTTGAACGCGGACCTCGTTTCCGAAGGGATGACGGTCTCGTCGGACATGGAAGTCGAGGACACCATCCTGATGGCGATCCCGGCGCGTCAGGCCATGGAAGTGTGCAAGTTGCTGATGGACCTGGTCGCGGAGTTGGGGAAGACGAATCCCCGGATCAACATGTCCGGGCGCGATCCGCGCAGCTTTGCCGAGTCGGCGCGGCGGGTGACCCGGAAGGCCCTGCATCGCGTGGGGTCCAGCGACCTGCCGGACATCCGCCCGCTGCTGCAGACGGCCTTCCAGGCGGACCTGATTCCCTTCGAGGAACTGCCGGGCTACATCCAGCGGCAGATCCGGGCCGGGCAGACCACCGATCGTTTCGTGCAGCAGTACGAAGCCTACCTGAAGGACTTCGACCAGTGCATCGACGCGAAGGCCTACCTGAAGTACCTGAACGTGCTGCTGATCGTCCTGCCCGAACTGGCCGCCCGGAAGGAAAACCGGATCGTGGCCAAGATCTTCGACGTCCTGACCCGGCACCACGAGGAGCAGGTGCCGCCGTTCCTGGGGCGCACGCGCTTCATCGACGAGACGCTGACCCACCTGGACTCGGGCAAGTTCCAGGACGGCCTGGTGATGATGGCAGCGACCACCCCCAAGGAGGAGCGCGAGCCCCTCGAGAAGGGCGTGGCGATGTTCGGCACGGGGGTGGTTCCGGGGCTGGTGCGCTACCTGGCAGGGACCGAGGACGTGTCGGCCCGGAAGGCGGTCTGCAGCATGCTGGAGCGGATCGGGGCGGGCGCGGCGCCGTTCCTGATCGACGAACTGCGGGCCCACCGGCACCAGTGGTACACGGTGCGGAACCTGATCAACGTGCTGGCGGGCATCGGCGATCCGACGTGCATCCCGACGATCGGCCAGTACTGCGGGCATCCCCATCCCCGGGTCCGCGAGGAATGCGTGCTGGCGCTGTCGAAGGTGCTCAGCCACGACGCCGAAAAACTGCTGCTGCCGTTCCTGGACGACAAGGACGACGCGGTGGTGCGTCGAACCGTCCTGGTGCTGGCGGGAATCCACTGCACGAACCTCGAGTACCTGCGCCGGCTGCACGAGGTCCTGCGGGTCCGGCGTCGCCACGAGGAGGAACCGCTGGAACTGCTGCAGGTGGCGGCTCTGCGCGCCCTGATGGAGTACGAGCGGATCTACCTGCCCGACGAGCCCGACTTCGAGCAGATCCTGCTGGAGGCGGTCCTGCCGTCGAAGTGGCAGACCATGATGCCCGGTCGCCTGGGCCTGCGGCGCAAGAGCGACACGGTGGTCCAGGTGACCATCGAGGCCCTGGGGGCCATCGGGCGATCGCGGGCCGAAGCGGCACTGCTGGACGTCGTCGAGAACATCGGCGAGGGCCTTCGCCCTTACGTCGTCGCCTCCGTGGCCCGGATCCACCAGCGACTGGGCGGCGGACCTGCGCCGACCTGATCCGCACCTCGACGCACCTCATCGAAACCCGCTGCACACCCTGCCCTGCCCTCCAGGCTGCACTGCGATGCGATACGCGATGTGGGGCGTGGATGCCGGTGGTGTGTCGGGGGCGGGAACCGGGCCTACTTGCCCAGGTACTGAAGGAGGCCGAGAGAGAGCCACGGCACGTAGGTGATCAGCATGAGCGCGGCGATCATCACGATCCCGAAGGGGAGCGCGATGCGGTACATCTTGGTCATCGGCTGGTTGAAGGCCAGCGACGCCACGACCAGATCCATGCCGGCCGGGGGCAGCAGGTAGGCGGTCTGCATGTTCGCGATGAAGATGATCGCCAGGTGGACCGGGTCGATTCCGACTTCGCGCGCCACCGGCATGATCAGCGGAACCACGACGAAGGTCGCCGAGAAGATGTCGAGGATGCTGCCGACGATCAGCAGGAACACGTTCAGCGCCAGCAGGAAGGTCCACTTGCTGGTGAAGTACGTCTGGGCCACGGCGAAGATCTTCATGGGGACTTCGGCGTCCACGAGGTAGTTGGTCAGGCCCAGCGCGCAACTGAGGATCAGCAGGATGGCGCCGACCAGGGTCATGCTTTTCCGGATGACCCGGGGCATGTCGCGGACCAACTGGAGATCCTTGTAGACGTAGACCTCGACGATCAGCAGGTAGAACGCGGTGATGGCCGCGACCTCGGCCACCGTCACGATGCCGCCGAAGATGCCCCCGAAGATGATCACGGGGACCAGCAACTCCCACTTGGTTTCGCGCACGGCGTCCAGGAACTCGCGGGCGTTGAACGCTGTGCGCTTGGCGCCCGAGCGCCACGACACGATGCCGCCGAAGATGGACAGTGCCAGAATCGTCACCACACCCGGCAGCAGGCCGGCAATGAACAGCTTGTCGATGTCGACCTTCGACTGCATGCCGTAGACCAGCAGCGGCAGCGACGGCGGGAACAGCAGGCCCATGGACCCGGCCGTGGTGGCGAGGCCGTACGCGAACTTCTTCGGGTACCCCTCGGCGGTCAGGACGGGCAGGAACAGGCCGCCCAGCGCGATGATGGTGACGCCCGACGCGCCGCTGAACGTCGTGAAGAACGTGCAGGCGCCGATGACGGCCAGCACCAGGCCGCCCGGCAGCCAGCCCAGGCCGGCACGGGCCAGGCGGGCGATGCGTCCCGCGGTGCCCGATTCTGCCATCAGGAAGCCTGCGAAGGTGAACAGCGGAATGGTCAACATGAACGGATTCGCGGCCAGACGATACATTTCGACGGCAACCGACTGGGTGTCGATGCCCGCGAAGGAGAACAGGACGATGGCGGCGCTGCCCACGATGGTGAACAGCGGCGTGCCCAGAAGTGCAAGCAGGACCAGGACGATCGCGACTGCAATACCCATCAGGCCACCTCCTCCTGGCTGCGCTCGATCTCTTCCTTCCACGCCAGAAGTTCCGGCGTCTGGTTGCCGGCCCACAGCGCGATTTCAAAGACCGCGTCCAGCAGGAAGTGCCACACCAGGAGGCCGAAACCCACCGGGATGATGACGATGCCGACCCAGCCCGGGATCGGACCGTAGAACACCGTCCCGCTGGCCGTTTCACTGGCCATGAACTTCAGGGCTGCGTTGGCCAGGAAGAAACAGGCCGTGGCCGCGACGAGGTCCAGCAGGATCTGCAGACGCTCGCGGAACGCCTTGGGGAGCAGACGGCTGAGGGCGTCGATCTTGATGTGCTTGCGCTTGCCGGCGGCGATGGCGGCGCCGAAGAACCCGACCCACAGCAGGAGGTGCAGGGTGACCTTGTCGGTCCACGCCAGGTTCAGGGACTTGAGCACCTTGAGGAGGGTCGAGTCCTGCGGGATGTTGTTGACGGGGGGCGCG
>CAINDP010000184.1 GCA_903847405.1 uncultured Myxococcales bacterium | reverse complement strand
GGAAAATGGGGACAGACACCGATTATTCGGGACGAATAATCGGTGTCTGTCCCCATTTTCCTCGACGGCCTACCCGACGGGCCCCGTCGAGCGCCGCGCGCGGCATTTCGCACCCATCGCGGCGGCCTGCGCCGCCAGGGCATGCAGGGCCTCCAGGGCGGCATCGACCAGCAGTGGATCGGCCAGGGCGTATTCGCGGCATCGGCCGTCGGGGCGGCACTGCAGCAGGCCCGCGTCCCGGAGGATGCCCAGTTGCTTGGACACCGTGGCCTGGCTTTCGCCGACGGCGTCGACCAGGTCGCCCACGATGGTCGGGCGTTCCCTCAGACGTTCCACGATCGCCAGCCGCATGGGGTTCGACAGGATGCCCGCCAGGGCCGCAGCCTGTTCCATCTTTCGCTTCGGGGCCATGGTTCCTCCGCCGACAAGTTTCAGACCTATCATATGTCAAGCGGGAAACATGTTGCCGGGAAATCTTCGAACGCCCGTCTTTCGTCACGGTCCCATGGGTCGCGAATATGCCCCGGATCCGTCCGTCTGTTCGCCCGGACGGGAATGGAGGTTTCCATGGCGACCCGACTCGGGACCATTCATGTGCTGTTGTTCGTTGCGGCCTTCGGCTTTCTTGCGGGATTCGGCGGCGGCGAGCCCGAGGCCCGGGCGCTGGATCGGGCCGGACGGCCGTCCGGTGCGGCGACGCGATCGCAGCCCGGCGGGCAGTACACGCTGCGCGGCGAGGTGCGCGTCCTGGCCGTGTCCCCCTGGAACCCCGCCGGCAAGGATCGCCTGGGCACCCGGATCGAGGCGCGCCTGGAAACCGGCGCCGACGGCAGCCCCGACGTGGTGCTGACCCATGCATGGTCCGGGCAGTCCTGCCGCTTCGACATGAAGAAGGTCGGCCGGACGATGTTTTCGTTCGTGCCCCAGGCGCCCTGCCGCTTCAAGGCCCTGGCCACCACGGGGTCCCTGAAAATCACGAACGGTTTCGTGGACGGTGACGCGAACGTCCTGCGCTTCCGGGGCACGATGGAGGTCCAGTGGTTGAACTACCGCGGGACGCTTTTCGTGAGGGTCGAAGGCCCCCGCGCCCGCTGACGGAATGGACGCGCCGGGACTCCGGAGGTAGATTGGCCGACGGAACCCGAGGCCACCCATGAGCGAGCAGGTCGCCGTCCTCATCGCCACCGGCATCGCGGCCTTCCTGACGCCCTTCATGAGCGCCGCCGTCACCATCGCCCTGCCGACCATCGGCCTCGAGATGGGCGCCGAAACGACCCTGCTGAACTGGGTCGCCACCAGTTTCCTGCTGGCCGCGGCCATGTCGCTGGTGCCCCTGGGCAAGCTGGCCGACATCCACGGCCGCCGCCGCGCGTTCACCGCCGGGATGATCGTGCACACCCTGGCGTCCCTGGCCTGCGCGGCGGCGCCCTCCATCGAGGCGCTGATCGCCCTGCGCGCCCTCCAGGGCGTCGGCGGGGCGCTCATCTTCGGGACCAGCACGGCGCTGCTGACCTCGGTCTTCCCCCCGGGGGATCGGGGGCGGGTCCTGGGCGTCAACATCGGGCTGGTTTACGTGGGCCTGTCCACCGGGCCCTTCCTGGGCGGCCTGATGACGCACGCATTCGGGTGGCGCAGCCTGTTCCTGCTGGGCGCGGGACTGGGCGTGGCCGGCCTGGTGGTCGTCCTGGCGGGCATCCGCAGCGAGTGGGCCGAGGCGAAGGGCGATCCGTTCGACGTCGCGGGGGCCGTCATCTATGCCGGGGGACTGGCGGTTCTGATGACCGGCCTGTCGCTGCTGCCGGGCCCCGCGGGCGTGGCGTGCATCGTCGGAGGCCTGGTCCTCCTGGGGGTCTTCGTCCGGCACGAACTGCGGACCGCCCACCCCGTCCTGGATCTGTCGCTGTTCATCGGGAACCCGGTCTTCGCCTGGTCGAACCTGGCGGCCCTCATCAACTACTCCGCGACCTTCGCGGTGATGTTCCTCCTCAGCCTGTACCTCCAGTACGTGCGCGGCATGACGCCCCGGGACGCGGGCCTCCTGATGGTGATCCAGCCGGTGCTGCAGGCCGCGTTCTCGCCGCTGGCCGGACGGCTGTCCGATCGCCTCCAGCCCCGCCTGCTGGCCTCCTCGGGCATGTTCCTGAGCATCGTCGGACTGGTGCCCCTGGCGTTCCTGGACGCGTCGACGCACCTGGGCATCGTGGCGGCCAGCCTGGCGATCATGGGCCTGGGGTTCGCCCTGTTCTCGTCCCCCAACACCAACGCGATCATGGGGGCGGTCCCGCGCCGTTCCTATGGCGTCGCCTCGGCCACGCTGGCCACGATGCGCCTGGTCGGCCAGATGCTCAGCATGGGCATTGTGATGGTTGCGTTCGCCTTGACCATGGGCCACACGAAGATCACGCCCGACCTGTTCCCGCAGTTCCTGCACGCGCTCCACGCGGTGTTCATGGGCGGGATCGCCTTGTGCAGCGTGGGCGTGTTCGCATCGCTGGCCCGGGGAAGGGTCCGGCAGCCGTGACCCTGGCGTCCGCCGGCCCCGTGAAATCCGACTTTGTTCATCTTTCTGATCTGTAGGACAATGCCGCCACGATTGGGTACCCTTTCGACCGCGCACTGGGAGGACACGATGGGCCTTTTGCTGAAACTGTCCGTGATCAAGCAGGCGGTCACCTGGATGCTGAACAAGAGCAAGATCGACCTGGACTACAAGCCGGGCAACGTGAACAGCCCGAAGTTCATGACCGGTCGCGAGGCTGCTTCGCTGATCCCCGACGAGGCCGTGATCGTGGGTTGCGGCATGACCGCCAGCATGCGCCCGGCGACGTGCTACCACCTGGTGCGCGATTCCTTCGAGCGGACGGGCCACCCCGCGAACATCACCTGGATCAGCGCCGGCGGCGCGGGCGCTCGCGGCAAGGCGCCCGGCAGCGTCGAGGAGTGCTGCAAGAAGGGCCTGATCACCTGGTTCATCAGCGGCCACCACGAAACCGTGACGGCCGTCCTGGCCATGGCGGAACGGGGCGAGGTCACCCTGTCGGTGCTGCCCCAGGGCACCGTCACGCACATGATCGACGGCCAGGGCCGGGGCGAGGAGTCCGTCCTGACCGACGTGGGCATCGGGACCTTCATGGACCCGCGCGTGGGCACCGGCTCGCAGGTCGAGCCCGGCAAGGGCCCCCAGTTGGTCGAGGTGGAAGGCGACCTGCTGCGCTACCGGATCCCGAAGATCACCGCGACGGCGCTGATGGCCACCTATGCCGACGCCGACGGCAACATCTACATGAAGGATTCGGCGATCTACACGGAGGTCCGGGAGGGCGCCGTGGCGGCCCGGGCCAATGGCGGCGTGGTCATCATCAGCGTGACCGGGATCATCCCGCGCGACGATGCGGCGATCTTCCTGCGCGCCGAGCAGGTGGACGCGATCGTCGTGAACCCGCGGAACGAGCAGACCCTGATGATCCCCCAGCGCAAGTGCATGAAGGAGTTCACGCTGGGCCAGAGCGCCCCGATCGGGCCGACGATGGAACGGCTGGCGGCCCTGAACAAGGTCACCAAGATGGACCCGGTCCGCCGGCCCGTCGATCACGCCCTGGCGCGCCAGGCGGCCGCCGTGTTCGCGGACGCCGGCCACCCCGGCGTGCGGACGGTCATCGGCTACGGCCTGCCCCAGGAGGTCGGCCGGTTGGCCACCGAGGGCGGCCTGGGCAAGGACATCACGTTCATGATCGAAACGGGCGTCATCGGCGGCACGCCGGCCCCGGGGTTCTTCTTCGGGATGGCCATCAACCCCCAGAAGTTGATCACGTCCGCCGAAATGTTCCACTACATCGAGGAGCATCTGGACGTCACGATCCTGGGCATGCTGCAGGTCGATGCCCACGGCAACGTCAACGTGTCCAAGAAGTCCTCCAAGGTGAAGGAGTACGTCGGGCCCGGCGGCTTCATCAACCTGGTCACCTACGCGCGCAACATCATCTTCGTCGGCCAGTGGATGGCCCGGGCGCAGATGGAACTGATCGACGGCAAACTGGTGATCCAGAAGCCCGGCATTCCCAAGTTCGTCGCGAACGTCGAGGAGATCACGTTCAGCGCCCACGAGGCGTTGAAGAAGGGCCAGCACGTCTACTACTGCACGAACGTCGGCAACTTCCGCCTGACCGCCCGCGGGGTCGAGCTGTACCAGGTGGCCCCCGGCGTGGACATCCAGCGCGACATCCTGGACGCTGCGCCCGATTCGAAGATCGTGCTGCCGCTGGACGGGCATGTGGAGGTTCTGGACGCCTCGATCCTCACGGGCATGGGCTTCCAGTTGAAGTGGGGGACGAAGGGCTCGGCGCAGGCGGGCTCGACGATCCACGTGCCTTCGAAGGACGGCCGCCCCTTCGCGGAAGCCTAGGACGCCGTGGTGCCGTCGAAGCCCAGGATCCACGGCTCGCACGACGACCCGCTGCCGTAGCGTACCTCCACCTCGTAGTCGAAGCCGCTGTCGCCGCTGAGGCAGTCGTCCCCGCGCCGCACCGTGACCTGCTCCGTGGCGCCCGCGCCCCGGGTGGACGATGCCGTCAGGCTGCCGCAGGCGCTGTACACGAACAGGTCATAGTCCACGCCGGCCGGGACGGTCAGCGTGATCCGCGTGGCGACGTCCGCGCAGCAGTCCGAGCACTCCTGCACCCGGGCCCGGAACCAGTGGCCGGCCCGACCCGACCGCACCGCGAACGACCGCCACGACGCCGTCGGGCACAACGCGCCGCTGCCGGTGTCCCCGCAGTTCGACCCGACCCACTCGGCGGTGGCGCAGGTGTTCGGCGTGCGGGAAAGGTCCAGTTCGCAGCCGTTCGCCTCGGTGGCGTCGCAGTTGGCGAATCCCGCGTCGCACCGGTCCAGCGCGCAGGCGCCCGTTTCGCACGTCGCGGTCCCGTCGGTCCGGACGCAGGCCGCCTTGCACTTGCCGCAGTCGGTGGTGGTCCGCAGGGACGTTTCGCACCCGCTGCTGCGGCTGCCGTCGCAGTCGCCCCAGGCCGTGTCGCAGGTGGGCCGGCAAACGCCCGCCACGCAGGACGTCCCGCCGTGCTCGTTGCGGCACACGGTCCCGCAGGTCCCGCAATGGTTCCGGTCTGTCTGCAGGTCCCGGCAGACCCCGCTGCAGCAGGTGCCGCCCTGGCATTCCAGGTTGCCGGTGCAGGCCTGCCCCTCGGACTTCAGGCACTGGCCCGTGGACGCCTGGCACACGTACCCCGACGCGCAGTCGGACGCCGTGGCGCACCAGGCGCCGCACTGCCCCGTGGCGACGTTGCACGCATAGGGCGCGCAGGTCCGGGTCCCGTTGTCCAAGCAAAGCCCCGCGCCGTTGCACGTGTCGGGCGCGTTGGACGTGGACGCGGACGCGCAGGACGCCCCGATGCACACCGTGCCCGCGGCGTGCAGTCGGCAGGTCCGGGCGCCCCCGCAGGTGCCCGTGAAGCGGCATCCCGCCGCGGATTCCTGGGGGCATTCGTCGGCCGGGTCCAGGCCGTCCGGCACCGGGTCGCACCAGCCCGCCCGCCCCGCGTTGTTGCAGGCCTCGCACGTGCCGCCGCACCGCCCCCGGCAGCAGACGCCGTCGGCGCAGAACCCGCTGGCGCACTCGCCGTCCACCACGCAGGCCTGGCCCATGTCCCGGGCGCACCGGCCTGCCACGCACAGGTATCCGGCCTGGCAGTCCGGGTCCAGCACGCACGATTGCCGGCAGGCTCCCGCGCCGACGTCGCACGATGCCGGCGCGCAGGTGGTGGTGCCGCCGTCCCGGCACGACCCGGCCCCGTCGCACAGGTCGGCGCGGGCCAGCGTGGCGCCGTCGATGCAGGTCGGGGGGGCGCACGGCGTTCCGGCCGCGTGCAGCGTGCACGACCGGTTGCCCGAACAGAACCCAGTGGACCCGCAGGTGCCGGCAGCCTGTGCCGCGCACTCGTCCTGGGGATCCTGCAGCGGCGGGATGGGGTCGCACTGGCCGACGCGGCCGGGCAGGGCGCAGGACTCGCACACCCCGTTGCAGCGCGTCCGGCAGCACACGCCGTCGGTGCAGAAGCCCCCGCCGCACTGGTCGTCCCGCTGGCAGGGGACGCCGGGGATCGTGCGGCAGGCAAAGTTCACGCACTCGGTCCCGGACTGGCAGTCCTGGGGGCCGTCGCAGGCCGCCTTGCACGCCCCGCGCGCCGTGTCGCAGACGGTCGGGAAGCACTGGCCCAGCGTGTCCTCGTCGGCCCGGCCGTCGCAGTCGTCGTCGCTGCCGTTGCAGGTTTCGAAAGCCCCCGGGTGCACCGCGGCCTTCGCGTCGTCGCAGTCCCCTTCCTGCGTCGCGACATAGGGAGGCGCTGCGCGGCAGGTGCATTGCCCGCTGCCGGTCGCGCCGTAACCGTCCCCGTCGGCGTCCCGGTACCGGACCGTGCAGCCGATGGCGTCCCGCTCGTCCGTCTGGCCGTCGCAGTCGTCGTCGATGCCGTTGCACAGCTCCTGGCCGGCGGACGTGCCCTCGCAGAACTCGTGGCCCCCGACGCAGCGCGCCGTCCCCGTGCAGGTCCCGTAGACGTTGGCCAGCTTGCAGGACTGCCCGTTGGTGCCTTCATCGGCGGTTCCATCGCAGTCGTCGTCGATGCCATTGCAGGTTTCGGTTTCGGGCTTCGCCGCCGGGCAGGCCTGGTCGCAGGTGCGTTCCGCCCGGCACGTCCCCGCCGCGCTGGTCACCGAGCACCGTGTCCGGTTCCCCTGGATGCGGAACTTCGGCGTGCACTCGCACGTCGCGCCCCGGGGCAGGCACTGGCGCGCGGCCGGCACGACCCCCGGCGCCTCCGCGCACTTGAAGCCGTCCGGGCACTCCTTGTCCGCGGTGCATTCGACGCCGCAGAAACTGCCTTCGGCGCCCAGCGGGATGCACGCGTGCCGCCGGTTGCCCGCGCCCACGGTCGGCGCGCATTCCTGATCCTGCAGGCACGGCTGGCACAGCCGCGCGAACGGGTCGACGCACACGTACAGCAGGTCCACGCCGCCGGTCCCGCCGACCAGGCCGCACCTCCATCCCTGGGGGCACGCGTCCTCGGACTGGCAGATCCGGCTGCACCGGTACCGATCCTGGGCCTCCACGCAGAACCCGCTGACGCACTCCTCGTTGCGGTCGCAGGGGCACCCGAAGGCTCCCGGGCAGTCCCATTGATCGGGCCACCCGGGGTCGCCGGCGGCGCCGTCCAGGCGGACGTCGAGGTGCCCGTCCGGAAGCACGTCGGCCGCCGAATCCGGGCGGACATCGGCCGCGACCGTACCGTCGCCGACCCCGTCCTTCCATCCCAGGTCGAACACCACGCCCTCCAGACGGTCCGCCCCGCGTGTGTCGTACCCGTACCCGTACCCGTCCCCGTACCCGTCCCCGCCCCCATCCCCGCCCCCGTCCCCGCACCCGCTCCCCACCCACGCCGCCACCAGCACGATCCCCACGAACCCGCACCGCATGCCCCGTGTCATCGCAGTCCCCTCCCTCCAGTCCGCTCCGGACCTCCGATCCGCCGGGCGCGCCGATGGCCTGTGGACCCGGCGCACGGACCGGTTATCGAGGGGAAACGGGATTTGTTTCGCGGGCAGGAGGTTTCGGGGCACGGGGAATCGCGGAGTGCCGGGTGCGTCAGGCCGGAAGGCCCCCGTCCGTCACGGCAGGACCCAGCGGCCGTTCCGATCGCACAACGTGTCGCCGCAGGTGTTGTCCTCGGTGATCGTGCTGCAAATGCGGTTGACGCATTCCCAGTGGCCGGGGAACACGCCGGTCGGCCAGGGCCGGCCCGCGCAGTGGGCCCGTTCGGTGCAGCCCCCCATGACGCAGTCCCGCGGGCAGGAGCGGGGACTTTCGCCCGCGGTCCAGTTGCAGGTTCCGTCCCCGCAGTGGACGGTGTCGCACGTCGCCAGGCAGGCTCCGCTGGAACAGCTCCAGGAACCCTGGCAGTCCGCATGGGGCCAGGCCAGGTTCGCGCACCGGTTCGCGGTCCCGCTGCAGGCGGCCGCGGTGCCGCAGTCGGCCGGGCAGGACGCGGGGCTTTCACCCACGGCGTCCATGCAGATCTTGTCCCCGCAGAACAGGCTCTGCGCACTGGCGGCGCACAGTCCCGTCGTCTTGCCGCACATCCAGTTTCCCGGCGCGGTTCCGACCCAGGGCAGCGCCCAGCAGTGGCTGGGCAACTGGCAATCCAGCGCGCAATCCGCAGGACACGATGCCGGGGTTTCGCCGCCTGCCGCGTCGCACGTGCCGTTCCCGCACGTCGAGGTGCTGCCACTCGCCGTGCACACCCCCTTGCTGCATGCCCAGTGCCCCGGGCCGATCCCCGAGGGCCAGTCCACCGCCACGCAGTGCCGTGGGGTCGCGCATTGGCTGCCGATCCCGCCGCAGTCCCCCGGGCAGGCCGGTCCCGACTCGCCGCCGTTCCCGGTGCAGGGCCCCGGGGCGCCATCGGGGCAGGTCGTCGCGGAGGTGGTGGACTGCGGCAGCATGTTCGGGATCTGGGCGTCGCACGTGAAGGCCTGATACTGGGGCACGTAGGCCAGGTTTCCGGCCGCGTCCTTCCCGACGCCCTGCACCGTCCGGACCAGGGTCGAAACCTTCGTCGCGTTCAGCAGCGCGCCGGTGAAGTCGGCCCGATCGAAGTCCGTGCCGGTCATGTCCGCGCCCTGCATCGACGCCTGGCGGAAGTCCACGTGGCCCTGCGTGGCGTCCGTCGCGATTGCGGCCGTCAGGATCGCCTTGGTCAGATCCGCCTGGTAGAAACTGGCCCCGGCGATCGTGGCCCCGTGCAGGTTCAACCCCTTCAGGACGGCGCCGGTGAAGTCGATCCGCAACAGCGTCGACCCGGCCACCGTGGCAGCCGCCGCGTCCCCGGCGTAGAAGTACACGCCCTTGGCCGACACCGCCGTCAGATCCGCGGGCCCGCTGAGGATCACGTCCTCCATCCAGGCGCCGTCCAGCGTCGCCGCCGCGATGGTGATCTTCCCGGTCGCGTCCCGCAGTTCGCCCAGTTTCGCGCTGCCCAGGTTGGCGCCCTTCAGGTTCGCCATGGACAGGTTCGCGCCCTGCAGCAACGCCGACGCGAGGTTCGCCCCCGGGATCTGGGCTCCCGTCAGGGTGGCTCCCGCCAGGTTCGCCCCGGAAAGCTCGACGAGCGTGCCCCCGGAATCCAGGCCCGCCAGGTTCGCCCCCTGAAGGTTGCACCCCGTGCAGCGGCGCGTGGACACCAGCGTGGCTGCGACGATTCCCGTCCACGTGTCGACGATCAGGGACGAGGCCTCGTTCTTCGCCGTGTGGAACCCGTCGTGATCCAGCAGGGTGTAGGGATTCGACCCCGAATCGCTCCAGCTGGACTTCGTGCCGCCGAAGGCGACGTCGCCGAAGAGGTCGACCTCGGTGGATGGCCCCAGGGCGATCCTGGTGATCGTGTCGTCGAACCCATAGAGGCCCAGGTCGGGGCACCCTCCCTGCAGCACCAGGGCGCCCTGGCAGCAGGTCCCCGCAGGCCCGCTGCCGACCACCAGCACCTGGCCGGTCGCGGGGGGCGTGAAGCTGCTGGTCGTGTTCACGGGCTGCTGCGCATTCGCCGGCAGCGTCGTCGGGCCCGTCGTCTGGCATCCCGAGCAGTAGTACCCCCCTGAAACCACTTCGCAGGGATTCGAAGGGACCGGGTCGGGGTAAGGGATGACCCGCAACGACGCGTGCCGACCCGCCACGGCAGGCTGGTCATAGGGGAAGCAGGCCTCCTTGGCCACCCGCGAACTCAACCCGTGCATGCTGCCGGCCCAGTTCGTCCCCTCGTACACCACCGTCTGGGTCCACGGACCCACGTGCATTCCGTGGACCTGCGCGATGCCCGTGTCCGCGCAGTTCCCCTTGAAGACCCAGACCAGGTCCGCGGGCTGGGGCGGGCACGTGGAGGGAAACAGCGCCACCTGTCCCGCGGTCAGGTTCATCGCCGAATAGGCCACCTGCGTCGCCGTGCAGTCGGTCGCGTTGCACGACGGGGATGCCGTCACTGCGGATCGCAGCCGCCCCGCTTCCTGCAGCGCCGCCCGGGTTGCGTCCCCGCCCAGCACCGGCCGCGTCAGGATCACCGCGGGCAGCGCCCCGTTCTGGCCGCGTCGGCCGTGCTCGAATTCCTGTTCATACCGGCCCGCAGGGAGGTCCACGTTCGCGCAATCGTTGGCCGGCAGGTCCAGGAGGATCGCGCCCGAGGCGTCCAGGATCCGCATGCGGTGCGCCTGTCCCTCAGGATCCTCGAAGCAGAACAGATGGCGCGTAGCCTCGTCCACGAACAGCGGCCCGCGGTCGACTCCCTCTTCGGCCGTGTCGCCCGCGTGCGTCCCCGTCGCTTCCAGTTGGAAGACCCGGGAATGCTGCAGTCCGGGGCGGGCCGTCGGGTCCAGCAGGTCGGCCTCGCCGAACCCCATGCGCTCGATCGCCGGGGGCGCCGGTTCCGCACCGTCCCCGTCGCCGCAGCCGAGCATCGTCCACAGCACGACCACCAGGGCGCAGGATCGCTTCATCTGGACCTCCGGCGTCGGTCGATCGTCACGCGGTCATGGCCCGGGCGGGGTCGGAGGGATCCACTCGCTGATCGAGGGCTCCAGCCGCCCGGCGGGTCCGGCGAACGTTTCGAAGTTCAGGGAGTACACGTTGCGGAACAGGTCCACACTCAGGCGGGCCGCGGCGAAACCCGAGGTCCGCGCCAGGAACTGTCCCCCGGGCTGGAAGAGGTCCAGGCGGTAGTCCGAGGCCTTCGGCTGGTAGGACGCCTGGTCCGAGGGATAGGCATACGACAGCACGTAGATGTACCCCTGGCCCTCCAGGCCGAAGTCCAGGTACCGCACCAGCACGTTGGCGGTGGGCTCGACCAGGTCCAGGTGGTCCGCGCCGCCGAAGTACGGGGCGGGATCGCCTTCCTTCGTGAACACCTTCAACCGTGCCTTGACCTGTTCGTTCACGGTTCCCTGGGTCAGTTCGTGGACGTCGTCCAGGACCAGCACGGCCCCGTCGGACGCCACGTGCAGGGCGATCGGATCCCGCAACAGGTACGGGTTGTTCTGCAGTCCGTCCAGCGTCTTGGCGGGGCCCGCCACCGGGACGGCCTCGGGGGCCAGCGCGTCGGCGACCGGGCTGTCGGCCAGCGCCAGGCTGTACATCTTGGCGTACCCGTGGTTGATGGCGATCAGGATTCCCTGGGGGTGCCGGACCATCGAGTCCACGGCCATCGGGAACGACCCCAGGCTTCCGGCCGACACCTGGAAGGTCTTGTCGGTGCCCTGGGTCAGCGTCCGCACGTACCACCGGCCGTTCAACGGCAGCACGATCAGGTTCTGGGCAGCGTCCCAGGAGGTCGCGTCCATGTCATACAGGACATACGGCTTTTCGGCTGTCCCGCAGCCCATCGCCTGCAGGCCACCTTCGGGATCCTGCTTCAGCGAAATCCCCTGGACCGTCCACAGGGTCGTGGCGGTGGTGGACGATGCGCATGTCGCGAGTCCCTGGGGCGCGCCCTGCCACGTGTAGGCCAGGCCGCCTTCCTTCTGCAGCAGTGTCACGTTTCCCAGGTCTGCCAGCCCGGTCGCCGTCAGGTCGGCCGCCGTGGCCGTGGGCGCCGCTCCGGCCTGCCAGGCGTGCTTGCCGCCCTGGTACACCAGGCGCTGCTTGTGCGTGTAGATCGAGTCCGCGTTCAGGGGAACCAGGTTCTCCAGCAGCGTGAGGGTCCTGGTCATGCGGGTGCCGCCGGCGTCGTTGACGTTCGCGACCGGCGCCCGCGACTCCTCGGTCGCCCGTGCCACCATCCAGCCGGTGCTGGTGTAGAAGCGCACGTCGAACCGGACCTGGCCGCCGGCCGGGACGTCGTTGAAGGTCACGACGATGGGGTCCGACACGGTCGTCGTCGGCAGCGTGATCAGGCCGGTCGTGCGGGTGTCGCTGTCCGACAGGATCGCGTCCACCACGTAGGTCGTCGAGGTTGCCGGGAACTGGTAGTCCCGCGGGTCGCAGTCGATCGTCAGGGTGATGTCGTGGGTCATCGTCAGGTCGTTCCGGATGACGTGGGGCGAGGACAGCACTGCGTAGCCGGTTTCGGCCAGCATCGCACCCGTGCAGAGGATGTCCGCGGCCATCGCCGCCCAGCCCGAGAACGGGACCGCGTCCTCGGCCGCCTTCTTGGTCACGATCTTCGCGAAGAGCTTCGCGGCGGCCTTGTTCAGCAGCATGCGGGCCAGGACGTCCCCCCCGACGGCGCCGACCTTCTTCAGGACCGACGAAACCGACAGGTCGGACTTGCTCCACAGGACCCCGTACATGAACTGCACGATGGCGGACGCCAGTTGCGGGGTGTTGAGGACCAGGTCCACCATGTCCTTTGAATCGTCCGGGCCCAGGGCCATCACCAGGCAGGCCGTGGGCAGCGCCAGTTCCAGTGCCATGGTGAAGTCGGCGCCCACCGCCTCGACGAACGGATCCCGCTCCCCGCCCGTGCCCAGGGTTCCCGAACTGATCTTCGCCGTGCGGGCCCGGGCCGGGAACGTGAACTGCGCCGTGGTCTCGAAGACGTTGCCGGTGATCGGGATGCCCAGGATGGTGGTGACCGGGTTGGAGATGCCCATGAACTTCGTGTCGGCGCTTTCCATGCTGGAGGGCCACATCCCGATCAGGGACGACCACTCGTCGTCGGTCAGTACCAGCAGGGTGCCGTTTTCGTCATAGAAACGGATGAAGTTGGTCAGGTGCCGGATCGCCGAGTTCGAGAACGCCAGTTTGACGTTCGTGCCGTCCTGGGACTCGACCCGCGTACGGAACATGTGCCGGTACCCTTCGTTGGACAGGTGCAGGGTGTACCCGTCCGTCGCCGCGCTGCGGACCGACGTCAGGCCCGACGACGTCGAATCCGTGTCCGACGGATCCTCCACGTTCGTCGCGGTGCCCGGGGCCACGGTCCAGTGCAGGTCCTTCAGCAGGGGGTCGTTGTGGATGGCGTTGACGACCGAGGCCATCGCCTCGGCCCCGGCCACCTGGACCTGGTCCACGATCTGGTACTGGTACAGGGGCGTGTTGTCGGGCTGGCCGTCGCCGTCGTGGTCCTCGGTGGCCAGCCACGGAGTCCCGTCGTCGTTGGTGATGGGGTTCATCTGGTACCACCCGTGGGGGCCCAGATCGGTCAGGGCGTAGGTCAGCTCGTCCAGCCCCGGCGCCACCATGATGTACTGGTACAGGATGTACGCCGCCCACGTGGGGTCCAGGTTCGCGACGATCGGATGGTGGAACAGGATCGTTTCGGCGACCTGCGTATAGTCGTAGTTGTCGATCTGCGTCGGATCCAGCGGCAGCAAGGCGCTCCGGAGTTTTCCGGTCGTGGACGCGGACTTCAGGATCAGGGCCTGCGCCGCCTCCCTGGCCTTCTGCGGGATGTGCAGCGCCACGGCCGCCAGACCGTGGGGCACGTCCCCCAGCCGGTCCAGCGCCCCGGTGGTGTTCGTCCGCTGCGTCACGTACATCATGACCAGCCGGTCGTCGGGCAGTTCGACGTCTTCGGCGTAGTGGGTCGGCGGGGTGGGGTCGTCCGCCAGGTTGGCGAACAGCGCCCGGCTGGCCGCGTCGTGCTCCACCAGTTTGTGGCGCTCGCCCGCGACGTGCAGGTGGTAGTCCTCGCCCTGGGGCAGGAAGGTCCCCGTCCCCAGGTTGAAGTGAACCGTGTGGATGCTGCTGGGCCGGGTCGTGCCCGCCCCGTCGTCCTGGCAGCCCAGCGCGAAGATGCCCAGAACACCCAGGAACAGGCCAAGCGTGCCGATCCGAGCCGCCATCGGTTCCTCCCGCGATTCTTGAATCCTGTCGGCAGGCTACCACTGATGTTTCGGACGCAACAAATTACCGGTCCGACGCGGTCCCGGGTCCGACCCTCGTCCAAACCAGTCCAGGTGCGGTATATTGGGCGGGTGCCGAACCGTGAAATGAACGTCACCCCGCCGGATCGTCGGCCATGACCGCAACGAGGACCCCGATGACATTTGCCGACCTGGGACTCCCGCCGGCCCTCGTGGCAGGCCTGGCCAAGGCCGAAATCACCGAGCCGACGCCCATCCAGGCCGAGTCGGTGCCGATGCTGCTGGCCGGGAAGAGCGCCTACCTGCACGCGGAAACGGGGACCGGCAAGACCCTGGCGTACTTCCTGCCCCTGTTCTGCCGGATCGACCCGACGCTGAAGGCGACCCAGGTCATCGTGCTGGCCCCGACCCACGAACTGGCGATCCAGATCCAGCGCGAGGCGGTCCTGCTGGCCGCCAACTCGGGGGTGCCGGTCACGTCGGCGCTGCTGATCGGCGCCGTGGGCATGACCCGGCAGATCGATAAGCTGAAGAAGAAGCCGTCGATCGTCATCGGGTCGCCGGGGCGGATCCGGGACCTGATGGGCCTGAACAAATTGAAGGCCAAGGGGCTGAAGTGCATCGTCATCGACGAGGCCGACCGCCTGCTGGGCGGCGAGTTCCTGGAATCCGTCCGGGCGATCGTCAAGGCCGCCCCGGGGGATCGCCAGTTGATCTTCGCGTCGGCCACCGAGCGGCGCGAGTGCACCAAGGAAAGCACGGCCCTGGCGCCGGAGCTGGTCCTGGTGCGCGCCAGCCTCAGCCCCGTCAACGCCAACATCGACCACTCGTATTTCGTCTGCGAGGCGCGGGACAAGGTGGAACTGCTGCGCAAGTTCCTGAACGCCGTGACGCCCCAGCGGGCCATCGTCTTCGTCCACCGCAACGATCGCGCCGAGGAGCTGACGGCGAAACTGGCCCATCACCAGGTGGCCGTGGCCGACCTGCACAGCGCCCGGGACAAGATGGAACGCAAGAAGGCGATGGACGACTTCCGCAGCGCGAAGGTCCACGTGATGATCGCGTCGGACCTGGCGGCGCGCGGCCTGGACATCAAGGGGGTTTCGCACATCATCAACCTGGACGTGCCGACCGAAAGCCAGGCCTACCTGCACCGGGTCGGGCGGACGGGCCGGGCGGGCGCCGAGGGCCATGCCGTGTCGCTGATGACGGAAATGGAAACGCGCCTGGTCCGCCGCTACGAAACCGAACTGGGCATCCGCATGAACCAGGTCCGCCTGCGGGAAGGGAAGGTCCTGCCGGTCCAGACCTGATCCGACACCCGTTTCCGCGCCCCCTCCCGTTCCCCGCTTTATGTCGTTGGAACCCTACGGATTACCAGCGCAAAGGGGGGCATTTCGACCCGTGGCAGGTACACTGTCAGGCATCCGGGGAGGGACGTCGTGTCGCAGGCCTACCTGAAGCGCATCCTGAAGGCGCAAGTGCATGATGTCGCCATCGAATCCCCCCTCGAGCGGGCCCCGCGCCTGTCGCGTCGCCTGGGCGCCGAGGTCCTGCTGAAGCGCGAGGATCTGCAGCCGGTCTTTTCGTTCAAGATCCGCGGGGCCGCCAACCGCATCGCCCAGATCCCAGCCGATCAGGCCCATCGCGGGGTCATCTGCGCATCGGCCGGCAACCATGCCCAGGGGGTCGCCCTGGCCGCCCGGCGCCGGGGCCTGCGGGCGGTGATCGTCATGCCGGTCACCACGCCCACGATCAAGGTCGAGGCGGTGCGGGACCTGGGCGGCGAGGTCGTGCTGCACGGGGACGACTACGACGCGGCCTGCGATCGGGCGCGCGAACTGGCGATCCGGGACGGCATGGTCTTCGTGCATCCCTTCGACGACCCCGAGGTCATCGCGGGGCAGGGCACCATCGCGATCGAGTTGCTGCGCCAGCGTCCGGCCGGCTTCGACGTGGTCTTCATTCCCATCGGAGGCGGCGGCCTGATCGCCGGAATCGGCACCTGCCTGAAGGCCCTCAGTCCGGAGGTCCGCATCATCGGCGTGGAGCCCGAGGACGCCCCCACCATGCACGCGGCGCTGGCGGCCGGCCAGCCGGTGACGCTGCCGCGGGTCGGGCTGTTCGCGGACGGCGTGGCGGTGCGGCGGGTCGGGGACGAAACCTTCCGGCTGGCGAAGGAGTGCGTGGACGAAATCGTGCTGGTGTCCAACGACGAGATCTGCGCCGCGGTGCAGGACATCTTCGAGGACACGCGGTCCATCGCCGAGCCCGCGGGCGCCCTGGCGGTGGCCGGCCTGAAGCGCTGGGCGGCGACGAACCCCGTGGCCGGCATGACCGTCGTGACGCTGGTCAGCGGCGCCAACATGAACTTCGACCGGCTGCGCCACGTGGCGGAGCGGGCCGACCTGGGCGCCGAGCGCGAGGCCCTGCTGGCCGTGGAGATCCCGGAGCGGCCCGGGTCCTTCCTGGCCTTCTGCAACGTGGTCGGGAACCACTTCGTGACCGAGTTCAACTACCGCTATGGCGACCCCGCCCGCGCCCGGGTGTTCGTGGGCCTGGCGCTGTCCGGCGGGCGTCCGGAAAAGAACCGGGTCGTCGAGGCCATCCGCGCGGCGGGCCTGCCCGTGGTGGACATGAGC
Organism: uncultured Myxococcales bacterium; assembly: GCA_903847405.1. Classification (GTDB taxonomy): domain Bacteria; phylum Myxococcota_A; class UBA9042; order DTJE01; family DTJE01; genus CAIZWN01. The sequence goes on along the minus strand of CAINDP010000184.1, from coordinate 22,274 downwards.
GGCGACGAGATGGCCCTGCTGCACGTGCGCTACATGGTGGGCGGCCGGGTGGCGGGCCTGGAAAACGAGCGCCTGTTCCGCTTCGAGTTCCCCGAGCGTCCCGGCGCCCTGCTGGGCTTCCTGACGTCGGTGGGGGCCGCGTGGAACATCAGCCTGTTCCACTACCGGAACCACGGCGCGGACCATGGTCGCGTGCTGGTCGGGATCCAGGTCCCGCCCGCCGACGACGCGGCCTTCCTGGCGCACCTGGAGGCGCTGAACTTCGCGTGGGCGGAGGAAACCGACAACCCCGCCTACCGGCTCTTCCTGGCGCCCTGACGGGTCGCCGGCCGCTTCGACACGCCCGCCTTCTGCGGCGCCGACAGGCCCGCCAGCGCAGGGTAGCAGCCCAGGACCTTCAGGAAGCGCGTCTGGTCCCGCAGGGCCTCCAGGGCCTCGCCGGTGTCCGGGTCCGCCACGTTCCCCTCGACGTCGATGTAGAAGTGGTACTCCCAGGGCGTGTGGGGCTGGGGGCGGCTTTCCAATTTCGTCAGGTTCAGGTGGTGGGTCGCCAGCAGGTTCAGGCAGCGGGCCAGCGCGCCTTCCCGGTGGTCGGTGGCCAGCAGCAGGGATGTCTTGCAGGGGGTCCGCAGGTCCACCGCCCGGGGCTCCCGGGCCACCACCACGAACCGCGTGAAGTTTTCCGGCTGGTTGGCCAGGCCGCGCCGCAGCACCCGCAGGCCGAAGTGCTCGCCCGCCGCCTCGCTGGCGATGGCCGCCTGCGTGGGGTCGCCGTCGTCGCGGACCTTTTCCACCGCCATCGCGGTGTCGGTGTAGCTTTCGACCCGGCAGTCCTTCAGGGTCGCCAGGAACTCGCTGCACTGCGCCAGGGCCTGGGGGTGCGAATAGACGCGCCGCAGATCCGACAGGGGCACCTCGTCCAGGACCAGCAGGCAGTGATCGACCTCCTGGACGGCCTCGCCCACGATGGAAACGTTGACCCGGCGCAGCAGGTCGTAGACCTCGTTGATGCTGCCGGCGGTGGTGTTCTCGATGGGCAGCACCCCGTAGTCGGCCTGGCCGGACTCCACGGCGTCGGTCACGTCCAGGAAGGAGTGCAGGCCCGCGAACACCACGCGCGGCAGCACCGGCGCGAAGTGCTTCATCGCCGCCAGGTGGCTGTAGGCGCCGTCCGTTCCCTGGTACGCGACCCGCACCGCGCGCCGGGTGGCGGCCCCGTCGACGTCGGCCCGCAGCAGCAGCTCCCGCTGGATGTCCACCGAGTGATCGATGATCGGGTGGAACAGGCGCGTCATGTAGCCGGCGTCCAGCCCGTGCAGGCGCCCCAGGCGGATCACCTCGGACAGCACGGCGGCCTCCTGGGTCCGGTCCCGCAGCTCCAGGCCCTGGGCGATCTTGATGGCCACGATGCGGGACACCAGCTCCTGCCGGCGGGCCAGGTCCGCGACGATGCGGCGGTCCACGGTGCCCACCTGGCGCCGCAGCGCATCCAGTTCCTTCATTGATCCTCCCCGTCCGCCACGCCTGCCACGTCCACGGTCCATCCGAAGGGGTCGGCCCCGGCGCCCGACCGGATGTCCGCCAGCGCCTCCCCCAGTTGCGTCGCGACCTTCGGGGGGCCCAGCCGGCATTCCCAGCCGTCGCCGCCCAGCATCGCGACCGGGCGCACGGTCCAGCCCGTCCCGGTGCAGAAGACCTCCCGGGCCCGGGCCCGGACCTCGACCAGCGACAGGGGGCGCTGCTGGACGGGCAGGCCCAGGACGTCCCGGGCCAGGCGCAGGGCGGAATCCCGGGTGATGCCCGGCAGGATCGTGTCGTCCAGGGGCGGGGTCGCCAGCGTTCCGTCGTCCAGCACGCAGAACAGGTTCGCGCCCGAGGCCTCGCCCAGTTGCAGGCGGCCGGATCCGTCCAGGTACAGCAGGTCGTCGAAGCCCTCGCGGACCGCGGCCTCCTTGTGCAGCAGCACGCCGGCATAGTTCCCCATGGCCTTGGCGCCGCCGGTGCCCCCCAGGGCGGCCCGGGCGCTGGCCATCACCTTCAGGCGCAGGCCCTGATCCAGGCCCGGGGCGTTCCCGACGGGCGATGCGTAGGCGATCACGCCGGCCAGGCGCGGGCGACGGGCGCCCAGCAGGGGTTCGGTGCCGTGCATCATGGGGCGCAGGTACAGGCTGCCCTTGCCCGCGGGCGGCACCCAGGCGTCGTTGCGCCGGGCCAGCCCGGCCGCCATCGCGACGAAGCGATCCACCGGGAAGGGCGGCAGGGCCAGCCGTTCCGCCGATCGGGCGAAGCGCGCGCCGTGGGCGTCGGGCCGGAAGATGCGCACGCGGCCGTCCACGCCCCGCTGGGCCTTCAGCCCTTCGAAGCAGCCACACCCGTAGGACAGCACGGCGGCGGCGGGGGACAGCGACACGTCCCCGAAGGGCACGAAATGGCCCGCGTCCCAGGCCGGATCCCGGGCGGCGTCGCCCTGGGCGCGGTACATCCAGTCCGTCGGCAGGAAGCCGAATCCCAGGGCATCCCAGTCGGGCACGGCGCTCATCGAGGGTTCTCCATGGTCGGCCGCAGGCGCTCCCGGGCGTCCCGCAGCACGCGCGCGGTGGTGTCCCAATCCATGCACGCATCGGTGATCGACACGCCGTACCGCAGCGTGGACGGGTCGGGACCCAGCGATTGATTGCCCGCGTGCAGGTGGCTTTCCAGCATCACGCCCACGATCGAGCGGTTCCCTGCCAGGCGCTGCCGGATGCAGTCGTCCAGCACGTCGGGTTGCCGCAGGGGGTCCTTTCCGGAGTTGCCGTGGCTGCAGTCCACGGCGATGCGGAGGGGCAGGCCGGCGGCCGCCAGGACCTCCTCGGTCCGGGCCACCGTGGCGGCGTCGTAGTTGGGGCGGTCGCCGCCCCGCAGGATCACGTAGCCCAGGCGGTTCCCCCGGGTCCGGAAGACCGCGCACTGCCCCCGCTGGTCGATGCCCAGGAACGAGTGGGGCTGCGCCGCCGCGTGCATGGCGTTCACGGCCGCCTCCAGGCCGCCGTCGGTCGCGTTCTTGAAGCCCACGGGCGTGGAAAGCCCGCTGGCCATCTCCCGGTGGGGCTGCGATTCCGTGGTACGGGCCCCGATGGCCGACACGGCCACCAGGTCGCCCAGGTACTGGGGCGTGATGGGATCCAGGGCCTCGGTGGCGGTGGGCAGGCCCATGGTGGCCAGGTCCAGCAACAGCCCCCGGGCCAGCAGCAACCCCTCGGCGATGCGGAACGAGTCGTCCAGGTAGGGGTCGTTGACGAAGCCCTTCCACCCCATCGAGGTCCGGGGCTTTTCGAAGTAGACCCGCATGACCACGAACAGCGTGTCGGACACCTCGTCGGCCAGCGCGCGCAGGCGCTCGGCGTACTCCCGGGCCGCGGTCAGGTCATGGATCGAACAGGGCCCGACCACCACGAACCAGCGCGGGTCCCGGTGCTCCAGGATGTCCGCCACGGTGCGCCGCGCCCGGGTCACGGTGACCGCCGCCTCGGGAGGCAGGGGGCGCCGCGCCTCGACTTCCCGGGGGGTGGGCAGCAGGGTCTTGGAAACGACGTTGATGTCGCAGAGCGGATTCCTCTCCATCCCGTTCTCCGGCGGGACCCGGAGCCCCATGCCCCGATCTGCGCCACTGTATGAGTATAATGGTCCTTGAATCGGGTGGGGATTATGGGTTCGCGGACGCGCCCAGGGCGTGGTTCAGCCCTGTCAGAGCCCCCGGGGAGGATGGATGCCGGATGACGACCTTCGGGAACTGCGCGCACGCCTGGATGCGCTGGACGACGACCTGCTGACGCTGGTGGCCCGGCGCATGGAACTGGTGGCCGAGGTCGGCCGCATGAAGCGCGCCGTGGGCCGCCCGGACCGGGACACGGGGCGCGAGGACGAGGTGATGGCCCGGGCCCGCAAGGCGGCCGTGCGTGCCGGCGTCCCCCCCGACCTGGCGGTGACCCTGCTGCATTCGCTGGTGCGGGCGTCCCTGCAGGTGCAGGAGCACGACCGGGTGATGGCCCGGGGCTCGGGCGCAGGCCGGACCGCCCTGGTCATCGGCGGCGAAGGGCGCATGGGGCGCTGGTTCGGGCGCTTCCTGCGGTCCCAGGGCTTCCGGGTCATCTCGGCGGACCCCTCGGGCCCGGCGGATCCCCGGGAATGGGTGGACCACGTGGCCGACTGGCACGGCCTGGAGGCGGACCCCGACCTCATCGTCGTGGCGGCGCCCCTGGCGGCCACCGGCGCCATCCTGCGCCAGTTGGCGGACAGCCGCCCCAGGGGCCTGGTCTTCGATGTGGGCTCCCTGAAAAGCCCTCTGCGGGGCGCCTTCGAGGCCCTGGTGGCTGCCGGTGTCCGCGTGACGTCCGTGCATCCCATGTTCGGGCCCGACGTGGCCCTGCTGTCCGGGCGCCACGTGGTCTTCGTGGACGTGGGCGTGCCCGAGGCCACCGAGGAGGCCCGGGCGCTGTTTGCGCCGACCATGGCCGAAATGGTGGACATGAGCCTGGACGACCACGACCGGGTCATGGGGTTCGTGCTGGGCATGTCCCACGCGCTGAACATCGCGTTCTTCACGGCCCTTTCCCGCAGCAACCTTCCCGCGGCGGCCCTGGACCGCATTTCCAGCACCACCTTCGACGCCCAACTGGACGTCGCGTCCCGGGTCGCCGGTGAAAATCCGCGTCTGTACTACGAAATCCAGGCCCTGAACGCCCACGGCAGCGCGCCGTTGGAGGCCCTGCGACAGGCGATCGAGGACGTGGTGGGGTGCGTCGCCCGGCGGGACGAGGAGGGCTTCGTGGCGCTGATGGAACAGGGCAGCGAATACCTCGAGGGGCTTCGGACCCGGGGGGCGCAGGGGTAGAAGGATCAACCCGCCGTGCGCGCCGTTCCCACGACGATCTGCGCCGCCGGCACCAGGGCTGCGACGTCCTGCAGCGACACGACGCCCCCGTGCCACCACAGGTGCGCCGGGCAGTGCGCGCGGCAATCCGAATTCCCGAAACGCGGCACGGGCACTGCGCCGTCGAGGCTTGCCCCCAGGCTTTGGTTCAACGCGCATTCCGACCATGACGCCCCGGTGACCACGACGGCGCCGACCACCCGGACGCCCGGGTTCGTCGTCAGGTAGTCCACGTGCCATCGCACCCGCTTGGTCGCCGCCAGGTGCCGCGCGATGCGCTGGCGCAGGTTCCGACGGGCGCTGCCCACGTACAGGCAGGTCCCGGCGTCGAAGTGCAGCGGCCCCAGCGCGCCGACGTCGACGCACAGGCGGGCCTGGATCTGCAGCACGACCACGTAGAGGCCCGAGTTCGGGTCCGGGGGCGCGATCATCGGGGTTCCCATCGCCTACAGGTGGAACAGCAGGTCGGCCGCCACGTGGGACATCGAACCGTGCCCCTTGCCGTTCGTGGGCGGGTTCAGCACGCTGTCCTGCAGGACCAGCAGGTCGGCCCAGGTGCGCATGTAGGTCAGTCCGACCGTGACCCAGTGGGCCGCGCGCCAGCGGACTCCCATCGATACGCTGGTCAGGCCGCGGTTCAGGTTCTCGACCGTCATCGTCCGGGTCGGGATCGGGCTGGCATCGCGCTGGAAGCCGATCATCAGGTCCACCTGCGGGATCACCCGGTACAGCAGCCCGACGCTCACGTTCCAGGAGTTCGTGAATTCCTTGGGCGTGCGCACGACGCCGCCGGATCCGACCAGGCTGGCGATCGACGCGTCCACCTTCATCTGCTGTTCCTGGTTCACCTGGTAGTGCCAGTACGACGCATCCAGCCCCAGTTCGAAGTCCTTCACGAACTCCCAGTTGATGCCGGCCCGCAGGCAGAAGGGGATCGCGAAGGTCGTCGTCTGCCGGCCCTTCATCGGCACGCTGGTCGCCCGCGACGCCCGGATCGTCACCGGGCCCTCCAGCGAAACGTCCGCCCCGCTGGTGAACGACATGCCGATGCCCAGCGTCGGGATCGGCCGGAACAGAAGGCCCACGTTCCAGTCCCAGGTCCAGCCCCGACCGTCCAGGGCCACCTTGATGTCCCAGTCCCGGACCTTCGCCGAACTGTCGAACCGCAGGTCGGGGTTGTTGTTCACCAGCGGGTTCATGAACTGCGTGCCCTGCATCACCAGGTACACCGCGCTGATCCCGGCGCCGATGCTGAACTTGTCGGTGACCTTCCAGGCCACGGCCCCGGTCAGGTGCGCCGCGAAGAAGAACCCCTTCGTCAGGTGGTACCGGCTGGGCTCGTCGGCCGGCAGGTCCGCGCCGTAGAGGTTCGGAGCGTAGACGGCCAGGGCCACGCGCAGGCGCTTCGTGCCAAGGTCCGAGGACACTCCCAGGAAGGGGACGATGGCCCAGGACGTGACCGGCGTGATTTCGTGATCCGGGCGCAGGATCCCCTTCGAGTCATAGAACCGGAACCCCAGGTCCGCGTAGGTGTACTGGGCAGTCAGGTACAGGTTGGTCCCTTCCAGCAGCGTCAGGCCGGCCACGTTGTGGAAGACGGCCGTCACGTCGTCGGGCTTGCCCATGACCGCCAGCATCCCGTTGCGGCGCGTGCCGAAGTCGGGCGTGTGGAAACCGCCCGCCAGGACGTCCCCGGGCAGCGACAGCACCCATGCGCAAGCCAGGAGGCCGGCGGCGAACCTGCCGCATCGCGTCGATCCGGTGCGACCCACCGTGATGCCGGATGTCGGGAAACGGTTCATCGACCGACCTCCTCTGTGGACCGGGCAAGTCCCCCCCGGTTGCAGCCCTTTCCGCCGATTCGCGACGCTATCGCCCGTGATCCGGTTCGTCAACACCCGCCGACAAGTGACTTTCCGGATGTCGATGGCCTTGACACGCCCCCGCCGGCCAATAGGCTAGGACGGTCCATGGGGGACGAGGGGCCGTCCATGTCGGGGCCCGCGAACCGGCTCGGCAGGTTGCTGGTGTTGGCTGCGCTGATCGTGGCCGCGCCATCGGTCCGTGCGGACGAACCGGCGACCGTCGCGCCCCCGCCTGCCGCGGTTGCCGACCCCGTGAAGACGACGGTCCGGGACCCCAACCGCCTGGAGTGGGCGCCGTTCCCCGTCGTCGGCGGAAACACCGACATGGGCCTGATGCTGGGCATCCAGCCCATCGTCGCGAAGTTCGACCCGGCCTATTCGCCGTACAAGTACCGCGTGCAGGCCCAGTTCGCCATGAGCCTGAAATGGTGGGACGGGCGGGGCCTGTATGTCCCCGTGCACATGGACTTCCTGCGCATCGACGTGCCCAGCCTGCTGGGCGGCCGGCTGCGCCTGTGGATCTATGCCGAGTACAACCAGCGGAACAACTCCGGGTACTTCGGCCTGGGCAACGCCAGCCGGTTCGAGTGGCCGTCCCAGGACCCGTCGGCGGGCCCCGTGGTGACCCCCAACCGCCAGCGCTACCAGTACCGGCAGTTCGAGCCGCTGTTGCGCGTCAACCTGCGGTACCGGCTGCTGGAGCACCTGTACGTGATGACGGGCGCCCGCGTGCTGTGGGAGCGCAGCGACATCTACACGAACAGCGCCCTGTGGAAGGACCGGAACGTCGTGCGGGGCCTGCAGGATCACGTGGCGCTGCAACTGGCGGCGGGCGTGACGTACGACACGCGGAACCACGAGTACACGCCGTCCAAGGGCTTCCTGTGCGAGGCCCAGGTGCGGGTGTCGCCGGGCATGGGGACGGACCTGCATTTCGGCGGGCTGACGCTGGATGGCCGTTCGTACGTGCCCCTCTACGGGGAGTACCTGGTGCTGGCGTCGCGGGTCTTCACGGACCTGCTGTTCGGCAACGTCCCGTTCTATGAACTGTCCCGGGCGTCCGCCTTCGAGAACCGCGAGTACCCGGGCGGCCGCGACGGCTTCCGGGGCGTGCCCGAGGGCCGGTACCACGGCAAGATCAAGATCGGCGCGGACGTCGAGCTGCGGTCGATGTTCTGGACGTTCTACATGTTCGGCGAGCGGTTCCGCCTGGGCGCCCTGGTTCTGGCCGATGTCGGGCGGGTCTGGGCCGACTACCGGCCGAACCCGGTCCTGGACGGGCACGGCGCGGGCATCAAGTTCGGCACCGGCGTCGGCATCCGGGTGCAGGTCGGCGAAACGGTGCTGGCCCGCTTCGACTTTTCCTATTCCCCGGACTCGGCCGCCACCGGCGTCCCCATCGGAATCTACGCCGATCTGAACCACGTGTTCTAGGGGGGCGGGGACGCGTCGGGCCCCTGCTCGGCCGGGGCAGCGCCGGTGCGCGCAAGGCGTTCGTCGCGCTCGATGGACACCGCTTCCACCGCCAGCCGCACGACCAGCGGGCCCAGCAGCAGCCCCCAGCCGCCGACCGTCGCCAGGCCGCCGAACATCGACACCAGCAGGACGAAGGACGGCAGTTTCAGGCTGCCATGGCGCGAAAGCAGGGGGCGCAGGAGGTTGTCGATCACGCCGATGACCAGCACGCCGATGGCCGCCATGATGATCGCGCTGACCCAGCGGCCGGTCAGGGCCAGGCCCACGGCGATCGGGATCCAGACCAGCGCCGTCCCCACCGACGGGATGAACGAGGCCAGCGCGGTCAGGACGCCCAGGACCAGCGCGCGCGGGATGCCCAGGGCAAGGTAGGCGACCGTCGCCGTCATGCCCTGGATGATGCCGGTGACCCCCAGACCGATCACCAGGCCGCGGCCCGTTTCGGTGAAGGCGGCTGCGAATCGCCGGAAGTTCCGCGGGGCGATGGGGAGGTGGTCCTGGACCCAGGCGGTTGTCTGCGGCCCCTCCGCCAGGAAGGCATAGGCCGCCAGCACGAACACGAAGATCCCGAAGATGCCCGCGGCCGTGGCCCCGGCGATGGTCGCGACCAGGCCGAAGGCGCGCTCGCCATACTGCTTCGCCAGGGGGACGATGTCGCTGAGCCCGATCTGGACGTCGTCGCCGGCGCCGCCCGAAACGATCGATTCCAGCGCCTCCTTGCCGCCCGGGGACTTCAGCAGGGTCTGGACCAGTTCGACCGCGGCGGAAATCAGGGACGCCAGGAACAGCCCGATGGGCACCAGGACCAGCAACAACAGCAGCAGCGTCAGTGCCGCCGCCGCCCGGTGACCGCCGCGCAGGATGCGACTGAACCAGTCCATCAGGGGACGCGCCAGGACCGCGAACCACGCCGCCAGGACCAGGGGAGGCCACATCGGCCACAGCATCAGCCCGGCGGCGAGGGCGAACAGGATCGCGCCCCACCGCAGGGCGCCGGGGTTCGGGTCCGGACGGTCGCTGGCTGGATCGGCCATGCCTTCAAACCTCGTGCGTGGAGCATGGATGTACGGCCGCCGCGCGGCAGCGTCAAGTCGGCGCGGGTGCAGCGGGCGCGGGGAAGGGCGCGCCTCCGGCGGGTCCTGGAACGCCGATCCTGGAACTCACCGCGCCGTCGCACCCGGCAGCACCGGCACGTACCCGCTTTTCGCGACCACCGCCTGGCCGCCCGGCGCCAGCAGCCAGTCCCGCATCTGCGCCGCCAGGTGGGTCGGCGCCAGGTCCGTCCGGGTCACGACGTAGACCGGCGCCACGTGGGGGTAGGTCCCGTCGGCCAGCGTCGTCGCGGCAGGCGCCACGCCGTCCACGGCCACCGTGCGCATGCCCCCGATGGAGTACTGGTAGGTCACGTAGAAGTACACCGAGTATCCCAGGGCGTTGGGGTCCTCCTTGATCTTGTCGACCAGTCCGCCCATGCCCTGGATGACCAGATCCTCGGGCCAGGCGGGCATCGTCGATTCCTTCATCACCAGTTCCTGCATCAACTGCTGGCTGCCCGAGTTTTCGGGCCGGATGTACGGGCTGACGGCCTGGTCGAGGCCCCCCACGTCCTTCCAGTTCGTCACCTCGCCCAGGAACACGCCCCGGATCTGTGCCGTGGTCAGCCCGGTCACCGGGTTCTCCTGGTTCACCAGGAAGACCAGCGCGTCCAGGGCCAGGGTCGTCCAGACCAGCGTGACGCCCTTTTCCACAGCGTAGGCCCGTTCGTCGGTCGAGGGCGCGCTGGCGACCAGGATCAGGTCCTTCGTGCCGTCGATCAGGTTCAAATAGGACTGGTGGGTCTTGGTGTGGACGGTCCGTTCCAGGATCCCGGCCGCCAGGATGTCCTGCTCGGGCGTGGTCGGAGCCGGGAAGACCGTCTTTTCGGGGAAGTTCGAATCGGGGGACGTGGGCTGGTAGTCCCACTCCCAGGGCACTCCCAGCAGTTCGCAGGCGATGATCCGGGCCAGGGGGATGTTGGAGGTGCTGCCGTCCACCCGGGGGTAGTTTTCCAGCGTCACCGGCGGCGGGGGAACTTCCTGGACGTCGGCGGGCACGTCCGGGGTGTCGGCAGGGAGGTCGGCCGGCACGTCGCCCGGGACCTCCGGGACGTCCGCGTCAAGCCCGCCGCCGCCCGCCGATTCGCAGGCCATGCCGGCCAGGCACAGCACCAGCGCGCATCCCGTCGCGATCCGCGTTTCGCGCGTCCTCATGGTCACCTCCCCGGCGGGTCATTTCGGCACGCAGCCCGCCATCACCGGTTCGCCCGCGGGCGGCCAGGCCCGCCGGCACGTCTGTTGGTCCGGACACCTTCCCTGGCCCGTTTGCGCCCCTTCCGCGTCGCACCGCACCCGACACCGGAACCCGGCGCCTTCGGGCCGGCAGGTCAGGCCCGGCGCGCATCCCTGCTGGGTCCCCGGTTCCGCGGACAGGCAGGGCTGGCCCTCGGTTCCCGAGTCGCGGTCATAGCACAACCCGACCAGTCGTCCCGTGGCGGGATCCCGGTCCCGGGGTTCGCAGGCGGCGGTGGGCAGGCACCCGGAGGCGTCGTCGGTCGCGAACGGCTCGCAGGGCGTCGCGCAGGAACCCCAGGGCGCCCAGGCATTCGCCATCGGGTCGTAGAACCGGAAGCACCGCTGTCCCGCAGGGCAGGCGTCGGGATCCCCGGCGGCGGCGCCCACCCGGCAAGCCGGTTCGCACCGGTACGCCCGGCGGGGGCCCAGGGAAACGCAGGCATGACCGGCCTGGCAGGCGTAGCCCTGGGGCGAGCAGTACTCGCCGGGACCGGCCAGCGGCCAGGTCTGGGGCAGGCAGTGGGCCAGGGACGGCGTCGCGAAGGCGGACATCGTGCATACGCGGTCCGGCGGGCACGCGGCGTTCGGGTCGACCGCGAAGGGATCGCAGGGCGTCGCGCAGGCGCCCCCGGCGGTGACGATCGGCCAGTTCGCCTGCACCGGGGCGCATTCCAGGCCCGGGGCGCAGGCGGCCTGGTCGCGCACGGCAGCATCGGGCGGAAGGCCGGCGGGGCATGCCTCCAGGCACACGCCGCCCGCGCAAAGGAAGCCGGGCGCACAGGGCGCCGAATCGCAGGCCGCCCCTTCCTGGGGGATCGAGCCGTCCCGGTAGGGGGTGCACCATCCGCCCAGCAGGCCGTAGGTCGGGGCATCGGCCTCCGAACAGAACAGCGCGGACTCCAGGTAGGCGCAGGGGCCGCGGCACCACTGGCCCGGCCCGCAGGGGCCCGCGGGGTCGTAGGGATCGCAGGGCACGCGGCAGGTTCCCAGCAGGCCCCAGGCGTCCAGCGGCCGGCAGACCCGCCCCGCGGGACAGGACGGGGCGCCGGGCGCCAGCCCGCATTCCACCCGCACGCAGACGGACTGGCAGGCCAGGCCCGAGGCGCACACGTCGGAACTGAAGCAGACTTCCCCTTCGCCCACGTTTCCGGCCACGCCACAGGTCCCGCTGGTCAAGGGCTGGTAGGGTCCGGTGACGCAGTCCTGGTCCGGTCCGCAGAAGTCCTCCCAGGGCGTGCAACCGAACCACCCGCAGGTGCACGACCCCGAGCCCCAGTTGCCGCAGACGCCCCCCGCGCAGCCCGTCCAGCCCTCCACCCGCCGCAGGCACACCAGGCCCGCCGAGGTCGCCGTGCAGACCAGGCGGCCGTCCTCCCCGGGGACCAGGGATTCGTCGCAGTGCGCGCCTTCCACCTGGCACGTCACCCGGGCGCAGCGGCACGTGCCGGCGTCGCAGGCCATGCCCGCGGCGGCGCACAGTTCGGTCGTGCAGCAGGCGGCCGCGGGAACGCACCGGCAGGTTTCGGCATCGCAGGTCCCCTGCAGTTGGGCGCACAGCGCCGCGGTGCAGCAGGTCGGGTGTTCGCGGGGCTCGATGGGGGCGTCGATGTCGGGGTTCGGCAGGTCGGCGTCCGCGGTGTCCGTAACGTCCGCGACGTCGTATGCGTCGTGGGTGTCGGGCCGGAGGTCGTCGGGGTTCGCGGCGCCCGTGCCGCAGGCCACGGCGCCGGCCACCAGTGAGGCAAAGCAGACGGACGACAGCACGGACGGTGCGCGTAGCATTCCGACCTTCCCGGGCGAGCGTGAGACGGACGACAGTATCCCGAATCGAGGGGGGAAGAAGCAAGGTGGGCGGTGGGCGCGATCAAGGGGGGAAGCGGCGGATGGGGCGGACCCTCCCGCCAGAAAACCCGTCACCCGTCAGGGCGACGTCTGGATCGGGTGCGTGTGCAGTTCCTTTCCATCGAGGTCCACGTGGCGGACCGTGACGCCTTCGCAGCCGGTTTCCACGATCGCGAAGTTCGCGACGCCGTACGCCACGTTCCACGGCTGGGGGAGGCCTTCGGGAAGCGGGCATTCACCGGTGTCCAGGCCGCAGCCGCACAGCCCCCCGACGACGTAGGTGCGGACGCCGCCGACGTCCCCCCACTCGATGCCGTGCATGTGCCCATGGAACGAGGTCTGGATCCCGGCTGCGGACAGCATCGGGATCAGCGAGTTCCGCAGGCTGCTTTCGCCGTCGTACGTGCAGTCGCCGCCGCCGCTGGCGACCCACGGGGGTTCGTGGATGAAGAACAGCTTCCACTGGGCCGTCTTGAACTCCTCCGTCTGGAACTGGCGCCGGAACCAGCCGACCTGGCCCCAGTCGACGTCGGGCGGGGAAAGGTAGTAGTCCCGGATGTAGCCGCCGCCGAGCCACACGTTGCCGATGCGCCGGGACCACCAGGCCTCGCCCAGGCCCGTGGCCGCCTCGTCCTCGTTGCCTTCGGGCAGCACGAAGGCGTCGGTGTATCCCGTGATGCTCTTTTCGTCGTGGTTCCCGATCACCGCCCAGATGTTGACCCGGGTGCCCAGGTCCCGGAACCCCTGGAAGGTCTGGTCGAACTCCACGACCTGCCCGCTGCCGGTAAGGTCCCCGACGCCGATCGCGAAATCGACGCCTTCCTTCAGGGCGACCTGCGACATCTTCTGCAGGTTTTCGACGTTGTTGTGGGCGTCGGCAAACACAGCGAATTTCATGGCAACGGGGCGGTCCGGCAGTGTGCGGAAGGTCAGTTGCGGCGTGTGGATGTCGCCGACCCGGACCGCATAGGTGATTTCGGTGGCGGCCGGCAGCCCGTACACGGGCACCTGGTACTGGCCGTTGGCGTCGGCGGTGCCGCACACGGTGCGCTGTTCCTGGCCCCAGGCCAGGTCGACGCAGCCCTCTTCGACGCTGGGTGTGGCCGTCCGCCAGACCAGCGTTGCCCCGTCCCGATCGGCCATCTGCACCAGGGGCCCGCGGGAGAACGCGGCGTCTGTGTAAGGGGCGCTGGTCCAGGCGTTCCGCGTTGCCGTGCCCTCGCACCCCGAGGCCCAGTGGAACGGGCCGGTGATGTCGGGTACGTCGGTCACGTCAGGCACTTCGGGCACGTCAGGCACTTCGGGCACGTCGGGTACGACGGGCACGTCGGGTACGTCGGGTACGATGGGCACGTCCGTGGTCGTCGAGGACGAGGAGCAGGCCGCGACGCACAGCACCAGGAGGCTTGCCGGCAGGAGGCCCAGCCATCGAACCGCCAGGACGCCCGCCGATCCGTCCCGGGTTCCCGTTCCTTCCGACATTCCTGCTTCTCCCTCTTGCCGGCCCGCCCCGGGTAACGGGGAATGCTGCCGCAGAATGATCCGCAGCGCAACGCGACCTGCGCGGCTCCCCGGCGGGTGCACGTGGCGCAGCCTGCGTCCCGATTGCAGTCCGGGCCCGGCCGGAGTAGACAGTCCCCGGGTGTCCGCCGGGAGTTGACGATGATGAAGGCCGGTGACGAAGCCGAATCCCTGATGCTCCAGGAATTCAACTGCGCCCAGTCGGTGTTGGCGTCCTGCGGTCCCGCCCTGGGCCTGGACCGCGACACCTGCCTTCGCCTGGCCGCGCCCTTCGGGGGCGGGCTGGCCCGGTCCGGCGAAACCTGCGGCGCCCTGACGGGGGCGCTGATGGCCCTCGGCCTTGCGTGCGGGGTCCCTTCGCCCCTGGCCGAGGACAAGGACCGGGGCTACGGTCCGGCCCGGGAACTGGTGGACCGGTTCCGGCAACTGCACGGAACCCTGCTGTGCCGGGATTTGCTGGGGATCGACATGTCCACGCCGGAAGGGCTCCAGGCGTTCCGGGACCGGGGCCTGCACCACAGCCAGTGCCCGCGGTTCGTCCGCAGCGCCGCCGAACTGGTCCAGGAAATCCTGGCGCGGCGGGCCGGGACCGGGGGCTGAAAACCCCGCGTCCTACGTGCACGGGCAGGTGCAGCCCGTCACGTCGATCGTCGCGTCCTTCCCTTCCTTCGTGTGGACCGTGAGGGTCCCGTTCACGTGTTTCCCCGAGTAGGTCAGGTCGATCTGTGCGCCGTAGATGGCGGACCGGGTACCATCCGGCGCGGTGTACCAGTCGCAGCAGAACCCCGTCAGTTCGGGGTCGTGGAGGTAGGTCCCGACGATGCGGTTGCGGGTCACGGTCTGGAAGGTCGTTTCCACCGGCACGGGGCCGTCGACGCCGGACTGGAAACTGACCGTGAACTCGATGGCCTCGCCGGTGGTCGGGTTGCTGCCCGTCAGCCCGAACTGCGACAGCCGCGTGGGCGTGTCCCAGATGACCATCATCTCGCCCAGCCACGCGCTGCCCACCTGGGGCGTTTCGCAGTAGTCGCACAGGGCCCCCACCTTGCACGTGTTCTGGTCCGTGCCGGGAGGCGGCTGGCTGACGTCGTCCACGACGTGGACGTACAGGAAATGTTCGTACGTCCGGTCGAAGCCCCGGGACGGCACCTGCACGCGCAGGTGGAAGTGCTGGGTCAGGTCGGCGTCGTCCGTGGTGGGGCGCAGGACCAGGTCCTTCACGGCCTGTTTGGGGAACTTGCCGGTTTCCTTCGGGGGCAGGGTCGGGTCCTCCAGGCGTGCGCGGCCCGCGTCGATCATGTCGGGCACGTCCGCGGTCAGGGTCAGCACCGCCTCCACCCGGCCGTCGCCGGCCGCGTCGTAGCTGTTCATGCTCAAGGACAGGATGTCGGTCATTCGGACGGCCGCCACGATCGGGATGCGCACCTCGCCTTCCGACAGTCGCACCTCGATGTCCGTTACCGGGACCGTGTTGCTGTACTGCGCATAGGGCGTCAGCAGCGTCCGTGGCGTGTAGGTGACGTTGACGCCCGCGCCCTTCCAGCCCAGTTCGGCCAGTTGCACGCAGTCCACGCCCGTGCCGATCGTCGCGTTGCCGAAGCCCGACATGCCGTAGGGCGTGCCCAGCCAGGCGCGGGCGCTGGTCACCGCCGCCTGGCCCTGGGCGACCGTGACGTTGCGCGGGCGGCGCGCGCCGGCCCAGACGTGCTGGCCCTTCAGGGCCGGGAAGCCGCAGTCACCCGTGTAGCCCTGCCAGTCCACGACGCCGTTGGCGGGCGGGTTGCAGCCGCCCGTGGGGAGGCTGGACTCGATGACGCCGTCGTGGGTCGCGTTGTCGAAGAACATCCCCACGTGCAGGGGCACGATCCAGGCCTTCCGGTAGGCGTTGTCGCCATCGGTCAGCGCGTACAGGAGGTCGCCGCTGCGCAGGTACCGGCCGGGCAGCAGCGGCGACACGAACATCTGGGGCACCCACAGCACGTCCAGCAGCGAAAAGTGGCTGATGCGTCCGGTGATCCGGCCGGCCGACCGCGTCACGTCCGTCACCAGTTCGGTCGCGCTGGATTCGCCGCCGACGTCCCGGGGCTCGTTGGTCGTGCTGCTGTGGACCAGAGCCACGTCGTCCGGGGTTTCGATGCCCGTCGGGTCATAGGGGATCGTGATGTCGACGGGCGTCGTGAAGGTGGTCCCCGCGGGTTCCAGCAGCACGGACGCCAGCCAACCCTCCGGGTGGAAGACCTGGGCCGGCGGTCGGGAAACCGTCACCGTCGTGTCGGCGGACAGCGCCCCCGGCGGGATCACCACGCGGGTGCCATCCGGCAGCGCCACCGTGCCGCCCGCGGCCGCCGTGATGGTGGCGCTGGCGACCGTCAGCGGCAGGTCGGGCGGGGCCGTCGTGCCGGATTCGCCGCATCCTGCCGCCAGAAACATCAGGACGACGGCCACCAACAGCCCCGGGGCCCTGCGGCCCGCCGCACCGATTCCCGCCCCGACCCAAATCGGATTCCACATCGTTCACCTCCCGTTCGCCATTCTTCGATGAACCGTGTGACCTGGTCGATGGTGCGGACGTCGCCGCCCCCGCTGTCGCCCATTATCCCGTCATTGGACTTCCCCGGCGAACCCCATGCTATAAAGGTCGTGAACGGGAGGACCCGCGTGCCCGACGCCTTCACCCCTTCCTGGTTGCGGGGCGAGCCGCGCGCCACCGCGCTGTTGCCGCTGGCCTTCCGGGACCCGGAGCAGCGCCGACGGGCGGTCGAGGCGGCGGCGCTGCGGCCCATCGATCCCGCGGTGCACGCGGCGATCGTCGCGCAGGAGGCCCGGCGTCCCCAGAGCCCTTCGCGGACCGCGGCCCTGGCGCGCCTGGCCGAACCGGGGGCCGTCGCCGTCGTCACCGGGCAGCAGGTGGGCCTGTGCCTGGGGCCTCTGTACACGCTGCACAAGGCCGCCGCCGCCGTCGCGACCGCGCGGGCCCTGGAGGCCGAAACGGGCCACCCCGCCGTGGCCGTGTTCTGGCTGCAGACCGAGGACGCCGATTTCGAGGAGGTCCGCACCGTCGCGCTGCCCGATCCCGTCACCGGGGCGGTCCGGCGCATCCGGATCACCGACGACCTGGGTTCCCAGGGCGCCCGCGTGTCCCTGTCCCACCGCTTCCTCGGCGCCGGGATGAACACTGTGCTCGATGAACTCGCCAACGCCCTGGGCGGGTTGCCCCACGCGGATGCGACGCTGGAGTTGCTGCGCCGCCGCTATCGCCCCCAGGCGACGTTCGGCGATGCCTTCGCGGGGGTCATGGCCGAACTGTTCGCCGACGAGGGCCTCCTCCTGGTGGATCCGCGCGACCCCGCCCTGGCGGCGCTGTCGGTGCCCATCCACGCCCATGCCATCGCGCGCGCCGGGGACATCGCCGCCGCGCTGGCCGGTCGCGCCGCGGCCCTCGAAGCGGCGGGCTTCAAGGTGCAGGTTCCCATCCGCGAGGGCGCCGCGCTGTCGTGCTTCCACCCCGGCGGCCCCGACGGGCCGCGCTATCGCCTGATCCCTGACGATGGCCACTGGGCGCTGGCAGGCGCGGAAGGCCATGTCGGCGCGAAGGACCTCCAGACGGCCCTGCAAACCTCGCCGCGCGCCTTTTCCACGACGGCGCTGCTGCGGCCCGTGCTGCAGGACATCTGGCTGCCGACGGCCGCCTATCTCGGGGGGCCGGGGGAACTGGCCTACTTCGCCCAGTTGCCGCCGCTGTACGAAATCTTCGAGCGCCCGATGCCGCTGGCCGTCCCGCGCGCCCGCTTCCTGATCGTTGAACCGTCCGCCCGCCGCCTTTCCCGGCAGCTCGCCATCGCTCCGCTGGACGCCGGCGCGCCGCGGCAAGACCTTCTGGCGGAACTGGTCGCCCGCGACGGGGACGCCCCCGTGGACCCCGAAGCCGCGATTGCGCCGGTCCGGGAGGCGCTGGCCGCGACCCTGGCCGCCCTGGGCAAGGCCGCCGCGGACGACCCGGGCTTCGACCGCGTGGCGCGCAAGGCCGAAGAGGCCATCGAACACCAGTTGGCACGCCTGGCCCACCGGGTCCACCACGTCGCCGACCGGTCCGACACCGTCCGCGTCGCGCGCCTGGACCGCCTGAAGAACCTGCTCTGGCCCGAAGACACCCCCCAGGAGCGTGTCTACGGATTCCCGGCGTTCGCCGCACGGCACGGCCCGCAGGCGCTGGTGGCCGCACTCATCGCGGCCGTCATCCCGTATCATTCGGACCTCGTCGAGGTGGACCTGCCGTGACGGACCAGCCCCTCCGGATCGCCATCGTGTGCTACCCGACCTACGGGGGCAGCGGCGTGATCGCCGCCGAGATCGGCATGGCCATGGCCCGCCGCGGGCACCTCGTGCACTTCATCGGCACCGACCCGCCGCGCCGCTTCACTGCGACGCCGGGGGCCGCGTTCCACCGGGTCGAGGTGCGCGACTACCCCGTCTTCCAGTACCCGCCCTACACGCTGGCCCTGGCCTCCAGGATGGTCGAGGTGGCCACGTCGGCGAACCTCGACATCCTGCACGTGCACTACGCGATCCCCCATGCGACCAGCGCCTTCCTGGCGGCCGCGGTGCTGGGCCCGCGCAGCCCGAAGATCGTGACGACCCTGCACGGCACGGACATCACGGTCATCGGCGCGGACCCCAGTTACACCCCGGTCACGCGCCTGTCGGTCGAACGCTCGGACGCCGTGACGGTGCCGTCGCGCTTCCTGGCCGACGCCACCCGCGCCGTGCTGGATCTGCCCGGGCTGGACATCGAGGTCATCCCGAACTTCGTCGACTGCGCGCAGTTCGTGCCGCCCCGGGCCCGGCAGCCGGAACGCATCCGGGACCTTTTCGAACGCACGGGCGGCCCGACGGACGATGCGGTCGCGGGCGCGCCGACGCTGGTCCACGTGTCGAACTTCCGCCCCGTCAAGCGGGTCCACGACGTGCTGGCGGTGTACGAACGCGTGAACGCGGTGCTGCCGTGCAGGCTGCTGATGATCGGGGACGGCCCCGATCGCGCCGGCGTCGAGGCGCGTGCACGTTCGCAGGGCCTGGAACCCCGCGTGCGCTTCCTGGGGCGCCAGGACGACCTGGTGCCGCTGTTGCAGCACTGCGACGTGTTCCTGCTGCCCAGCGAAACGGAAAGCTTCGGCGTTGCCGCGCTGGAAGCGATGGCATGCGGCGTCCCGGTGGTGGCCTCCGACGTGGGCGGGCTGCCCGACCTGGTGGACGGCGACGAGGGGGGCCACCTGGTGCCCTGCGGGGACGTGGACGGCATGGCGCGCGCCGTGCTGTCGCTGCTGGCGCCCGGGGAACGTCGGGAGCAGGCCGGGCACCAGGCCCGGGCGCGGGCAGTCACGCACTTCCAGGACGGGCCGCTGCTGGATGCGTACGAGGCGTGTTACCGGCGGGTGCTGGGACGGCAGGGGAAATAGGAGGCTGTCCCCATTTTGCAGCCTACTTCTTCGGCCACTCCTTCAGCGCCTTTTCGACCTGGTCCTTGTAGAAGAACATCTTGTCCTTCAGGCCCAGTTCGTGGGCCTTCCGGGCCAGCGCGTAGGCGCCCTTGTTGTCCTTGGCCTGGGACAGGAAGCCGGCCTTGATCCAGACGTTGTACCAGGTCTGCTGCACGGCGATGGACGCGTCGATCAACTGCATGGCGCGCGCCGGGTCCTTCAGCGTTTCCGCCGTGTAGCGGGCCGCGGTCGCCAGCGGGCGCCAGGCCGCGCCGACATAGCCTTCGATGTCCGACTTCGCCAGGGCCGACGTGGCGACCAGGATCGGCAGCGAGACCTGGGTCTTTTCCCACTCCAGGTCCAGGCGCACGCCGTCGTCGGTCGTGTCGGCAAAGACGAAGGCCAGCCGCTCCCGTGGCGGAATCGCCGTCGGCTTCACCTCGACGCGCAGGACGTCCAGTTTCGGGTCGTAGGCGTCGGTGTTGGCGTTGGCGTTCGTGTTGAGGATCAGCGTCCAGATGGCCTCGTTCGGAATCGCGAACATCGAGTAGGTGCCGGCCTTGACCGCGGTCCCGGCGACCGTGACGTCACGGCTGACCGTCAGTTTCGTGGCCGCGTTGGCCCCGGCGCGCCACAGTTTTCCCCACGGCAGCAGCCCGCCGAAGATGGCGCGTCCCTTCACGCCCGGGGACGAGTAGTCGACCGTGATGTCGGTCACGCCGACCGTCTGCGTCACCGACGCGTGCGGGCTGGCCGCCGGGAGGGGCAGGGGTGCGGTTTGAGCGAATGCGGACATGCCCAGGCCGTAGGCGGCGAGGGCGATCGTGAAAGCCAGCGTGCGACGAATCATGGTGTTCTCCACGAGTAGGGAAGCCCCCCAACCTACCAAAGCCGGGTGGTCCAGGCAATCGAACGGCCCGGAAACCCGCGTGGGAAAATGGGGACAGTCACCGATTTACGTCCCGGAAATCGGTGTCTGGCCCCATTTTCCTGTCCCCATCTTCCCTACACGGCAGGATCCGTGGGCACCACGGGCCGCCCCAAGCCCGCGGCCTGCAGCGCGAGCCCCAGCCCGACGACCCCCATGCAGCCGATGACGTTGAACCAGAGGTAGCCGATGTCGGTGAACAGGAAGCAGGCGATGACGCCGGCCTCGGTGACGACGGCGGCCCAGAAGACGGCGGTCGCGCCCACGCGCCGGACGAAGAAGGCCACCATGAAGAGGCCCAGGACCGTGCCGTAGAACAGCGAGCCCAGGATGTTCACGGCCTGGATCAGGTTGTCCACCAGGGACGCGAAGGTGGCGAAGGACACCGCGACCAGGCCCCACAGCAGGGTGAACAGCTTCGACGCGCGGACCGTGTGCCGCTTGTCGGCGTCGGGCCGGAACACGCGGCGGTAGTAGTCCATCGTGGTGGTCGAACCCAGCGCGGACAGTTCGGCGGAAATCGACGACATCGCCGCGGCCAGGATGACGGCGATCAGCAGGCCCAGCAGGCCGGCGGGCAGGTTCGCCAGCGCGAACGACAGGAAGATGTAGTCGGCGTCCTTGGTTTCGGCGCCCGGGACGGCCGCGTGGATGGCTGCCTTGGTCAGGGTCCGCGTTTCGTCCATGCGTCCCTGGGCCGTGGTCAACCGGGTTCGTGCCGCATCCTCGGCGGCCGCGTCGTCCGCGTGCTGGGCGGCCATGAACGCGGTCGCCGCCTGCCGTCGCGCCTCCACGTCCCCTGCCCACCGGTCCTCCAGCAGGGTGATCGCGGGCCCGTCGGCCGATGCGCGGGCCGCGGCCAGGGTCGGGCCGTTCCAGAAGACCGGCGGCGCCACGAACACGTGGAACACGAACACCAGGACGCCCAGGAACAGGATCGCGGCCTGCATCGGGATCTTGAACATGCCGTTGAACAGCAGTCCCAGGCGGCTTTCGGTGACCGACTTCCCGCCCAGGTAGCGTCCGACCTGCGACTGGTCCGTCCCGAAGTAGGCCAGCGCCAGGAAGAAGCCGCCCGTCAGGCCCGACCACAGGTTGTAGCGGTCGTTGAAGTTGAACGACGTATCGACGGCGTTCACGCGACCCAGCGCACCGGCCAGCGACACCGCGTCGCCCATGCCGACGCCCTCGGGCAACTTGCCGAACGCGACGATGCCGGTCGCGACCAGCCCGGCCAGGATCACGATCATCTGCTGCCGCTGGGTCTGCGACACGGCCTCGGAACCGCCGACCACCGTGTACAGGATGACCACCACGCCGATGCCCAGGTTGGTCAGTTGCAGCGGCCAGCCCAGGATCGCCGACAGCAGGATGGCCGGCGCGTAGATGGTGATCCCGGCGGCCAGGCCCCGCGACACCAGGAACAGGCCGGCCCCCAGCAGGCGCACCTTCAGGTCGAAGCGGCTTTCCAAGTACTCGTAGGCCGTGTAGACCTTCAGCCGGTAGTAGATGGGCACGAACACCGCGGACACCACGATCATCGCCAGCGGCAGGCCGAAGTAGAACTGGATGAAGCGCATCCCGTCCTCGTAGGCCTGCCCGGGCACCGAAAGGAAGGTGATGGCGCTGGCCTGGGTGGCCATGACGGACAGGCCGATGGTCGGCCACCGCAGCGAATCGCCGCCGCGCAGGTAGCCGTCCAGGGTCCGGGCGCCGCGGTAGCGCACGATGCCCCACACGACGATGACGGCGGTGGTCGCGGTCAGCACGATCCAGTCCAGGGCCGTCATCGCGCGCACCCCGACGCCAGCACCGTCAGCAGGGCCAGGAGGGCGATGATCGTCGCTTCGGTCAGGGCCAGTGCCAGGTACACGTTGCGCCAGCGGCCCAGGAAGGGCGGCGGGTCGTCGGCGGGCGGGGGCG
>CAINDP010000183.1 GCA_903847405.1 uncultured Myxococcales bacterium | reverse complement strand
GCAGTTGAAGCCCATCGCGGGCGCGGTAGCTCCGGCCACGGTGGAGGCCCCGAGCCACTCCGGTGGGCGGGGGGGCGCTCGTCGCGGAGACGGCCGCCCCGCCGGACCCTTCACCGGAGTGGTGCTGCCACCTGCCCGCCCTTCTCAACGATTCCCTGAAGTACCGAAATCTGAGCGTGAGTCCCGGGCCCGGCGCCCACGGCCGCGGGCAAATCTTTTCCGCCCCCGCGCCTTGGTTCCAACCCCCCGTTGCGGGTAGAATTGCCGCATGTCAGGACGCGACGAAAGCTGCCGGGCCCTCATCAAGGCCGCGGAAGACCGTTCCCGCCCTCCCCTGCTGATGGGAATCCTGAACGTCACCCCCGATTCGTTTTCCGACGGGGGACGTTTTCCTGATGCGGATCATGCGGTTGCCTTCGGTCTGTCCATGGCCGCCCAGGGGGCGGACCTCATCGACGTGGGTGGGGAATCCACGCGGCCGGGCGCGCCGCCGGTGTCGGAAGCCGAGGAACGGGAACGCGTGATCCCGGTCATCCGCGCGCTGGCCGGCCGGACCCCCGTGCCGATCTCGATCGACACGCGGCGCTCCTCGGTGGCCGAAGCCGCCCTGGAGGCCGGCGCCGTGGTCGTCAACGACGTGTCCGGCTTCAACCACGATCCGCAGATGCCCTTCCTGCTGGGCCGGGAGCGCCCCATCGCGGTGGCGATGCACATGCGCGGCAGCCCCGCCGACATGCAGACCCGCACGGGCTACAAGGCCCTGGTCGCGGACTGCGTCGCAGAACTGTGGACCGGTGCCCGACGCGCCCTGGACGCGGGCCTGCCCACCGACCACCTGTGGCTGGACCCGGGCATCGGTTTCGCCAAGGACGCGCAGCAGAGCCTGGCGCTGCTGGCGAACCTGGACGCCTTCGTGGCCCTGGGCCGCCCGATCCTGGTGGGCGTGTCCCGCAAGGCCTTCCTGGGCCGACTGACGAACGTCCCGGTGCCGGCCGAACGGGCTTTCAGCACCGCCGCCGCCGTGACCGCCGCCATCCTCCTGGGCGCCCGCATCCTGCGCGTCCACGACGTGGCCGCGATGCGCCAGGTCATCCAGGTCGCCCAGGCGATCCGTTCCGCCCGCGCCGACGTCCTTGAGCCCCGGGAGGTCCGCCCTTGAACACGCTGCACGATCTGCTGGCGGAGGTCCCGGCCTGGGACGTCGTGTCCGCGGTGATCGACATCGTGATCGTCTTCCTGGTGGCCTACCGATCCATGCTGCTGATGCGCGGCACCCGGGCCATCCAGATGCTGGTGGGCATCGTCATCGTCCTGGCGCTGTTCTTCATTTCCGAGGAATCCGTCCTGAACCTGACGACGGTGAACTGGATCCTGGAAAAGTTCGTGTCGTCGTTCATCCTGATCGTCATCATCCTGTTCCAGCCCGACATCCGCCGCGCCCTGTCCGAAATGGGGAAGAACCCGCTGTTCCTGTCCCAGCAGGGGCGCCAGCGCGGGCCCAGCATGTACGACGAGGTCATCCGGGCGGCCGTGCGCCTGTCGGCCAAGCACATCGGCGCGCTGATCGTCCTGGAGCGCGAGGCGGACCTGTCGCCCTTCACCGAGGAAGCGATCCCGATCGACGCCCGCGTGACGGCCGACGCGCTGTTCGCGGCCTTCATCCCGACCCACGAAAACCCGCTGCACGACGGCGCCGTCATCATCAGCAAGGGCCGGATCAGCCACGCGGGCTGCTTCCTGCCGCTGACCGAAAATCCGAAGGTCGAAAAGTCGCTGGGCACGCGGCATCGCGCCGCCATCGGCATCACGGAAGGCACCGACGCCGTGGTCGTCGTGGTGTCCGAGGAATCCGGGATCATTTCCATGGCAGTGAATTCCGAACTGCGGCGCGGCCTGGACGCCAACATGCTGCGCGAGGAACTGTTGCGGCTGTTCGGCCCCCGGGGCCGTGAGGACGAGTAGATGGGCAACGACGACGCAAATCCCGGGGATTCCGGCGGGCGCGGCCGTCCCACGCGGACAGTCCCTCGCAAGCGGCCGCTGCTGCAGCGCATCTTCATGGACAACCTGGGCCTGAAATTGATCAGCATGATCATCGCACTGGCTCTGTTCGTGTTCGTCAAGGAGGACAAGGGCAAGGAGGCCGACATCGAGGTGCCGGTGGTCCTGTCCAACATCGACGACAACGCCGTGTTCACGGGCGAGCTGCCGCGGTCGCTGCGGGTGCGCGTCCGGGACCGCTGGTCGCGGCTGGCGCGCGTGCTGGAGCGCAAGCCGAACCCCTACCTGGTGGACATGCGCGGCTTTTCCAACGAATCCATGTACGTGTTCGACCAGGACCGCCTGCACCAGTTGATGGGCGTGTCCGGCGTGTCGATCCAGTCGGTGTACCCGTCGGAATTCGCCGTGACCCTGGAAATGAAGATCGAGCGCGTGGTCCCGGTCCGGGCGAACCTGGTCGGGGATCCGCCCCAGGGCTACGTGGTGAATCGCGAACGGGCCCGCGTGAACCCCGCCCAGGTCCGCATCTGGGGCGCCAAGTCCAGCGTCCGCACCATCGACGAACTGCTGACATGGCCCATCGATCTGTCGACGCTGGAAAAGGAGGCGCGGGTCGAGGTGGCCATCCAGAAGCCGTCCCAGCCCTTCCTGTACCTGGACGACGAGCGCGTGAAGGTGGACGTGCCGGTGCAGGAACTGCAGGACCGCGCCAGCATCGGCCGGGTGGATCTGACCGTCAAGAACTGCCCGGAAAGCCTGGTCTGCACGGTCGAACCGGCGTCGATGGCCGTCACGCTGACGGGCCCGGTGCCGACCCTGCTGAAGGTGAAGAAGGGGGCACTGCCCGTCACGATCACGGTGGACGCGGTGGATTTCGACCCGGTGGTGTCCCGCCACGACGGCATCCGGCCGACGTGCGAGCGACCTTCGGGCCTGGACTGCGCATTGACGCCGCGATCCGTCATGCTGGTGCTGTCCGCTCCGACCGGCGACGATCGTCGGAGCAGCAAGGGGAAATAGGATGGGCGACGTGAACCGGAAACTGTTCGGGACCGACGGCATGCGCGGGGTGGCCAACGTGCCGCCGATGACCCCCGAGATGGCCCTGGCCCTGGGGCGCGCCGCCGCGATGATGTTCCCCGGAGGCCGCGGCCACACGCGCATCGTCATCGGAAAGGACACGCGCCTGTCCGGCTACATGTTCGAAACCGCGCTGGCGGCCGGCATCGTGTCGATGGGGGCGGAGGTGCACCTGTGCGGGCCGATCCCGACGCCCGGCATCGCCTACCTGACCGTGGGCATGCGCGCCGACGCCGGCGTCGTGATTTCCGCGTCGCACAACCCCTTCGAGGACAACGGCATCAAATTCTTCGGCCGGGACGGCTTCAAGCTGCCCGACGAGGTCGAGGCCCGCATCGAGCGCCTGATCGAGGACCCGTCCGGCCTTCCCGCGCCGGCGACGGGCCGCGAGTTCGGCCGTGCCCACCGCATCGACGACGCGATCGGCCGCTACTGCGTCCACCTCAAGTCCCAGTTCCCGCGGCACCTCAGCCTGGACGGGCTGCGCATCGCCGTGGACTGCGCCAACGGCGCCGGGTACAAGGTCGCGCCGATGGTCCTGCACGAACTGGGGGCCGACGTCGTCGAAATGAGCGTCGATCCCGACGGCACGAACATCAACGAAAACTGCGGGGCGATGCACCCCGAGGTCCTGGCGCGCAAGGTGGTCGAACTGCGCTGCGACATGGGCCTGGCCCTGGACGGCGACGGCGACCGGGCCATCCTGTGCGACGAGCACGGCGAGATCGTGGACGGCGACGCGGTGCTGGCCATCTGCGCGGGCCACATGGCGGCCAAGGGAACGCTGAAGGGCGGCGGCGTGGTCGGCACGGTCATGAGCAACTTCGGCCTGGAACTGGCGTTGCGCGGGATGGGCCTGGGGCTGGTCCGGACCGACGTGGGCGACCGGTACGTGGTCGAGGAGATGCAGAAGAACGGCTACAACCTGGGCGGCGAGCAGTCCGGGCACCTGCTGTTCCTGGACCACTCGACCACGGGCGACGGCATCCTGTCGGCCCTGCGCATCCTGGAAGTGATGCTGGAAGGCGGGAAGCGCCTGTCGGACCTGTCGAAGCCGTTCGTGCGGTTCCCGCAGGTCACCCTGTCGGGCAAGGTCCGCGAAAAGCCGCCCCTGGAGGCGCTGGGGCGCGTGCAGACGGCCATCAAGGATGCCGAGGCGGCCCTGGGCGACAAGGGGCGCGTCAACGTCCGCTACTCTGGCACGTCGGCGCTGCTGCGGATCATGGTCGAGGGCGAGGACGAGGGCCACGTGCGCCGCCTGGCCCAGCAGATCCTGGACGCCGCCGCCGAGGAAGGCATCCTGGCCTAGGGTCCCCTACTCCCCTCATCCGAGGTACCCCATGCATCGAATCCGACTGGGCGTGAACGTGGACCACGTCGCGACGCTGCGCCAGGCCCGGGGCACGACCTATCCCGACCCGGTGACGGCCGCCGCCCTGTGCGAACTGGCCGGCGCGGACCAGATCACCGTGCACCTGCGGGAGGATCGCCGTCACATCCAGGAGCGGGACCTGCGGATCCTGCGCCAGACGGTCCAGACGGTCCTGAACCTGGAACTGGCCGCGAACGACGACGTGCTGGCAATCGCGTGCGACGTCCAGCCCGACCTGGCCACGCTGGTCCCGGAACGCCGCCAGGAAGTGACGACGGAAGGCGGGCTGGCCGTGGTGGGCCGCGAGGCGGAAGTTTCGGAAGCCGTGGCGCGACTGCAGGCGGCGGGCATCCGCGTCAGCCTGTTCATCAACCCGGACGTCGAATCCGTGGAGGCATCGGCCCGGTGCGGCGCCCAGCAGATCGAAATCCACACGGGGTTCTACTCGGAGGCCCGGGGGGCCCAGCAGACCGCCGAACTGAAACGGATCCGGCTGGCGGCGTCGGCCGGCGCGCGGCTGGGCCTTTCGGTGGCCGCGGGCCACGGGCTGGACTACGTGAACGCCCGTGCCGTCTGCGCCTTCGCCCAGATCGAGGAACTGAACATCGGCCACGCGATCATGGCCCGTGCGTTTTTCGTGGGGATGAAGGACGCCGTGCGCGAGATGATCGCGGTGATGTCCGAGGAAGAGGTCCGCCGCCGGGTGCGCTGACCCACCGTTCCCTCACCACTACTCGGCCGGCGTCCCGCTGCAGACGACCGGATCGCTCAACACGCAGGTCTTCGCGGTATCCATTGGCTTCCCCGCCAGGCGATCCAGCAGCCAGTCCTTCTGCTCGGCCAGCGACCACAGGCCGCCCTGGGCGTGACGGGCGCCGGCGCACTCCAGGAACTGCATCGCGTACCCCTGGCCGCACAACGTCTGGAACGACTGCCGCTCGACCAGGCGGTTCACCAGTTCATCCTTCTCCGACAGCACGAACAGCACGGGCCCCTTCCCCACGCGCGGCGTCGATGTGGTCGGCAGCGAGTTTTCGCGCATGTAGCAACCCCAGGGCTCCAGGTGGCTGATGCCTCCGGCCGCGGTGGTCTGCGCCAGGAACGACGCCTCGAAGATCTGGTCCACGGCGGTCACGCCGTCGAACATGTCGCCGTCGCCGCACAGGGTGTCCATCGTGATTGGCAACTGGCTGGCGTAGTGCCGGGGGTCGGTGTCCGTCAGGACGCCCGCCATGGAGGCCGGCGCACCGTACCAGCGCTGGGCGGAGGTCATGAACGCCGCGAAGTTGCTGAGGCCGGGGCACACGGCCTGGAACGCCACCTCGGCCTGGCCCGCCAGGTCCGCCGGCGGTATCACGGCCACCGTGGCGGGGACGCGGAACTCCGGCGCGTAGGTACCCGCCACCCGGTCCACCCAGAGGGCCGCATGGCCCCCCTGGGAACCGCCCCACGGAATCACTTGGTCGTCGGGTCGCCCCGGTTCGTCGGTGATTTCGCCGGACTTCAGGAGGGCATGGGCGGCGCGCACGGCGTCCAGGGAGGTGAACGCCGTCGTCTGGCCTTCCAGGTAGGGGTGGGGCATGTCCGACGGCACGTCGTCGCCGCTCATGCCCAGGTAGTCCGGCGCGACGCCGACGAAGCCCAGGGCGGCCATCACGACGGCGCCTGCGGCCCCCTCCAGGGTCCGGGACGGGGCGCACGGGTCGGAAAAGCCTGTCGTGCCGTGCAGCCACAGGACGCTGGGGTACGTCCCGACGCCGCCCTCGGCGGGCTGCGGAACGCCGACCAGGGTCGTGGCCTGGTGAATCACGCCCTTGTCCTGCGTGCGGTAGCGCACCCGGTACAGGCGGGACCCGTAGGGCAGCGGCGAAAACGACGAGTAGCCGACCGTGGCCAGGACGGCGTCCAGGGTTTCGGCCGTCAGCATGTACTGCGAGTCTTCCTCCCAGGACACGACGGTCCCCAGGAGGGCGGTGTCCGCGACGGACAGCGGCGTGTACGACAGCCCGCACAGACCCGCGGTCACGGGGCCGGGATCCGAGGGGACGTCAGTTTGGGAAGGGATATCGGCGCCCGCATCACTCGTCACGTCCGAAGTCCCTGTGGAATCGCAGGCGACCGGCAGGACCGACAGCAGCACGGCACACGTGAACCGGAACATCGACCGGCGCATGAATCCCCCTCCCGCAAGCGGGCGCGCCGGCATGATCCCGTTCACTCGTCCTGCAGGAGGGCGTCGATTCGGGCGGCGCAGATGAAGTCGTTTTCCGACAATCCGCCGATCGCGTGGGTCCAGTACGTCACGCGCACGTTCGAGTACCCGACCTCCAGATCGGGGTGGTGGTCCTCGCGGTGCGCGACCCAGGCGACCGCGTTCACGAAGGCCATCGTATCGGAAAAATCCCTGAAACGGAACGAACGCGAAATCCGGTTTCCGGCCACAGTCCAGTCCGGGATCGCCCCGCGCATCGTTTCGATCTGCCCGGGATCCAGGGGCGCCACGCCGCCTTCACAGGGGATGCAGTGCCGTTTCCGCAGTTCGGAAACGGCAAGAATTCGTGTGCTCATCCGATCCTCCATCGTCCGCGCCCTCGAAGGCGGGCTCTATCACGATGGGATCGGTCTGCCTTTCGCACAAGGGTGCTCCGCGATCGCCTTCCGGAAGTCGTCGGCCTCGGGCCCCGTCAGGGGACGCCAGCGATGCTGCCCGCCCTTCCGCTCGGCCTCCGCCGGGCCCAGGGACAGGCTGGTCACGTGCCGCCCATCCGGGCTGAAGACGTGGGCGCGCCCCCGGGGGCCCAGGACCACCACGGTCTTCCGCTGCTCGTCGTAGCGCAGGCGTTCGACGGGAGCGCGCCGGGCATCCACCAGCGCCGTGTCCGTCGGCCGGCCGCCGTCCAGGTGGCGCTCGACCGCGTGGCGCGTCCGGTGGCCCGCGTCCCGGAACACCCGCTCCAGTTCGGTCCGCAGGTGCAGCAGCAGGGGTTCGGCCTGGGCCTCGAGGTCCAGGGGACGCCCCCGCCGCTCCGCCACCGCCGCCGCCCGACCCAGCAGGTCCAGGCGTTCCCGCGCCAGGATGATCAGCCGGCGCAGCCGCTCGGCCGAACCGCGCCCTCCCCCGCCCTCGGACGCCGCCGACACCTCGTCCAGCGTCGTCCCCAGAAGGTTCAGGCGCAGGCGCCGGCCGCCGCCCGCGAACCGCGTTTCGATCACCTGCAGGGTCAGGGCCACCCGCGCCTCGGGGCCCCGGCCCGCCCCGAAATCCCCGGGGATCAGCCCGGCGGCCACCTGGCCCAGCACAGCGAAACTGCGATCGCGACCGATGGCCCCCAGCAGGCGCCCGTGCAGGTCCCGGCCGCGCATCGCGATCGCCACGACTTCGGGGGACGGCGCATACAGGCGGTCCACGCGGGGATCCCCGCGCTCCAGCAGGAGGTTCGCGAAGTCGATCCACTCGGGCTTGCCGGTGGCGACCCACCCCGCGAAGGTTTCGGTGGGCGATCCGGGCACACCGTGGGGGCAGTCGGAGGCATCGCACTGGAAGCAGTGGACACGCCCGGGATGGAACGCGCCGGCGCCCCGGAGGGCCTCGTCCACGCGGGCAGCAATGTCGCGAACCAGGCGATCGGCTTCCCGCAGGGACCCGCGGGACACCCCGTCCCGATCCAGCGACACCACCAGGGGAACGACCAGGGCCTCGACGGGCGAGCGTTCCCCCCGCGTCAGGCCGGCACGCTCGGCCGACTCCCGCGCCAGGATGCGCAGGTCCTCCAGGACGCGCGCCGCACGGTCCTGCGGCCCCATCGGCCCCCCGTTCATTCGGTTCTATCCAGCGCCGTCCGGGCGGCCTCCAGGACCCGATCGCCCGTGTCGCGCCCGAAGAAGTTCATGGCGTTTTCGTAGCGCGCCATGCCCAGGTGGCTTTGCGGAGGCGCCACCTGGTAGTCGTCCTTCAGGTGCAGGTACCCGAGGTACCCGTTCGTCTGCGACGCCATGACCGGGTATTCCGCACCCCGCTGGCGCGCGTGCGCCTTGGCGGCCAGCCCGATCGACACCCCCAGGTCCGCCTGGAAGCCCAGCAACGCGAAGGTGCCCAGGCGGAAACCGCACACGCGGGCCCGGGGCGCCACGTCCCGCACCAGGAAGTTCGCCAACTTGCGCAGCGGCAGGTCCAGGGGCTTGAATCCTTCGTTCGCGAAGAACGGCCGGCTGTCCGGGCGGCCCAGCGCCCACTCCTCGGCCACCCACTGCAGGTGCCCGCCGGCGGCCGCGCACGACCGTGCCAGCGACGCCGCCGAGGACGCCAGGGGCCCCGCCATCAATTCCAGGTTCCGGTCCGCCGTCAGCGTCTTGTCGTCCGGGAACAGCACGTCCACGCCGCCCAGCGCGCCCTGGACGTACATCGCGAAGTCGAAGTCCCGCTGCAGCATCCCGACGACCTCCCCGGGGAAGTCTGCCGAAATCGCCAGGTGATCGCGCTCGGCGACGATGACCGGGTGGGCCGAGTAGGACACGAGCACGGCGTCGGCATCCGCCCGGTGCAGGCGCAGCACGGTCAGTTCCTCGTCCTTCGGGCCCGTCGGATCGCGGCGATTCCCGTTCAGGCCGGGCAGCACGGCCGCCCCCGCCCGCGCCTGGGCCGGCGCCAGGGCGGCGATGGCGGAACGGGCCGAGCGCTCGGCCGCGTCCAGCAGGTGGCGCAACGCCCAGGTCCGGTACCTTCCCAGGAACCGGCGGGCCAGCCACGAGTCCCAGAACCCGCCGATGGACGAATGCGTGTGGGTGGCGTGCGCCAGGACGTGGAAGCCCGTGTCGGCCAGGCGCGATCGCAGGCCCTGGTAGAGGTCCTCGGTGACCATCAGCAGGTCCCAGGCCACCAGGACCACGCCGGTGTCGCCGTCCTGCAAGGCCAGCGACCGCACCATCAGCGGATCCCGGACGCGCGTGGACAGGCGATCGGACCAGTGCGTATAGCCGGCCAGCGGCGCGGGCTCGGATGGCGTGAAGTCCACCGCGGCCCAACCGGCCTTCAGGGTTCCCTCGATCCGATCCCCTTCCACCGGACCGTCACTGCCGTGCTCCGCCCTGTCCCTGCTGCTCTGGACCATCGCTTCCTCCCGCGCCTCGCGGGGCAATCGTAGACTACCCGGGGATGGGGAGCCAGCGGGATCATGGGCGCGGTCGCGGGAGGGGTTGCGCGGCTTGCGCCGGTGGGGGAAGACTGATAAAGTACGCGCCGCTCCGCGCACTTGCGGCAGCAGGCCCACATTGAAGAAACGCGAGGGAATTCCGACATGAAGGTGGATTTCGAGGACCTGGGCGGGCTCAAGTACAAGATGAAGATCACCGTCGAGGCTGCGGACCTGGCCCGCCACAAATCGCGCCTGGCCAAGAACTATGCGCACCACGTCAACATCCCCGGGTTCCGGCCGGGCAAGGCGCCGCTGGAACTGGTTGCCCGCAAGCTGGGTCCGGAACTGGACGCCGAGGTCCAGGAAAACGCGATCTCCCAGGCGATGCGGGAAGTGCTGGAATCCCGCAAGCTGAAGCCGTCCACCGACCCGAAGATGGAAATCGGGGCGCGCAACGACGACGGCTCGTTCGACTTCACCGTCGAATTCGAGTCCTTCCCCGACGTGGACGTGAAGGATTACCTGGGCGTCCAGGTCACGGAACCGGTCGTCCCGGAAATCACGGACGCAGACATCACCGGGTCCCTGGACCGCATGCGCGAGCAGATGGCCAAGTTCGAGGAGAAGGCCGCCGACAGCGTGGGCCACGAAGCCGACATGGCGGTGGTCGATCTGACCGTGATGACCGTTGACGGCGAAACCGTCCTCCTGGCGACGCGCGAGTCCCGCATCGTGGTCGGCACGGACGACGAACCGGTGACCGCCGCGGGCCGCGAACTGCTGGGCCTGAAGGTGGGCGAAACGGCGACGGTCACGGGCCCGGTGGGCCGGATCACCGCCCGGGACCTGCCGGCCGACGAGACGCCTCGGGGTG
>CAINDP010000182.1 GCA_903847405.1 uncultured Myxococcales bacterium | reverse complement strand
CATGGATCGTCCCGAGTCGGCTCCAGCTCCGGCGAGAGTTTCCTGTGGAAACCCATCGCCTCCGCCTGCGCGCTCGGGGGGAGATCGTCCCGAGTCGGCTCCAGCTCCGGCGAGAGTTTCCTGTGGAAACCCATCGCCTCCGCCTGCGCGCTCGGGGGGAGTGATTGCGCGCCCCCTGGATCTCAGCCGTCCCTTGCACGTCCACCTGCTGGGCATCGGCGGCGTCGGCGTCAGTGCCGTCGCGCGCCTGCTGCTGCAGCGCGGTTTCCCCGTCTCGGGGTCCGACGTCCGCGAATCGTCGATCACCCTGGCCCTCCGGGCCGAGGGCGCGACGGTGACCATCGGGCATTCGCCGGCAAACCTCGCCGGGGCCGAACTGGTGGTCGTGTCCACGGCGATCCCGGAAACGAACCCCGAGTTGATCGCAGCGCGCCAGTCCGGGATGCCCGTCGTCCACCGGTCGGAGGTCCTGGGCGGCCTGATGGTCGGCCGGCGGGCAATCGGAGTGACCGGGACGAACGGCAAGGGTTCGGTGTCCGCCCTGGTGGCGTTCCTGCTGGACCGCGCCGGCCTGCGGCCCTCCTTCGCCATCGGCGCCATGCTGCTGGACTTCGCCACGAACGCCCGCGAAGGCGGCGGCCCGCACCTGGTCTGCGAACTGGACGAGTCCGACGGGTCCTTCGAAAACACGTGGCCCGACCGCCTGGTCGTCAACAACCTGGAAGCGGACCATCTGAACTATTACAAGGATTTGGAAGGCCTGTTGCGACACTTCGCGACCTATCTGGCGACCCCGGAATCGCCCCGGTTGCTGCACGTCTTCGGCGACGACGCCAACTGCCGCGACGTCCTGCGGCGCGCCGGGCGGACCGCCATCACGTTCGGGCGCGACGCCGGAACCGACTACCGGATGACGGCGCTGGTGCTGGAAGGCTTCGGATCCCGGTTCACGGTGTCGGGCCCCCGGGGCGACCTGGGCGACTTCGTCCTGAACCTGCCCGGCGAGCACAACGCGATGAACGCCGTGGCGGCCCTGTCCGTGGTCCTGGAGGAGGGTGCGGACCTCGAGGCCTGCCGGGCCGCCCTGCCGACGTTCCAGGGCCTGGAAAACCGCTTCACGCTGGTCCGGGCGGGACGGCACCTGGTGGTCAAGGACTACATCTCGCATCCCGCGGGGATCCGCAGCGTGCTGGCCGGGGCGAAGGCCTTCGCGCCGGGGCGCGTGGTCGCGGTCTTCAAGCCCTACCGCTTCACGATGATCCACTACCTCGGGGACGAGTACGGGACCGCGTTCGCGGACGCCGGCCTGACCCTGGTCACCGAACTGTACACCGCCGGCGAGGTGCCGATCCCGGGCGTGGACGCCCCGTGGCTGGTCGAAAAGATCCGGTCGGCCGGGTCCGAGGTGCAGTTCGTGCCGGCCATGGGGGACCTCCTGGGGGTGCTGCGCGACCGCGTCGCAGGCGACGACACGGTGATCTTCTTCGGCGGCGACGACCTGTTCGCCCTGGCCGACTCGTTCGCGGCGGAACTCCAGGCCAAGGCATAGGCCCCTGGGATCGGAGGAACCATGCGGATCGAAGGCGCCTCGTTCAGCGTGCTGGGCATGGGCAAGAGCGGCGTCGCAGCGGCGAACCTGCTGGCGCGACTGGGCGGCGACGTGCTGCTGTCCGACGGGAAGGACACCGACGACCTGCGGCGCAGGGCCGAGGACCTCGTGGACTTCCGCGTGCACACGGTGTTCGGCCGGGAAACGGTGAGGCCGGGCGACGTGGCCGTCCTGTCCCCGGGAATCGCGCCGGCGGCCCCGGCCTTCCGGAACGCCTACCGCCTGGCCTCCGAGGTCATCGGCGAGGTCGAACTGTTCTGCCGGCTGTTCCCGGGGCGGATCCTTGCCGTGACCGGCACCGACGGGAAGAGCACGACGACGACGCTGGCCGCGCACCTGCTGAACGCCGCCGGCATTCCGGCCCACGCGGCGGGCAACCTGGGCAACCCCCTGTGCGACCTGATCGGCGTGATCGACGACAACGACGTGGTGGTGGCCGAGGTGTCCTGTTTCCAGTTGCTGACGACGGTGCGGTTCCGCCCCCAGGTGGCCCTGGTCACCAACCTCGCCGAGGACCACCTGGAGCATCATGGATCCTGGTCGGCCTACGTGGCGGCCAAGGCGCGCGTCATCGAGCGGCAGGCTCACGGCGACGTCTTCATCCGCAACCTGGACGACGGGTTCCTGGCGAACTGGCTGCGGCCCGGCGACGCGTGGACCCGCGACAACGGCCAGCACGTGCGGGACGTGTCCCGGTCGGGCCCCGTCGCCGACGGCGCCTTCCTGCTGGACGGCGGGCTGCACCTGGCCCGGGATGGCCGCGAAACGCGGGTGGCGGAACGGTCCGAGTTCCCGCTGCCGGGCGCGCACAACACCGAAAACCTGCTGATGGCCCTGGCGGCGACCAGCGCCCTGGGCGCGGAACCGGACGGCCTGATCCGGGGCCTCACGACGTACCAGGGCCTTCCGCACCGCATCGAACGGGTCCGCGTGCTGGACGGGGTCACGTTCTTCAACGACTCGAAGGCGACGAATCCCCACGCGGCGATCACGGCGTTGCGGGCGTTCGACCGCCGGGTGGTGCTGATCGCCGGCGGCTTCGAAAAGGGGCTTCCGCTGACGGACCTGGCGATCGAAATCGAACGGCGGTGCAGCGCACTGGTCCTGACGGGCGACTGCGCGGACCGGATGAAGCGGGAGTTCCCGCGGTCGGTCCCCTCGGAAATCGTGGACGACCTGGAATCGGCCGTGATTCGCGCCTACGAACTGGCCCGCCCCGACGGCCTCGTGCTGTTCTCCCCCGCGGCCTCGTCCTTCGACCACTACACCTCGTTCGAGCACCGCGGGGACCGCTTCCGGGAAATCGTCCTGGGGCTGTAGGGCCACCCCTTGAATCGCGGAGCCGGATGTCGCCACAATGACCCCACGGGGAACCGGGGGATGCGATGAAGGTCCATGGACGGATCGCGGGCGCCATCATCGTGCTGGGGTGCCTGGCCTGCGGCGGCGGGAGCACCCGCGGGTCCGACGTCAGCGAGGACCTGGACCTGGGCCTGGTGCAGCCGGACGGGGTCGGAGACGACACCCCTGACGCGGACCGTGACCTTGGCGGGACCGGGGACGCGGACGCCGCCCCGGACACCCCTCCGGACGTCCCCCCGACCTGCGTCCCGCCCGCGGATCCATGGCTCCAACTGCCCCTCGACTCCCTGTCCAACAGCGCCTTCCCGGACGCCTCGGGGAACGGCCACGACGCCACGCCCTCCGGGGCTTTCGGTGCCATCGCAGGCCCCCGGACATCCGCCGTGTCCCTGGACGGCTCCACGTTCCTTCGGGTGGGATCCCCCGCGACGATGCCCGGAGGTTCCGCCGGCACGGTGGCGCTGTTCTTCCAGGCCGCCGCGGGGCCCCGGACGCGGGTCCTGTTCCACCGGGGCGACGTGCTGGACCTGGACCGCGACGGACGCCTGGACATGGTCCTGGCGAACAACTACGACGACACGGCGGGCTACGCCACCGATTCCTTCGTGTACTTCAACCACCCGGCCGGCATCGACCTGACGCCGTTCCGCCTCCCCACCAACGCCGCGTCGGGCATCGCGTCGGCGGACCTGGACGGCGACGGCTGGCTGGACCTGGTCGTCGCGCAGAAGTTCGTCGGGCTGGCGGCCCCGAACGCCACCAACATCTACCGCGGCTCGGCCGCGGGCCTGGTCCCGGACCCGGACGGCGCCCTGAACGACGCGGCCGGCGGCGTGGCGATCGCGGACCTCGACGGCGACGGCTGGTACGACCTGGTGTTCGGGAAGGCCCAGGACGAACCCACCTCGGCCCTGGTGATCCGGGGATCCGCCGCGGGGTTTGACCGGTCGCGGGACGTCCACCTGCCCGCCGGCGCGCTCACCGACCCGCGCACCGGCATGCCCGGCGGCCTGACCGTCGCCGACGTGAACGGCGACGGACTCCCGGACGTCGTCGTCAGCAACATCGACGGCAGCGTTTCCCGCCCCTCGACGTCCTGGATCTACACGAACGCCGCCGAGGGGTTCGACGCCACGCGACGGCTCGGCCTGACGACGCACTCGGCTTACGGCAGCACGGCCCTGGACCTGGACCAGGACGGGTACGTGGACCTGGTGTTCGGTTCCTACTGGGACGACAAGGGCACGACCGATCAGACCGACGACCGGTACGACGTGGATTCGCGGATCTACCGTGGCAGCGCAACGGGGTTCACCCCGGACGATTTCTTGGCCCTGCCCTCCTTCGGGGGCATCGACCCGTCCGCGGCCGACCTGGACGACGACGGCTGGCCGGACCTGCTGATGCCGAACTACTTCGACGGCACGAAGGGGGCGGACGGAAGGTTCACGAAGCCGCTGGACGTGCCGTCCCGGGTCTACCGGGGTTCCGCCGCGGGCTTCCATCCCGACGACCGCGTCGAACTGCCCGCCAACGGGTGCCTGGGCATGGCCGCTGCCGACCTGGACGGCGACGGGTGGGTCGACGTGCTGGTGCCGAGCACCTGGGACGGCTCCACGCACGCCCTGGACTCGCACGTGTACTGGGGCGGTCCCGACGGCCTGGACCCGGCCCGGCGCACGGCGCTTCCCGGCCGGGGGACGGGGGCTGTCGGCATTCCGGGCAGCCCCTTCTGCGCCGCGGGTTCGACCTGGGGTTCCCAGCCCTGCCGCCATGGTTCGGTACGCCTCTCGGTGGCGGACGGTCGCGTCGCGCTGGACCTGCACGACGCCCGGGGACGGCCGATGCGCCTGGACGCGCCGTTCACGCCCGGGGCCTGGACACACGTGGCCGCGACCTGGGACGCCGACGCCGGGGAGGCCCGCCTGGCCGTCGACGGCGTCGTCGTGGCCCGGAAGACCGCCGCCTTCGCGATGGGCGCCACCTTCCCGTGGCGGGCGCGCGTCGGGTCGGAC
This sequence comes from uncultured Myxococcales bacterium, assembly GCA_903847405.1. Taxonomy (GTDB): domain Bacteria; phylum Myxococcota_A; class UBA9042; order DTJE01; family DTJE01; genus CAIZWN01. Next base: position 27,107 of record CAINDP010000182.1, on the reverse strand, counting down.
ATCGAGAACCTCGACCGCTTCACCGGGGGCCTGGCCGACGTCCAGGCCTTCGCCAGGGCCCTGTCGGACGACGAGGTGGCGTGCCTGGCCGCCGGCCGGTAGCCCGCGACCCGGAAGGGCCCCCGACGGGCTCATCCTGCGCAAAGTCCTGATTGCCGACAGCGACTTCCCCAGGGCCGACAAGGATCTTCCGCGTGCGCCTGGAACGGGATTCTTCCGAACTCCTCTGTAGGGCACCCAGGATGGAGATGGAAGATGCGCCACAGCCGATTGCCGCAAGAACAGCGCACCGGAATCGACGATCTGGACCTCAGCCGGGCGCTCCTGTTCCAGTGGTTCCACCGGGCCTTCCCGGAGGGGAAGGAACCGCGGGCTCCGATGACGTCGCAGGCGATGGATTTCCTGCTGGAATACAGCCGGACGCCGTTCGACGACGAGTTGTTCGCGATGCGCCTCTTCGGCTTCCCCGACGTCAAGGCCCACGCCCGGGAACACGAGGCCCTGCGGGAAACGATTGGCGCCCTGCACCGCCGCAGCCAGGCCGAGGGGGTCACCCCGAGGATCCAGGAAGCAATCCGGGGCATGCTGCTGCAACTGGTATCCAGCCACACGGCCAGGGCGGACCTGCAGTTCGCCCGGTTCCTCAAGGAGCAGCATCCCGCGATCGACCCGACCGACGACTTCCCCCAGCGGAGATCCGCTTCCGACGCCTGGGGAATCGATCGAGACGAGGCGCGCAACGTCGGACTGATTCCGACCATCGACTGGACGTCGAGCACCAGGACGACCCGACGGGCGGGCTGACGCGGCGGGACGTCCCCGGTCACAGGTCGTCGAGGATATGCCTGCGGCGGCGCTCGTCCCGGCTGGGCCCCCGATCGCAGTGCACCGGCCGTTCCTCATCGGCGTCCTTGGCCGCGATGACGCTGTCCGGCACGAACCACGGATCGGACGGGTCCGGCGGGGAGGAGTCGGGCACGGCAGGCCGGGCAGGCGACCTGCCGGATTCCGCAGGCGCAGGCGGCGCCGCGGGGACCATGACGACCTCCAGGTGCGCGGCCACGTGCGGCGCCTCGTCGGGCAGCCGGGTCACCCCCGACGCGAAGGCCTCCCAGGCCTCGCGATCGGCCGCGGACAACGGCGCGACGGGCGGCGCCGCGGCGGGACGAACCATGGTGGACGCCTGCGGATGCGCGGGCACCGGTTCCTCTTCCGAACACGCCAGGAGCCGGTCGAACTGCTCGCAGTACAGGATCACGGCGCCGGCATGGTCGCTGGGCTTGCGGATGCCGTGATCGTCGGACACCACCACGCATTCCCCCCGCCGCTCGCGGACCATCCGCACGATGACCGGATCCGCCTTTTCATCAGGGCCCGAGAACACGACCTTGACGCCGGGGTGGGAATGGGTCGCCGCCCCGTGCCGGACCGCCGCGGTCCCGTCGAACACCGCGATGACCTGGTGCCCCCGGACCAGGGCGTACCGGGACAGCCGGTCCAGCAGGGCCTCCCGCCCGGCGCCCAGGCGGTCCCCCCGCAGGACGGACAGCGCCCCGATCACGTTGTAGCCGTCGATGATCAGCACCCGTCGCGCCATGGTTCAGCCCCCTTCCCGATTGCCGCCCCGGTGCGTGCGCCACCACTCCAGGCGCTCCCGGATGGTCTTTTCGTACCCCTGGCCGGCAGGCTCGTAGAAGCGCCGATCCTGCAGTTCCTTGGGAAGGTACTCGGCCTCCACGAACGCCCCGTCGTAGTCGTGGGGGTAGGCGTAGCCCTGGCCATAGCCCAGCACGGCCATGCCCTTCGCCGGGGCGTTGCGCAGGTGCAGGGGCACCTCCAGGCTGCCCGTTTCCTGGATGACCTTCCGCGCCGCCTTCAGCGCCATGTAGGCCGCGTTGGACTTGGGCGCCGACGCCAGGTACGTCGCGGCCTGGGCCATGGGGATGTCCGCCTCGGGCATGCCCAGGAACTCGAAGGCCTCCTTGGCGGCCACCGCCACCTGCAGCGCCCGGGGATCCGCGTTCCCGATGTCCTCGGCCGCGAAGATGATCATCCGACGGCACACGAACGACGGGTCCTCGCCCCCGTCCAGCATGCGGACCATCCAGTAGATCGCCGCGTCCGGGTTCGAGCCGCGCAGGCTCTTGATGAACGCCGAAACGACGTTGTAGTGCTCCTCGTAGGCGCGGTCGTACCGCAGCGTCGGGCCGGACTTGACCGCCTCCAGGACCCCCTCGTCCACCGCGGGCAGCGACCTGCGCGCCGCGTGGTCCACGGCGGCCTCCAGCAGGTTCAGCATCCGCCGCCCGTCGCCGTCGGCCCCCCGGGCCATGACCGACAGCACCTCGTCGGACACCGCGACGCCGCGGGCCGCCAGGCCCCGTTCGGCATCCGCCAACGCCCGCCGCCCCACCGCGACCAGGGCATCGACGCCCAGCGGCAGCAACCGCACCACGCGGCACCGCGACAGCAGCGGCGACGTGACCTCGAAGAAGGGGTTTTCGGTCGTGGCGCCGACCATCGTGATCGTGCCGTTCTCGACGTGGGGCAGGAAGGCGTCCTGCTGGGCCTTGTTGAACCGGTGGATTTCGTCCACGAACAGCAGCGTCTTGCGCCCTTCGCGCGCCCACAGGGCCTGGGCCTCGGCCACCAACTCCCGGATTTCCTTCACGCCGGAAAGAACCGCCGAAAAGGGCACGAACCGCGATTTCGTGTGGCCGGCGATGACCCGCGCCAGCGACGTCTTGCCGCACCCGGGCGGCCCCCAGAGGATCAGCGAGGGCAGCGCGTCGGCCTCGATGGCCTCCCGCAGGAACCCCGCGGCCCCCAGCGCCTCGTCCTGGCCCACCAGTTCGTCCAGCGACGCCGGGCGAACGCGCTCGGCCAGGGGCTCCCGTCCAGTCCCCGCGCCCGGATCCCGTCCCCCCGCATCGCGCGCAGGGACGTCATTTTCCCGCACCACGACATCCCGCTTTCCACGCGAGGTCGAGGCGCCGCCGAAGAGATCGTCCTGGTCGGGCATGTCCGTCCCCTTTGACACCGGTCCGTGATTCTATTACAACGGAAAACCCGGCGGCCTCCGGGTCGCACCCGCCCCCCGGCGATCCTCCGGGTCTTTCCCTGTGGAGGAGCGTCATGCGCCTGCTGGACACTGAACCCGCCCTCACATTCGACGACGTCCTGTTGGTCCCGAACTACAGCGAGATCCTGCCCAAGGATGTCAGCCTGGCAACGCGCGTGTCGCGCCGAATCCGGCTGCGCATCCCCCTGATGGCCGCGGCCATGGACACGGTGACCGAGTCGGAAACGGCGATCGGCCTGGCCCGCCAGGGCGGCATCGGCGTGATCCACAAGAACCTGTCCATCGAGGACCAGGCGCGCGAGGTCGAGCGGGTCAAGAAATCGGAAAGCAAGGTCATCGAAAACCCGGTGACCGTCAGCCCCGAGCAGCCGCTGTCGTACGCCCTGGAACTGATGAAGCGGCACCGCATCTCGGGCCTGCCCGTGCTGGACAACGGCGTGCTGGTCGGCATCCTGACCAGCCGCGACCTCCAGTTCGAAAACGACGTGTCGCGACCGGTTTCGGCGGTCATGACCCGCGAGGTCGTCACGGGCCCCGAGGGCATCAACTGGGAACAGGCCATCGAAATCCTGCACAAGCACCGCATCGAAAAGCTGCCGATCGTGGACCCCGACGGCGTCCTGAAGGCCCTCGTCACCCTGAAGGACATCGAAAAGGGCTTCAATTTCCCGGATGCCGCCAAGGACGATCGCGGGCGCCTGCTGGCCGCGGCGGCCGTGGGCGTCGGCCCCCAGGGACTCAAGCGCGCGGCGGAACTGGTCGACGCCGGCGTGGACCTGCTGTGCGTGGACACCGCCCACGGACACTCGAAGGGCGTCCTGGAAGCGGTCCGCGAAATGAAGGCGCGCCACCCGAACGTGGACGTGGCGGCCGGCAACGTCGCCACCCCCGAAGCGGTCGCGGCCCTCGCCGAAGCCGGCGCCGACGCCGTGAAGGTCGGCATCGGACCGGGTTCCATCTGCACGACGCGCGTGGTTTCCGGTGTCGGCGTACCGCAGATCACCGCCATCACCCGCTGCGCCGCCGAGGCCCACAAGCACGGCATCCCGCTGATCGCCGACGGCGGCATCAAGTACTCGGGGGACCTGGTCAAGGCCCTGGCCTGCGGCGCCGACACCGTCATGGTGGGCAACCTGCTGGCCGGCACCGAGGAGGCGCCCGGCAGCGTCGTGTTCTACCAGGGGCGCGCCTACAAGGTCTATCGCGGCATGGGCAGCCTCGCCGCCATGCGCGCGGGGTCGCGCGACCGGTACTTCCAGGACGACTACGAACCCGAAAAGCTGGTCCCGGAAGGCATCGAGGGGCGCGTCCCGTTCAAGGGCCCCCTGGCCCAGGTCGTGTACCAGTTGATGGGCGGCCTGCGCTCCGGCATGGGCTACAGCGGCGCCCAGAGCATCGCGGACCTCCACGAAAAGGCGGTCTTCGTCCGGATCACCGACTCGGGGCTCCGGGAGTCGCACGTCCACGACGTCCAGATCACCGAGGAACCGCCGAACTACAATCCGCGCTGACCCGCCCCCTGCCGCACGAAATGGTGTCTGTCCCCATTATTCCGGAAATGGTGTCTGTCCCCATTTTTTCCGTCGGGAACTGCGAAGGCAAGGCTGTGCGTCGATCGATCCACGGGATGGAATGGTGCGGCGGGGGGCTGCCGACGGGGTCAGACAGCGACGGCGGCGGCGATCTTCTTCTTGCCCTTGGTGCGTTCCGGGAGCGGGAACGGAACGCCGGTGGGGAGGATTTCTTCCAGCGTGTGGCGGTTCAGGACGTCCAGGATCGCATCCTGCATCTCCTGCCAGACGTTGTGCACCTTGCAGTGCTCGACGAACTTGCAGTCGGTCGGGTACATCAGGCAGATGTTCACCGACAGGGGTCCTTCCATCGCCAGGAAGACGTCAGCCATCTTGACCTGGGCCGCGGGGCGCCCCAGCCGGTAGCCGCCGGTCTTGCCGCACGCGGAGTGCACCAGGCCCGCCTGCGTCAGGTGCTGCATCACCTTCGCCAGGAACTGGACCGGCATCTCTTCCGCCTGGGCGATTTCCTGGATCGAAAACCAACGATCTTCCTTCCGGGCGCCCAGGAAACGCAGGGCGCGGTAGGCGTATTCGGTTGCTCGGGTCAAACGCATCGGAATCCTCCAAGTTCAGCCCGTCAGGACCATAGCGGTTTCCCCAAGGGGGTTCAACCGATTGCCAAGCGACATATCAGGGAATGACACATGGCGTCAAATCCGTTCAACCCCGAAATGGCGAAACACCCATAGATGATGCGAATGGAACCTCCGGCCCGGATCGGATATACCTCCCGGCCGGAGGCGGTCATGGGATTTGACGTCGTGGTGGTCGGGGGCGGGCACGCCGGGGTGGAAGCCGCCCTGGCCGCGGCCCGCATGGGCGCCGGCGTCGCCCTGGTGACGCAGGACGCTGCTTCCCTGGGCCGCATGTCCTGCAACCCGGCCATCGGCGGGATCGGCAAGGGCCACCTGGTCAAGGAGGTCGACGCCCTGGGCGGCGAGATGGGCCGCGCCGCCGACGCCGTGACGATCCACGCGCGGGTCCTGAACACGCAGAAGGGCCCGGCCGTCCGGGCGACGCGGGTCCAGTGCGACCGGTACCTGTACAACGATCGGATGGTCCGTGCCGTGCGCCGGGCCGACGGCATCACCCCGATCCAGGGCGAGGCCCGGGGCCTCGTGGTCCGGGAGGGGGCAATCCGGGCGGTCGTCCTGGCCGATGGCCGGGAGATCGACACCCGGACGGTCGTCCTGACGTGCGGGACCTTCCTGGATGCCGTACTGCACTTCGGCGACGACATGGTGCCCGGCGGCCGCTTCCGGGAGGCGCCCTCCCTCGGCCTGTCGGACGCGCTGCGCGGCCTGGGCCTGCCCCTGGGCCGCCTGAAGACCGGCACGCCCCCGCGCCTGCTGGCGTCCAGCCTGGATCTGTCCGCCACGACGCCGCAGGAATCGGACCCGACCTCGCCCCCCTTCAGCCTCTGGCCGGACGGGACGCCGCCCCTGCCCCACCGGGCCTGCTACATCACCTGGACGGGCCCGGCGTGCCACGCCGTGATCCGGGCGAACCTCCACCGGGCGCCGCTGTTCAGCGGCCGCATCCAGGGCCGGGGCCCGCGCTACTGCCCGTCGATCGAGGACAAGGTCGTCCGCTTCGCCCATCACGATCAGCACCAGGTGTTCCTGGAGCCCGAGGGCCTCGAAAGCCCCGAGGTGTACCCGAACGGCCTGTCCACCAGCCTGCCGCTGGACGTCCAGGAGGCCTTCATCCGGGCCATCCCGGGCCTGCGGGACGCCGTGATCACCCAGCCGGGCTACGCGGTCGAATACGACTTCGTCGACCCGCGCGAGGTGGACGGTTCCCTGGGTTGCCACCGCGTGGCGGGCCTGTACCTGGCCGGGCAGGTCCTGGGAACGACCGGGTACGAGGAGGCCGCAGCGCTGGGCCTGCTGGCCGGTGCGAACGCGGCCCTGGCGGCCCGGGGGGACCGGCCCTTCGTGCTGTCCCGTGCCGACGGCTACCTCGGCGTGATGGCCGACGACCTTTCGACCCGCGGCGTCACCGAGCCCTACCGGATGTTCACGTCGCGCGCCGAGTTCCGCCTGAGCCTGCGGGAGGACAACGCCCACGATCGCCTGTCCCCCCTGGCTTCCCGCCTGGGCCTGCTGGAGCCCGCCCGGGCCCGGGACACCGAGGCGCGGGCGGACCGCATCAATGCGGCCGACGCGATCCTGTCCCGCACCCGCGTGCGGCCCGCCGACCTTCCCGCGGACACCCCGACGCCCCCCGACGGCCTGACGTTGCGGGAGTGGCTGCGGCGGCCCGGAACCGATCCGTCGGCCCTCCTGCCCCACGACCCCACGGGCGCCCTGGCGGCCCTGGCGGACGACGAGCGCACCGCCCTGACGATCCGCGTCCGGTACGAGGGCTACATCGCCCGGGAACGGGCCGAGGTGGAACGGTTCCGGGCGTTCGACAGCCTGCCGCTGCCCGCCGGGCTGGACTACGGCACGCTGCCGGCCCTGTCCCTGGAGGTCCGCGAGCGCCTGACCCGCGCCCGTCCGACGACCCTGGGCGCCGCCAGCCGGCTGGAAGGCGTCACGCCTGCGGCCGTGTCGGCCCTGCTGCTGCGGGTGAAGGCGGGTTCCCGGGAGCGTCAGGGTGCGGGAGCGGCGGGGGACGCAGCCGGCAGCGGCGGAGGCTCCTTCGGCAACTCGCCCGGCATGCCTTCCGGAACCAGCAGCGACGCGTCGACGGACGGATAGGCGAACACGCCTTCCTCCGGGTACCAGAACAGGGGCAGGTAGGGCGCCGCCGCCAGGACCTGCGCCTCGTCCAGCACGTTCATCTCCTTCGACAGGCGCACCAGGATGCCGTGCAGGCGCTGGACCCACCACTTGCTGAACTGGCGCTTTTCGTAGACCCCGTAGGCGTTCACGGGCGCCGGTTTGGTGGCCATCAGGAACGCGCCCTCCAGGGGCGTCAACTCCTCGACCGGCCGGTTGAAGTACGCCTTCGCCGCGGCCTTGATCCCGTAGACGCGCTTCCCGTACTCGATGCAGTTCAGGTACAGCTCCAGGATGCGCTCCTTGGTCAGGCGCCGCTCCATCTGCCAGACGATGATGGCTTCTTCCAGCTTCCGCGACAGCGTCTTTTCCCGGGACAGGAACAGGTTCTTCACCAACTGCTGGCTGATCGTGCTGCCGCCGTACACGTACCAGCCCTTGTCCAGATTCAGGACGATGGCCCGCTTGATCAGGCCCAGCTTGAATCCCGCGTGCTTGAAGAAGCCCATGTCCTCGGTCGCCAGCGCCGCCTGCCAGACCGGCTCCGGGATCTTGTCGAACGCCACGTAGGACGGCGTGCCGGGCCCGACCGAAATCGCCGGCGCGTCCTCCTCCTCGTCCGCGGGGATCACGTGCACGAACGGCTCGTCCAGCGCCGGAAGGTTCGCATGACGCCCCAGCGTCCGGGCCTCGCACGCCTCGAAGTCCCCGTCCACCGAGAGGCTGGCGCCCTTGACGGTCGTCTTGTTTTCAGGCCCGCCCGTCTTGACCTCCAGGCCGTTCAGGTCCAGCGACAGGCGGATGTCGAACTCCATCGATCCCTGGAAGGCCATCCCCTCCAGGCGCGGCACCATGACCGGCGGGATGGCCGACGCGACCCACTGGCAGGGCTGGCGCGGGATCGTGAAGCGCATGGAAAGACGGGGCTTTGCGTGGAACCCCTCGACGCCCATCTCGGCCGAAAAGGTGGCCCGCCCCACGGTCAGCGGATCCACGACGAGGTGGCCGGTCTGCTTTTCCAGGTCCAGTTCGCCGCGGAGGATGGCGGAAAACGCGAGGTCGGTCAGCGGGACCAGGCAGATCTTGGTCCAGAAGTACGCCAGCCCGGAACCCGCCAGCCGCCCGGAGGCCGTGAACTTCGTCCCGTCGCCCTCCAGCGACAGGTCCAGGTCCACGTCGGCTCCGGGCCACGGCAGGACGTGCCGGTCGATGAGGCTGAGGGCCTGCACCGCCATGGGCCCGGACAGCCGGACCGCGGCGCCCCTCAGTTCGTCGGCCGACCCCAGGCGGGCTTCCGCCGCGAACCGCGACGGCGCCCCGGTACCCAGGGCCGTTCCGCCCGACACGCGGCCCAGCAGGCTGCCGTCGGGCGCACGGTTCAGGTCGAAGGACACGCCCTCCAGGACCAGCGCCGACCAGGCCCCCCGGGACGGCGTCAGGCGGGCACGGGCGCCCCGGATCGCCACCGACTGAAGGGCCTCGCGCAGAGCCTTCGTCCCGGCGGCGGCGGCCAGCAGCGCGGCGTCGACCTCGATCCGGACCTCGTCTGCAGCCACGGGACCCGCCGCAGGGAACCACCGGGCCACCGCAGCGGGCAGCAGGGACGTCGCATCCTCCGACCGGAGGTTCTTCAGGGTCACCTTCAAGCGCCCCGTCTTGCGATCCAGGTCCACGCCGGCGCCCTCGACCGAGGCCCCCAGGGGCGCCCGGGCCCCCAGGAGGCGCGTCCACTCGACCGGGGCGTCCGAGTCGAGGCTGGCGTAGGCAATCCGTGTCGCGTCGTACGTGGCCACGCCGCGGAGCAGTGTCGGCGCGGCTCCCAGCCCCTCGGCAGTCGCCGAAAGGTCCGCCTCCAGGGCGCCGTCACCGCGCCGGGCGTCCAGGCGCAGTCCCGTCAGGCGGCCGACCGGCACCGGATCCTTCCCCTGCAGGAACACGACGGCGCCGTCCTTCACCTGGACCTCGGGCATCGCGCCGACACCGCCCCCGCCGCCGCTTCCCGGGCCACGACGGGCCCGCCATCGCTGGATCCCGTCGGCCAGGTCCTTCAGGTCCGTCGGGGTGGCGCCGTCCAGGCGGACCGTCAGGGTCGGCCGCTCCAGCACGACGTGGTCGGGCATGGCCTTGCCCCGGACGAGGTCCCAGGGCGAAAAGCCCAGTCGCAGCATCGGGATGACCAGCGTGTCCGGTCCGCCGTCGGACCCGGGCAGGCGCAGGTCGGCCAGCACGATTTCCTCGGTGATCCCGGCAGACAGGCCGCCGATGGTGACCTTGCGACCCAGGGCGTCGGACAGCGGAGCGAGGCGGGAGTCCAGTTCGGCCCGGGCGACCTTCAGGACCAGCGGACGGATCGCCAGGAGGGCGACGACGGTCAGGACGACCGCCGCACCGATTCCGATCCCGACAATCCACATCCATCGAGGCACCCGGGACCATCGCCCGGGCGCCGGGGATGCCGCGCCCCCCATGGTCGCCCCCATCCGCAGCCCGTGTGCGGGCCGGGAAAAGACGGGCGGATCCTAGCACGATACTGGGACAGGACGATTCCCGTGCTCGTCGTGGACCTCGACGTGGACGTGCTCGTGGACGATCACGGGGATCCGACGGGCGGACGTCAGCGCGAATCCTGCGCGACGCGGCTGCCCGGCGGGACCCCGTGGGTCAGCCAGACGTTGCCGCCGATGGTCGAGCCGCGGCCGATGGTGATGCGCCCCAGGACGGTCGCACCGGAATAGATGATCACGTCGTCCTCGACGACGGGGTGGCGCGGGATGCCCTTCATCGGGTGGCCGTCCTCGTCCAGCGGGAACGACTTCGCGCCGAGGGTCACGCCCTGGTAGATGCGGACGTTGTTCCCGATCACGCACGTTTCCCCGATGACGACGCCGGTGCCGTGGTCGATGAAGAACCGTTCGCCCAGGGCCGCGCCCGGGTGGATGTCGATCCCGGTCAGCGAGTGGGCGTGCTCCGTGATGATGCGCGGGATCAGCGGCACGCCCAGCAGGTGCAACTGGTGGGCGATGCGCTGGCACGTGACCGCCATGATGCCCGGGTAGCAGAAGATCGCCACGTCGGGACTGGTCGCCGCCGGGTCGCCCTCGTACGCGGCCTGAACGTCGGTAGCCAGCAGGCGCCTCACCTCGGGCAGCCGCCCGACGAAGGCCGTCGTGATCTCGTGGGCGCGCACTTCGCACGCGTTGCAGTCGCCCGGAACCGCGCACCCGGTGAAGCACAGCCCGCGCCTGACCTGCTCCCGCAGCACGCGGGACACCCGGTCCAGCGTCGCGCCCAGGTGGAACCTCAGGCTTTCACGCCGGACGTCCGGCTCGCCCACGTAGCCGGGAAACAGCACGGACCGCAGTTCCTCCACGGCCTCCACCAGGGCGGCCCGGGACGGCAACTGCCGGTGTTCGTCCCCGTTGGTCCCCAGGCGCGTCAGGCCGTCGTGGGCCTCGCACAGCGCATCCGTCACCTGCTCCAGGGTCAGGACGGCGCCCTCGGGGCCCGGTCCCGCACACCTGTTCGAATCGTCGTTCATCGTCCCCCCCCAAAGGGCCTGACCCTCGCCGGACGGCGAATTGTATCCGGTCCCGGCCCCCCGTGCGACAGCGCGCCGCCGGTTCGCGCCCCGGACCGGGAAATCCGGCTGCGAACAGGGATCTCCGACGCGACGCGCTGGCCGCGCCCCCTCGACCGAGGTATCCTCCGGCCATGAAACGCCGCATCCAGGTCGCGTTCCTCTGGCACATGCACCAGCCGCCCTACGCGGAACCCCGATCGGGCCTGTTCCTGCTCCCCTGGACCTACCTGCACGGCACCAAGGACTACTACGACATGGGCGAGGTGGCCGGTCGGCACCCGACGATGCGGATGGTCGTGAACTTCACGCCCAGCCTGCTCGAGGGCCTGGCGCGATACGCCGAGGGGGGGCCGGTCCCCGACCAGACGCTCCTGGCCATGACCCGGGATCCGTCCGACCTGTCCCCGGTGGACCGTGAATTCCTGCTCCGAACCTGCTTCGGCGTGAACCACGCCACGATGATCACCCGCTTCCCGCGGTACGGCGAACTGTTCGACATGCTGCACGCCTCGCCGCTGGCGGCCCCTGCCGTGGATCGGCCCGAGTCGACTGCGTGCTCGGGCGGGGTCATCGACCGCTTCACCTCCGGGGACTTCCTGGACCTCACGGTCCTCTACCTGCTGGTCTGGTGCGGCCCGACCCTCCAGGAGGATCCGCGCGTCCAGGCGATCGCCGCCAAGGGCCGGGATTTCGCCGCATCGGATCGGGATGTGCTGCTGGCCGTGGGCCGCGAATTCCTGGGCCGCATCGTGCCGCTGTACCGCGACCTGTGGGCCTCCGGACAGGTCGAACTGTCCACGTCGCCGTTCAACCACCCGATCCTCCCGCTGCTGTGCGCCACCCACGCGGCGGTCGAGGCCAACCCGTCCACCCGGCTCCCCTGGGCTCGCGTCGAGGCCCCGGAGGAGGCGGAACGTCAGGTGGACGAGGGACTCGGGTACTTCGAACGCACCTTCGGCCGCCGTCCCGCGGGCGTCTGGCCTGCGGAAGGCGCCGTGTCGGAACGCGCCGTCCGCATCATCGGATCGCGGGGCGTCCGCTGGATCTGCACCGACGAAGAGATCCTCCGTCGCTCCCTGGGCGGGTCCATGACCCTCCGCGAGCGCATGCGCCCCCACCAGTTCGCCGGGGTGTCGATCTTCTTCCGCGACCACTTCCTGTCCGATCAGATCGGCTTCGTCTACAGCCGCTGGCCGCGCGAAAAGGCGGTCAAGGCGTTCATGCAGGAACTGCGGCACCGGGCCGAGGCCAGCGAGGACGACCGGTCGATCGTGGTCGTGGCCCTGGACGGCGAAAACGCCTGGGAGCACTATCCCGATGGCGGCTACCCCTTCCTGGACGCCCTGTACGGGGCCGTCTGCCGATCCGACTTCGCGGCGCCCGTGACCTTCAGCGAGTACCTCGACCGCCATGGACCCGGCGAACCGCTGGACATGCTGGCGACGGGGTCCTGGATCGACGGCAACCTGAACACGTGGATCGGGGACCCGGTCAAGAACCGCGCGTGGTCCTTCCTGGCCGAAACGCTGGAAGTGGCCCGGGACGTGTCGGCGCTGGCCCCGGAAAAGCGCGCCAACGTCCGACGCTTCCTGATGCGCGCCGAGGCCTCGGACTGGTTCTGGTGGTTCGGCGCGGGCCACTCGTCGATCCACGAACCCGAGTTCGACTACCTGTTTCGCCAGAACCTGCGAATGACCTACGAGGAGCTGGGCCTGACGCCGCCGGACCACCTGGACCGGCCCGTCGCACCCGACCACCCGTCCGTTCCGGTCCTTCAACCGACCGCCCGCATCTCGCCGACGATCACCGGCCTCCGGGACAGCTACTACAAGTGGGTCGGCGCCGGCTCGTGCACCTTCCAGCAGGGCGCCATCCATCGCCTCCAGCCGCTGGTGGCCGGGGTCCGCTTCGGCTTCGACGACCGGTTCTTCTACCTGCGCGTCGACGGGTTCAAGCCCATGACGGAACTGATGACGCTGGGGGACTGGATCACGGTCAACGTCTCGCGCCCCGAGCCCCTGACCTTCGTCGTGCGCCGCGAAGACGGGGGCCTGGCCGTCGAGATCCGGGACAAGGCCGGCGCCTCCCTCCCCGTGGCGGAGGCCCGCGCGGCCGTAGGCGACGTCCTCGAGATCGCCCTCCCGCTGAACGTCTTCCAGGCCTGGCGCGACTCCCGGACGGCGTTTGCCATCGAGTTCCACCTTGTGCTAGGAAGTGCCGAGCTTTCCGACGAGCGCTTTCCCTGGGACGCCGTGATCGACGTGGCGTGCGACCCCCTGGGGATCGAACGGGCAAACTGGTTCGTGTGACCCCCGGGAGGAACTGATGCCCGAACTCCGCCATGACCCCGTGCAGAAGCGCTGGGTCATCATCTCCACGGAGCGCGCCAGCCGCCCGCAGGAGTTTGCCGTCGAACGAGGCTCGGGTGCGACGGGCCGCGACACCTGCCCCTTCTGCCCCGGCCACGAGGAAACGACGCCGCCGCAGATCCACTCCTTCACCGACCCGGCCAACCCGTCGGCGTGGAAGGTCCGGGTCGTGGCGAACAAGTTCCCGGCCCTGCGCATCGAGGGCGACCTGGAACGCGCCGCCGTGGGCCAGTACGATCGCATGAACGGCGTGGGCGCCCACGAGGTCATCGTGGAAACGCCTCACCACGACAAGGATCTGGCCGACCTCCCCGTCGAGGACGTGGCGGCGGTCCTGCGGATGTATCGCGAACGCATCATCGACCTGCAGCGCGACGTGCGGTTCCGGTACATCCTGATCTTCCGGAACCGCGGGGCCGCGGCGGGCGCGTCGCTGGAGCACCCCCACTCCCAGTTGATCGCCACGCCCATCACGCCCCGGACGGTATCGGTGGAGCTGCAGAGCGCCCGCGAGCACTACGCGCTGAAGGAGCGCTGCATCTTCTGCGACATCATCGCGCAGGAACTGGGCAACCAGACCCGCATCGTGACGAAGGACTCCGACTACGTGACCTGGTGCCCCTACGCGTCGCGCTTCCCGTTCGAGATGTGCGTCGCCCCGTTGCGCCACGACGCGGACTACGCGTCCCTGGACGACGCCCGCCTTTACAGCCTGGCCCGCCACCTGCGCGAGGTCATCCGGCGCATGAAGGCCAGCCTGAACGACCCGCCCTACAACTTCCTGCTGCACACGGCGCCGTCGTACCACCTGATGAACCGGCGTCCCGGCTACTGGTCGACGATCGAAATGGACTGGCACTGGCACATCGAAATCCTGCCCCGCCTGGTCAAGACCGCCGGCTTCGAATGGGGAAGCGGCTTCTACATCAACCCCACCCCGCCCGAGGACGCCGCCCGTTTCCTGCGCGAGGTCCGGTTCCCCGCGGGGTGAATCCCCCGCCGGGGGGGATGCCTACCGACACGGAGGGAGAACGATCTCGCTTACGGGGAAGCGGAGTTCCTGCCTCCGGAAGTTTGACGCCGATCCGCCGTTCGATTACCCTAACCCCATGATCCGCGCTGCCGTTTACCGGCTCAGACCAGACGTGGTGCACCGCTCGCTGGACGATGAGCATTTCATGCTTTCGGCCGACAGCGCGTTCCACGTCGTATCCGACCCGGTGGGAGCGTTCGTCCTGGACCTCCTCCGGGGCCACCCGGGACGGTCACTGGATGACATCGTGTCGGCCGTTCGGCATGAATTCAATGCCGGCGAGGCCGACGACGTGGAAGCCGACGTCCGGACGTTCCTGGACTCGCTGGTGTCCCGGAACGTCCTGGAAGCCATCGTACGGGAGGAAGAGGGATGAGCCGCAAATCGACAAGCCTGCTTCTGGCACTGGTCCTGGCGGCCTTTTCCGCCTGTACCGGAGGCACGGTGTCGTTCACGGGGGCGGTCGACACGCCGGACGCGGACGTCGAGGACGGGACGACCGATCTCCCGGACGCCGACATTCCGGAGGTCGAGGTCGTCACCACTCCGGAACTGACGATGGTCTTCCAGACCGCGTCCGGCCCCAAGGGCCAGGACACGGACATCGTGACCCTCGTGAAGTCCGACGAGCCCGCGGCGTACGCGGACAGCCCCGGCTTCCAGATGGACATCGTCGTCACGACGAAGAACATCGAAAACGGCACCGACGTCCGGCTGTTCGTGGCCGGGAGCCTGGTGTCCACGGTCAAGGCCGTGGTGACGGCCGGCATCGGCACCGCGACATTCGCGACCATCGGCCTGACGCACAACCCCAGCGGCTACGAAGTGCGGGCCGAGGCGACCAACGTCCTGCAGGAAACCGGCGAGGTCCTGAAGACCGTCAAGGTGGACATCGGAACCTGCGGCATCGGCCTGACGCCCACCAACGCGACGTGCGTGCTGGCCGACGCGGATCCGGTTGCGGCCGGCTTCCAGGTCAGCTTCACGGTCACGAACCCCGAACGCACGTGCACCACGGCCCGCCTCAAGGTCATCATCGACGGCACGACCACCACGACGGACCCGGTCCCCCTGGACGCATCCGGTGCGGCCACGATCGTCGCGACGCTGCTGGACCACACGGCCGGCGTGGACGGCGTTTCCGTACAGGTGGCCGCCGAGGTTTCCGACACGGCAGCCGCCGACCGGACGGCCGTCACCGCGGACCTCGCCTACACCCTCGACCTGGTGGACCCGACGGTCGCCATCACGGCGCCCGCCAAGGCCCTCCTGACCCTCCAGGACGACAAGGACGGCGATCCGTCGAACGGCCTGACCTTCGACACGGCGGGCACGGCAGCGGGCATGCAGACCGGCGACCCCCTGGCCATCACCCTCGACGGCACCGCCGTCGGCGCCCCGGTACCGGACGCCGGGGGCCTCTGGAGCGTCCCGGACCTGGCGTTGACGGCCGACGGCGGCCACGTCATCGTCGCGACGGGCCTGGATTCCTGCGGCCGCACGGGACGCGCCGAGTTCACCTTCCAGGCGAAGGTCACCCAGGCGGCCCTGACGATCATGACGCCGACCGCGGGGGCGGTCCTGCTGGCCAAGGACGACGGCAACCCCGCGACCGCCCTGGTGTACGAAACGAACGTGGTCGTGCTGGGGGAGGCCGTCCAGGCCGGTACCACGCTGACCGTCCGCTGCCGCGAGGATCGCCTCGGCACTCCCGAACTGCCCGTCGGCAGTTTCACGGTCGTCACGCCCGCGACGGACGGGATGTACCCGATCGCCGTCGCGCTGTCGGTGCAGGCCCTGACCAGCAAGGTGACCTGCCGCGTGCTGGACAACGCCTCCAACCCGTCGGTGTCCGGCAACGTGGCCTTCCGCGTGGGCCTGCCGGCGCCCGAACTGCGCATCCTGCAGCCGGCCATCGGGGCCAGGGTCAACAAGACCAGCCTGAACGTCGTCCTCGCGGCCACGAACCTGAACACCGTGGTACCCGTCGTCCGCGTCCTGGATGCGCTCGGCGTCGAGGCGCTTTCGTTCACGCCGGCCAACCCCATCAAGAGCGGCGGCCTGGTCTTCACGCTGCCGCTGCTGGTCGGTGGCCAGCCCCTCGCTGACGGCGACTGGACCCTCGACGTGGGTGCGACGGACGCCTTCGGCAACCTGGCGGCGGATACCCCGACCAGCAGGACGCAGGCCCCCTTCACGCTGGACACCGTGGCGCCCGAAGTGGCCATCACGACGCCGCCGACGGCCACGCTGGACCCGGCGACGAACCCGACGACCGACGCGGACTCGGATGCGGCCCCCGGCTACCAGACCACGGTGGTCGTCACGGTCGTGTCCGGCGGCGGAACCGGGACCAGGGTCTGCCTGACGGTCAACGGCGACAAGGACTGCAGGACCCTCGCGGACGGCGAGACCTCCGCGACGTTCCTGTCGGTCACCCTGCTGCCGGGCAGCAACGACCTGTCCGCGCAGGCGACCGACGTCGGCGGCAATCTCGGCGCAACCGTCGCCCGCACGATCACGCTGGTCCTGCCGGGACCGCGCGTCCGCATCATCGCTCCCGACAAGAACGGCCCCCTGGCCGTGCAGTCCTTCAACCTCACGGTGCAGGTCACCGACGTGGCGCTGGTGGTCCAGGCCGGCGCGCCGGTCACGGTCTCCGTCAACGGAACCGACACGTACACCGGCGCCACGGACGCCACCGGAACCGTCACCTTCCCGGTAACGACCCTTTCGACCACCGGCGACACGTTCGTGGCACGTTCGACGGTGGCCGGGGACGAGGGCGTTTCGGCGCCCCGCTTCCTGTCCTTCAAGGTCGATCAGCCCGTCCTGACCTTCCGGGTGCCGGCGAACGAGGACGTGATCAACCTCGCGACCGTCGCCTGCGAGCCCGGAATGGCCAACTGCGCCCTGAACGTCCTGATCGACACCCAGAACATCGAGGACGGCCAGGCGGGCCAACTGACCGTCACTTGCGGCACATCGACCATCGTCTATCACGGCTTCGTGGACACCGGCGTCCTCACGATCCCGGACGTCACCCTGATCGACCAGAAGACGTGCAGCCTGACGGCGACGGCCACCGACCTGGCGAACCAGACGGTCACGGCCGGCCCGATCTCGGTCCGGGTCGACCGGTTCGCCCCGATCATCGTGGCGTTCCAGCAGCCCGACCCGAACGTCGGCGCCCTGACGTACACCATCGACGAGGACCCGGCGACGCCCGGTCTCCAGTTCACCTTCAAGGTCATCGTTTCGGCCATCGACGCCGGCATGGCCGTCAACATCGACTACGGCCCCCTGGGCGGCACGATGGCCCGCGTGTCCGTGACGGTCGACACCGCCGTTCCGAACCTGACCACCCGGGAACTGGTGTTCCCGCGGGTCACGCTGCTGGACGGCACCTACGAACTGACCGCGTCCACGACGGACGGCTCGGGCAACACGACCACGCTGAGCCGCCTGGTCGACGTCCTGGTCGACCAGCCGGTCATCCGCCTCGGGTCGCCGGTGTTCGTGAACAACACGGCCTGCACCACGTCGTCGACCTGCGCTGCGGGCGGCGTCTGCGCCGGGGGCTTCTGCGCGACGCCCTGGGCCGCCGCCACCCCGAAGAACCTCATCGTGTCGGTGTCGTCGCTGCCGTCCGGCGTCAACAACCTCCGGATCTGCAGCAACAAGGCGGGCCTCCCGGGCACGCCGTGCAGCACCGCGGGCTATCGCCAGGTCGCCCTGGGATCCAGCGCGGGCACCGGGAACACCACGATCACCGTGTCCGGCCTGCCGGACGGCTCGCACGGCCTCATCGCCGAGGGCCTGCTGACGGTCGGCCAGCCCTGGAGTTCGTCGACCGCCAGCCCCAACGCCATCGAGCGCTTCCGGTACGTCTTCCAGGACACGGTCCTGCCCGTCGTGACGACGATCACCTCGCCGTCGGACACCCAGGCGCCGGCCAACGTCCTGAACATCGCCGAACAGGTCGCGGCGGGCCGCGTCTACTCGATCCGCGTCGTCGCGTCCGAGCCCGGCAGCCTGGCCGTGGTGCTCAACGGCGTGGACGGCGCCGGTTCCGCGGACTTCACCGGCGACCTGGCCCTGGACGCCACGCTGCGCGAGGGCGCCAACGAAATCCACGCCCGGGTGACGGACCTCGTCGGAAACGTCAGTCCCCTGCCCTCGTCGCCCGCGGTGGTGTACTACCGGCCGACCGTGGACACAACGGCGCCGCTCCTCGGCTTCGACAACCCCGGGGCCGCGGTCCTCAAGGCCGGCGACTCCCGCGACATCGTGATTTCGTCCGATGGCGCCATCGGGCGCGTCGTCACCCTCCTGGACGGCGGCGTCCAGCAGGACACTGCCACGGTCGGCGCCAGCGGCCTGGTCACCTTCCCGTTCGCGTCGCTGCCGGTGCTGACCGACGGCGACCACACCCTGGAGGCCCGCGTCACGGACGACGCCGGCAACCCGGCCGTCGCGACGCACGCCGTCACGGTGGACACGGTTCTCCCGGACGTTCTGCTGGTGAAGCCCGTGGGCGGCGCGGTCCTGACCGATGCCGACGACGCGCGCCCGGGCTCGCCGGGCTTCCAGATCGAGGTCTCTTTCGGCTCCCCCAGCACCGACGCCTCCGCCTGGCAGATCCAGTTGGCGACCAACTGCGACGCCACCTTCACGACCTGCGATCCGCCCGTGCGCATCGCCCAGGGCGCCATCACCGCGGCCGGCGGCCTCGAGCCGTCGCTCTTCCCGACCCTTCCCGCGGCGGCGACCCCGTACTACATGGTCCTCGCGGTCGTGACCGACGGCGTTGGGAACAGCAACTCCAGCACGGCCGGCATCACCATGAACCTCGCCGAGTGCCAGGTCTCGCTGGCCGGCGTCGGAAACGGCTCCTACATCAACAACCTGTCCTGCCCGACCCCGGGGACGGACTGCGCCTCCACCAGCCTCACGGTCACCGTGACGGTGTCGACGTCCTGCGGGGCAGTGGATTCCGTCCGCCTGCTGCAGACCGGCGTGGCGACCCAGGAAAAGCCGTTGACGGGCCAGTCGGCCACGTTCACCGCGACGGTCAACGACGGTGCCGCCCTGACCTTCGAGGGACGCGCCTTCGAAAGCGGCACGCAGTCGGGCTCGTCGGGCGCCCTGGCCCGGACCGTCGATCTCGCGGACCCGGTCGTGGCATTCACCAGTCCGGCCCCCGCCTCCGACAACAAGTGGGGCACGGCAGCCGACGAGAACGCGACCAGCGCGGGCCTCCAGAAAGCCCTTTCGGCCCAGATCACGGACACCAACCTCGCCGGCGGGCAGGTCGCCTCCCTGACCTACGGCGGCGTGGCGATCGTGCCGACGAACATCGCGCTGCCCTACACGATGGTCGCCTCCCCGGCCTCCATCAGCCTCGCGGTGACCCTGACCGACCAGACCAGCGGCTCGATCGTCCTCACGGCCACGGACGTCGCAGGCAACTCCGCGACGTCGACCTTCGCGGCCAAGGTCGATCTCCTGCCGCCGTCCTCGCCGACCCTGGACACCGTGGCCACGGCGGACGTCAATCCGCGCCGTCCGTCGGTCAGCCTGCGGTGGAACGCCGTGGGCGACAACGGGATCTCCGGCGGCGCGGCGACGTCCTACGACATCCGCTACTCGCCCCTGCCCATCGTGACGGAAACCGACTTCAACGCGGCCTGCAGCGTCGCGGGCCTGGTGTACACGGCAGCCGTGCAGGCACCCGCGGCGCCCGGAACGGCCGAGGCCTTCACGATCACGGGCCCGGACATCCGGAACCCCACCGTCACGGAACACGGGACTCCCTGCAAGTTCGTCGCGGGCACGAACCCCGGCGACACGAACTACGCCTTCGCCATCCGGGCCGTCGACGCCGTCGGCAACGCGTCGCCGGTCGTCGCTTCCAGCGTCGCGGACGTCGATCTGTCCCTGCGCTACGCACGGGTGTCCGGTTCGGTCGCGCCCTACAACGACAGCGTCTTCAACAAGCGCGTGGCCTACGTGGGCGACCTGAACAACGACGGCCTGGGCGACCTGGTCGTCGGCGGCGGCGGCGGAACGACCGGAAACACGTTCTGCATCGTGTATGGCAACGGCACCGGCACCGCCAAGACCGTCGCGGATCTGACCATCGCGGCGGCGACTGGCACCAACCACCAGTGCCTGACGGGCGCGTCGGACGCCCTCTTCGGCGTCCCCGTGGTCGAGGCCGGCGATCTGAACGGCGACGGCACCGACGATCTGGTCGTGGGCGAAGGCAAACTGGGCGCCCAGACGGCCAAGGTCTGGTTCGGCGTTTCGGCCGGGCGCCTGGCGGCCACCCCGAACCTCACGATCACCGGCATCGTCACGACGGTCGCCTCCGTGTCCGTTGCGGGCGGCGGCGACTTCAACGGGGACGGCGTGGGCGACCTCCTGATCGGTTCGCCCGGCGGAAGCATCGTCTACCTGCTGCCCGGCAAGTCCACCTGGAATGCGGCCACTGCCCTGGCGATCAACCTCCAGACCCCGGCCGACAGGACCGCCAACGGCATCGTGGCAATGACGATGACCGGCGGAACCGCGGCGACCCGCTTCGGGTTCCGGGTCGCCTTCGTAGGCGACATCGACGGGGACGGCAAGGACGAGGCGGCCGCAGCCACCACGGCGGCTCCGTCGCAGGTCCTCGTGTTCAAGGGCCGGGATCTGACCGGCGTGACGGCCATCACGGTCGCCGTGACCACGGGCGGCGCCGACGACGCCACGGTCATTCGCCTGGCGCCGGACGCGCTCAGCGGCGCGGACGGTTTCGGCAACTCCAGCATCGCGGGCCGGCAGGACCTCGACCAGGACGGCTCCCCGGACATCCTGGTGACGCACACGGGCGGCGCCCCGTTGGCGGGCGCAAAGACCCTCTACATGTTCCGGGGCGGGTACCTCAAGACCCGGTTCGGCTCCACCATCCAGGTCCTGGCGACCACCGGCACGGGCACCGGCATCGTCCAGAACGAAAAGGGCTTCCTGATCTCGGGCCAGTACGACAAGGCCGTGCCGATCGGGAACTTCGACAACGACGCCGACGGGACGGCGGACATCGCGTACGTCATCTTCGCGTCCGGCACGAACCACGGAAAGGTGTTCATCCGTCGGAACGTGAAGGACCCGGCGGGAGCCTTCGCCTACGGCACGTTCCCATACGAATCGCCGATTCTGGTCGATCCACTTGACCCGACGGCCTTCCGATTCGGATACTTTGGTGCGGTTCCCGTCGGCGACTTCAACGGCGACGGGTTCCCCGACCTCCTCGTCGGGACGGACGGGGCCGGATATGCGATGATCCTGTACTAGAAACGGAGGACCCGATGGGCGAGCAGACGAAAACACCCGGTCCGGCGGCGACGCCCGACGTGAAGCGTGACGCAAAGCGTTCCTACGGCAAGCCGGTCGTCCTGACCGAGCAGACGACCGACGCCGTCGTCCTGGCAGCCTCCTCGGGGTGCGGAATCGGCGCCCTCAGCGAAGAGGACGGCTGCGGTCTATTGGCCTGACATGGACTTCGTCACCGGCCCGATCCGGCTGCAGATCACGACGGAATCCGCCGGACTGCTGGCTGCGGTCCACGCCGTTGCATCCCGGTGGCCCGTTTCCGCCCCCGAAACCGACGTTCCGGTTCTCCTGGATGCGCACATCCACCTGGTACCGCGACCAGGCCGCCTGCCACCCCACCGCCCCTACGTCCGCGAGGGGGATCCCGCCCTCGGTCCCTGGCGACTGGGACACGACCCGCTGTGGGTGGCCGAGGGCGATGGACTGGCCTCGGTGACGGTCCGGATCGTGGAACTCCCGGCACCCGCAGCCCCCGAGTTCGGCCTGCGGCAGTTCCTGCGGTATTTCGTCAGCGAGGCCCTCCTGGCCCTGGGCGGACTGGCCCTGCACGCGGCGGCCGCGACACGTCCCGAGGGCGCCACGGTGTTCCTGGCGCCCTCCGGCGGCGGAAAGACGACCCTGGTCCGTCGCCATGCCGGCGCCGGCGCCCTGGCCGACGACATGGCGCTGATCGTTCCCGGCCGCGGGGGGCACTGGGTCGTCCCTTCGCCGTTCCCCGGACGGGAGGGCGTTTCCACGACCGGCACCGCGGCGCCCCTGGCCCGCATCGTGGACCTCCGGAAAGGGGAGCCGCCGAACTGGGTGCGTCTTTCGACCGCCGAAGCGGTGACCCTGCTGGTCCTCCGGGCCAAGGTCCCGGACAACGCCCTCCCGGTTCGCGAGCGGGTCCTCGACGCCGCCCTGCGCCTGGCACAGCACCCCGGAGTCCTGCGCCTGGGCCTCCCGCCGGATCAGTCCCCCTGGGCCATCCTGGGGGCACCATGAGCGACGCGCAGCACGCCCCGCCGAGTCTGTCGGGCGGGATGGCCGGCAATCCTCGCGACGCCCTCCGCGCCCTGGAAAAACGCTATGCGGACCAGGGCCGGTTGTTCCTGGTCCACCTGGACCTGACGTGGCGGTGTCCCCTGTCCTGCCCCCATTGCTACCTGGGCGAACGGAAGTCCCCCGAACTGGATACGGGGGCCTGGCTGGACCTCCTGGACCAGGCCCGGGCGCTGGAGGTGGCGCAGGTCGTCCTGTCCGGCGGCGAGCC
Organism: uncultured Myxococcales bacterium; assembly: GCA_903847405.1. Lineage (GTDB taxonomy): Bacteria > Myxococcota_A > UBA9042 > DTJE01 > DTJE01 > CAIZWN01. The sequence goes on along the minus strand of CAINDP010000182.1, from coordinate 4,114 downwards.
GATGGCGCGGAAGGATTTCGGCATCCTCCTGGAAGCCGCCCGGGCGCGGGGATTCGCGGTCCTGGTGAAGACGACGGGACTTTGGTTGACCGCGGCCGACGCCGACCGGTTCGCCGCCCTTCGCTGGGTGCTGGTGGACATCAGCCTCCATTCCGCGACCGCGGCCATCCACGACGCCTTCGTCGGCCGGGACGGGGCCTGGGCGGAAGCCGTGAGGGCCGTGGACGCCCTCCTTGCCCGGGGGGTGTCGGTCCGGATCGCCCGCAGCGTGGTCGAGGGGCTCGAGGACGACGGCGGCGCCCTCTGGGACTGGGCCCATGCCCGGGGCATGCGAATCATCGAATCGACCTCGGTCGTGCCCCGGCGCGACGGCCTTCCCGCCGGCCGGGCCAGCATGTCCGAGGCGGCCCAGGTCGGCGTGGTCCTGCGACACATGGCTCACCGACCCGCACCCGCTCCGCGCGTTCCCGATCCCGCGGCTCCCCCGTGCGCCGCGGGCCACACGCGCCTGTACGTCACGCCGGCCGGCGAAATCAACCCCTGCGTGGCGTGGCCGCGGCGCCTCGGGCATCTGCTGGAGGGAGGTCTTCCGGCCGTCCTGGCTTCCGACGCCCTGGCCCGGCTGCGCGCCCTCCGCCAGGGCGACCGCCACCAGTGCAGCGACTGCGAACTCCGACCGACGTGCGATTTCTGCCCGGGCCAGGCGGAAATCCTGACGGGCAGCCCCGATGCTCCGTATCCGGCCGCCTGTTCCCGGGCCCGCGTCCTGGGGGAAGCCCTTCGCCGGTTGCGCGAAGGGGCAGGGGAGGGCCGATGACCCGCACGGCGCGCCCGCCTGACGGTGAAATCCGCCCACAGGTGCGCCGGGGGGACCTCGTCCGCCTCCGGGTGCTCGGCTTCAGCCTGTTGCCCGCCGTGCCTCCCGGCGCCTGGGTGGAACTCCGGGCCGTCGACCTGCCACACCTGGCAAAGGGCGACCTCGTGGTCGTGGAAATCCAGGGCAACCTGGTCTGCCATGCCCTGGAATCGGTCGGCGACGGCGCATCCGGTCCGGTGGTCACCCGGGGCCTCTGGGCCTCCCTCCCCGACCCGCCGGTGCCCACCGACGCCCTCGTGGGTGCGGTTGCCTTCGTGCAGGTCCTGGGGTTCCGGATGCCGGCCACCGGCCCCGCCTTCCGGTCCTGGCTGGCCCTCGGCCGCGGCACGGCGCCCCTGGTCCGCGGGGTCCGGGCCGTCGCGTGGCCCTGGGTACCCGCGGCCCTCAAGGAACGTCTGCGGCACGGCCTCGGCAGGAGGCTCCCATGAGAGCCCCCTCCGCCCGCCTGCGATTCAATCCGCCACCTCTGAACGCCACGCCGGACCTCGCCTGGGTTCTCGCGCGGGCGTTCGCGTCCCCCGAATTCGAGGCCCCGCGGCCGACCGATGCCCCGCACGCGGTGGCCCTGGCGCAGGACCTCGACCTCCTGGGCCGCATTGCCTCACGGATTCCCGACGCGACGCTGGCCCTGGAGGTCGGCGCCCCGGGTCTGCAGGCGGCAGTCGCCGAACGCCGGCGCGTGGCCGCCTCGACGCTGCGGATCCTCCGCACCGCGGGGCGGGTCGCGGAAATCGCCGCCGGCGCCGGCCTGCCGGTAGCCTTCCTCAAGGGGACGGCGTTGCACCTGGCAGGGCACGCGCTGGTTTCGGCCCGAAGCACCTCCGACATCGACGTCCTGGCTCCCGGCGGACGGGCCGAGGATCTCCAGCGCGCCCTCAGGACCGCCGGCTTCGAGCCCCGGGGAACCACGCGTTCCCTTCACCACCTGGCCCCGCTGGGGCAGCGCGCCGATCCCTGGGTGGAGGTGCACCTGGAAATCCCCGGCTGCGTGGTCCCGGGCCGGGCGGGTTCGATGAACTTCGAGGCGCTCGACGGAAACGGTTGTCTGTTGGCGCTTGGCGCCCTGCCCGGCCGCTCCGTGGTCCCGGCACCGGGCATCCTTGCCGCCCACGCCCTGGTCCACGGGATCGACGACCACGGCTTCGGGGCCGATCGGTATCCCCCGATGCGGGTCCTGTGCGATCTGGCGGACGTCCTGGGCCCGGCGCCCCTGCATCCGGCGATCGCCGGGCAGGTCGGGCGATTCGTGGGCGACGCGGTTTCCCCGGTCGAACGGGACGCCGCACTGACCCTGGTCGCGCGCCTGGTTTCGGCCGGCCTGACCGTCCTGGGCGAACCCAGCCCCGCCGGGACCCTCCTGGCGCATCTGGTCGCCGGCGCCCTGGACCCCGACTACCGCGATGCCCTGCGCCTGCGACAGGTCGCCTTTCTCATCCGCCACCGGCCGGCTGCCGTCGTCCGGGACAAACTGGGCCATCGCATGGGAACCCTGTCCCCGGAACCCGGGCCCGCCCGGGCCTGGAACGCCGCGACGCTGCTGGCCCGCCTGGTCCGGGCGGAACTCCGCATCCGTCTTCGCGGGCACACTGCTCGATAGGGAAGAAAGAGGAAGAACCCGGCGGGCCGCAGCGCGTCAGATCGACCGCAACGTCACCCGCACGACCTCGGGGTCGGCGAACACCCGCACGGGAGGCCCCCAGTACCCGGAGCCGTTCGACACGTAGACCTGCATGTCGCCCACCCGGTGAAGGCCCGTGATGAACGAATAGGCGATCCGATTCAGAACCTGGAAGGGCGGAATCTGCCCGCCGTGGGTGTGGCCGCACAGGACTAGCCCGATTCCCAGGTCCGCCGCGGCAGCCAATTCCAGGGGCTGGTGGGACAACAGCACGACCGGCAGCCCCTCCGGCCGCCCGGCCACGGCCGTCGCCATTGCGTCGGCCAGCTTGTCCCGGCCACCCAGGAAGGTCGGATCGTCGACGCCGGCGACGACCAGGCCCCCGGCGACCACCACGTGCGACTGCCGCAGGACCTTCATCCCGGCCGCCTCGATGGCGTCCACCACGCCCTGCCCGCCCGCATAGACCTCGTGGTTTCCCGTGCTGACCAGCACGCCGTTCCGACTGTGGATCCCCGCCAGTTGCCGCAACCCCGTGCCGTCCCCGCCGTTGTGCTGGTCCGTCACGTCGCCCGTCACCACCACCAGGTCCGCGTCCAGGCCGTTCGCGACACCGACGATCTTCTCCAGGTAGGCCTCGCCGACCGTTTCCCCGATGTGGATGTCGGACACCTGCACGATTCTGAAGCCGTCCAGCTCCTTCGCCAGTCCCTTCAACGGGACCTCGACCTCGGTCGCCGTCGGCCCCCGCTGCACGACCACCAGTCCCCAGGCCAGCGCCACACCGGCAACCCCCAGGGCCACCCGGGCGCTCCACCGGGAAATCGACGCCGCCAGTTCCACGTCCAGCCCGCCCCAGCGCGCCATCCCGGCCACCGGCAGCGCCACAGTCAGGTCCCGGATCGCGAACGCAGTCGCCGCCAGCGCGACGAATCCCATCCAGATCGCGCCGACCCACGTCAGCACGAAGGACGCCCCGTCCCACCGTCCATCCATCAACCGGCCCAGCAGATAGGCGATCGCCAGCCCGGCCACGACGAACTTGAACGCAGTCCGGCCCGTCTCACCCAGGTCCAGTGCATTCGCCACGCGGGTATACAGATAGACGTGCATGGCGGTCCAGATCGCCGCCGCCACCGAGAAGAACAGAACGGCACCAATCCACCGAGGCATATCGGACCTCGCAAAGTCCCGCATTCACGGGACAAACCAAGACACCGATTCTGATGAACCTGTTGATGCATGACAAGTAGAAACGAAGTGAAACCGGGGATTCCCGCGCTTCCTGCCCCCACCAAGGAAACCAACTGGGGCTAGAGCGGAGGAGTGACGAAGGCAGGCGCGAGCGTCAGACCGAGCGGTTTGGTTGTGATGCGTGCGGGAGGAGCGCAGCCGTAGCACTGCTACGGCGAGCACCGCAGCGCCGTAGCACGGCCAAACAAGCCGGTCCGACGCCGCGGCTGACAAGGAACTCCGGAGCAAAAAAAAAGGGGCCGGCAACGACCTACTCTCCCACGGGGTCTCCCCCGCAGTACCATCGGCCCTGGAAGGCTTGACTTCTGAGTTCGGGATGGAATCAGGTATGGCCCTTCCGGTATGGTCACCAGCCCCTCGTCTTT
>CAINDP010000181.1 GCA_903847405.1 uncultured Myxococcales bacterium | reverse complement strand
GGCGAGACCCTGTTCAGTTCGATCGTCATCCTGCCGGGCACGATCCTGCTGGCCGTGAACGCCCAGAACGTCGCCAAGGGCTTCCGGACGCCTCCGGCCGCCCGGGTCACGGGGGCCGTGATCGGCAGCACGGCCGTGCTGGTCGGCGCGGCGTTCATCGGGGTCAGCGTTGGCCCGAACATGGGCAACCTGCAAAAATCGTTCGTGGGCATCGGCGCCATCGCGGCCGCCGTGGGCGCCGTGGACATCGGGTTGGCGATCGCCGGGGCCCTGCTGCCAGGGCGCCCGGTCCCGCGTTCCGTGTCCGTCGCCGCGGTCCCGGTTCCGGGCGGGGCGATGGTGGGTTTCGGGGGCCGGTTCTGAGGAGGCTGACATGACGACGATGCGGACGATGGGGCTTGCCGCCGTTCCCTTCCTGCTGCTGGCCCTGGCCCTGGCGCCGCGGGACGCCCATGCGTGTTCCCCGGCCCAGTGCATGCCGACGCTGGTGTCCCCCACTGACAAGGCCCAGGTCGCGACCGACGTTCCGGCCTTCCTGTTCCTGCCCCGGCTGTCCTGGGTGTCTGGCCTGGAGCCCTCGTTCACGGCAGACCGCTTCGCGCTGGAGGCGCAGGACGGGACCCAGGTCCCGTTCCACGTCGAGCAGGTCGATGCGATGGTGGCGCTGGTCCTGGACGTGCCGCTGGTGGGCGGGACCTGGTACTACCTCCGCTATCCCGAGTATTGCCCGACCTACACACCCCTGGATCCCCCGCTGCAACTGGCCCGGTATTTCCAGGCGTTGCCATCGCAGCCGCGCGGGACGTTCGAAGTGCCGGACATCTACCCGTACCAGCACCAGGTGGAAACCACCCGGGTCGTCACGTCCAGCGGTTCCTGCACGACCGAAATCCAGGCGGACGTCTATCGGTTCGGCGTGGAGTCCTCGGTCCTGGGCGGGTGGGAAGCGATCAGCCGCGTCGAAACCCTGGTCGATGGTGCGCGTTGGGCCCTGACGCTGCCGGGCGAACCCGACTTCTCCTCGTACCCGTCCGGCGACCCTGCAACCACCAACGCGGGCGACCGTCGCCCGACCGCGCTGTTTTCGAACTGCGGCCCGCGCACCCCGGGGGACGACGACGGCCTGACGCCCGGGGAACACCGGGTCGAGGTCCGGTTCCTGGTCCATGGCAGCACGATCCCGATTCCGTCCGCGACGTTCACCGTGACGATGGGCTGTCCCGATCCCCTCCCCGAACCGACCCCCGATCAAATCGACGGTTTCGACGTGCCCGCCATCAGCGACCTCGCCCCGCCCAACGACGCAGTCGCCGCCGATGCGACGCCCGCGGACGCTTCGGACCTTGCCCCCGACCCCGCGCCGGCGACCTCCTCGGGCTGCCAGGCCGGCCCCCCCGCCCCCTCCGGTGCCTCCCCCTGGGCACCCCTCGCGGCGATCGCGTTCGCGCTGGCGCTGCTGGGCCTCCGGCGGTCGAAGTGCCCTGAACCCACCGGAATGAAACCGTGAGGCACATTCGGGGTTGCGGCATTCCCGTGAATTGGGAGTACACTTTCCCCACTCGCAGACGGATCGTGCCATGCCTTGGAGCACGTCCTATCGTTCGGATCCCGCGTTCGTGCTGATTGTCTACAGCGGGGTCATCCCTCCGGAAGCGCTGGTGGAGGCGGCGACGACGACGCTGGCTCTGGGGCGCCAGCACGGCACGAAACGCTTCCTGGCGGACTGCACCGCGCTGGAGGGGGGGCACTCCATCGTCGATCTGTACAACCTGGCGAAGTTGCTGGAAAGCGTCGGGATTCCAGTCGGCACCCGGGAAGCCATCGTCCTTCCCCAGTTGGCCGCCGCCGCCGACGACGTGCAGTTCTGGGAAACCACCTGCCGGAACCGCGGGTTCATCGTGCGGGTGTTCGCCGACGTCGCCCCGGCGATGGCCTGGCTGGTCGCCGGCGAGCCCCAGGCGCTCGTCGAGTAGGGCGCCCGGTCCGTCCCGCATCCCCGTATCCCCGCATCCCACCCGCACCGGTACAGGCCGCTGTCCCCGTCCGCGCGACAAGCCGCCCCCCATGGCGCAATCATCGAGGGGAACACCAACGACGACCCCGGGCGGGAGCCAGGGACCTCCCCGTCCGTCCGGGTGAAGGAG
>CAINDP010000180.1 GCA_903847405.1 uncultured Myxococcales bacterium | reverse complement strand
CGACCCTGGCGGCCGAACTGCATTCCGAATCGGTCGTGGCCGTCGACACCGAATCCGACAGCCTGCACCACTACCAGGAGAAGGTGTGCCTGATCCAGGTGGGACGCCGTCAGGGCCCGCCGGTGCTGGTGGACCCGCTGCGGCTGCGGGACCTGTCGCCGCTGGCGGAACTGGCCGCGGACCCGTCCGTCGAACTGGTCTTCCACGGCGCGGACTACGACGTCGCGTGCCTGAAGCGGGATTTCGGCTTCGTCTTCGCAAACCTCTTCGACACGATGATCGCCTCGCGTTTCCTGGGCGAAACGGACTTCGGGCTGGCGGCCTGCCTGAACCGCGAACTGGGCGTCCACGTGTCCAAGGACGAGCGGCTGGCCGACTGGTCGGTACGCCCCCTGGACCCCGAGCGGGAAGCCTACGCGGCCGCCGACGTGGCCTGGCTGGTGGCCCTGCGGGATCGCCTGGTGGACCGTCTGCGCCAGGCGGGGCGCGAGGCCTGGGTCCGCGAGGAATGCAGGGCGGTGGCGGCGGTTTCGCCCGCGGTGGCGGAACCCGAGCCCGCGGATTTCCGGCGTGCAGCGGGCGCCCGGGACCTGGATCCCCGGGGCCTCGCCGTCCTGAAGGCGCTGTTCGACACGCGTGAGGGGATCTGTCGGGTGACCGATCGTCCCCGGTACAAGGTGGCCGGCGACCGGGACCTGGTCGTGCTGGCCGAGGGTCGGCCGACGAACGACGAGGCCCTGCTGGACATGCGGGCCGTGCCCCGGAACCTCAAGCGCCGGCCCGGCCCCTGGGTGGACGCGGTGCGCCGCGGGCTGGACGCGCCGCCCGTCGTCCTGGAACCGCCGCCCGCGCGCCTGCGTGCGGATCCCCAGGTGGCGGAGCGCATCGGGAAACTGCGGGCGTGGCGTCCCGAGGCCGCGACCCGCCTGAACCTGGATCCCGGGCTGCTGCTGCCCCAGCGGCTGATCGTCGCCCTTGCCGTGGACTGGCCGTCGGACCGCGATTCCCTGGCGGCGGTGGAAGGATTCCGGGCCTGGCGGGTCGAGGCGCTGGGCGATGACCTCCTGCGGATCCTCGCGGCCCGCTCCCGCTGAACGTCGCCTATCGTGGCTCTGCACCTGCTTCCGGCTTGCCCCGCGTGACCCCCCCGTGCTACACCGTCGCGACTTCTTTCAGGGGACATTCATCATGAGCCGCATCCCCCACGAGGACAAGGTCCGCCGCGTCGCAGCGGCGGTTTCGGAGGCGGTCCGGGCCGGCCGCAAGGTTCACCCGGTCAAGGGCAACGTGTCGCACATGGTGCCGCTGCCCGGCGATCCCCGGTCCCGCACCTGGCCGGTGGACCTTTCCGAACTGAACGAAATCCTGACGATCGACGTCGCGGCGCGCACCTGCACCGCCGAGCCCGGCGTGACCTTCGGCGACCTGGTGGACGCGACCCTGCGCCACGGGTTGATGCCGACGGTGGTCCCGGAACTGGACGGCGTGACGATCGGCGGCGCGGTGGCCGGCTGCTCCGTCGAGTCCATGTCCTACAAGGTCGGCGGCTTTCACGACAGCGCGCTGGAGTACGAGATCGTGGACGGCGCCGGGACCGTGCGCACCCTGTCGCCGGACCGGGACGGACACCTCTTCGACATGGTGCACGGTTCCTATGGCACGCTGGCGTTGCTGACGCGGTTGACGTTCCGCCTGATCCCGGCGAAGCCGTTCGTCCAGATGACCTACCGGACCCTGACCACCATCGAGGCGTTCACCGAGGAGATGGTCGCCCGCTGCCGCGCCGACGATTTCGATTTCGTGGACGGCATCATCCACGGACCCGATCGGTTCGTGCTGTGCCTGGGACGATTCGTGGACGAGGCGCCCTACGTCAGCGACTACACGTGGCTGAACATCTACTACCACAGCACCCGCGAGCGCACCGAGGACTACCTGAAGACCCGGGACTACTGCTTCCGCTACGACACCGAATGCCACTGGCTGACCCGCACGTTCCCCCCGCTGGAATGGAAGCCCGTGCGGTTTCTGATCGGCAAGTGGATGCTGGGGTCGACGAACCTCCTCAAGAATTCGAAACGGCTGCAGCCGATCTTCGGCATGAAGCGCCGTCCCGACCTGGTCCTGGACGTGTTCATCCCGCTGCGGAACTTCCCGGACTTCGAGCGGTGGTACGAGCAGGAATTCGACTTCTGGCCCCTGTGGGTCGTGCCCTACCTGATCCCGAAGCCCTACCCGTTCCTGTCCGACGACCACCAGGCGCGCCAGCAGGACGAGTACTCGATCGACTGCGCGGTCTATGGCAAGCCGGATTCGGACCCGCGGCGGCACCTGTCGGAAATGCTGCAGCACAAGACCCACGAACTGGGCGGCATGAAGACGCTGATCGGGCGCAACCACTATTCCGAGGACGAGTTCTGGTACGTGTATTCGAAGGACCGGTACGGTGCGGCCAAGGCGGACCTCGACCCCAGCGGCGTCTTCCCGGAGTTGTTCACGAAGTTCGGGCGGGTCGAGTAGGCGGCCGGACGGTCACTTGCGGAACAGCGGGATGTACGTCTTGATCACCACGTTCCAGTAGTCGTCGAACACCAGCGCGTTGTAGCCGTCCACCACCTTGCGCCACGAGAACGCGAAGTTCACGGGGATGTACAGCGGCATCAGCGAAATCGACGCGCCCAACTGGATCGCGTGGGTCGTGTTCTGGCCCAGCAGCTGCAGGCTCTTCGCCATCTGGATGAAGTAGTAGTCGCCCTTCAGCTCCGGCTCCTGGGAGTGGCTGACGCCGTAGGCGAAGTTGAAGCCCAGCAGCGCGACCTGGACCGCCAACTGCGCCGTCCACGACAGGCCGAAGCCGGGCGTGTACTTGAACGAGTCGAGGTCCTTCAGGTGCCGCAGGTCCGGGAACGAACTGTAGACGGTCGGATCGTTGAAGGCCTGCAGGACCTTGCGGTCCGGCTGGGTCGTGAAGTTCGTCGGGTAGGACCGGCGCTGCTCGAAGCCGTAGGACAGGCTGAACTCGCTGCTGGCGACGATGTCGATCCAGTACGAGTACTTGAAGAGGCGCAGGTCGTAGCCCTGGGTGAAGCCGACGGCCCAGCCGCCGATGCCGGTGTCCAGTTCGGGGCCGGTGCCCAGCGTCAGGGACGAGTTGGGGTTGGCCACGCGGCCGGTCGGGAAGAACACGCGGCAGGTCAGGGCGGCCGACATCCGGGGGGTCCGCCAGGGGTTCCACGAGAAGCCGGTGTTGATGTCGCCCAGGACCCAGTCGGCGTCGTACTTCAACTGGGGCACGGGACGGCCCAGGGCGGGCAGGAACTTGTACAGCGCCCGGAAGCCTTCCTTCATGGCGTAGTCCGGGTCCGGCGTGCCGTCGGGGTTGTTGCCCTTGACCGGCTTGCCGTCCGCGCCCAGCAGTTTCGGGTTGAACGACGTGTGCATGGACTGGTACGGGAGTTCGAAGTACCAGTCGAAGTTGCCGGTGATGCCGTACGACGCCTGGAAGACGTGGCCGGCGCCATGGCCCTGAAGGCCGGTGTCCAGCTTGCCGCCGGGCACGGTGATCGGGGCCATGACCGGCCCGATCTCGTGCTTGTCGTTGTAGCGGCGGCCGGCCTTGATCTGGACGTAGTCCCACTTGATCGAGGCGTAGCCCTTGGGCATCTGGGACGTCACGCCGTACAGGTCGGCCTTCCCGACCGCGTCCAGTTCGCGGTCGATGAAATTCGTCCACCGCTTCCAGCCCGTGGCGGGCGCCTTCGGGGCGGGCGCGAGTTCGACGGGGCAGTCCGGACCCACGCAGGGGGGCGCTTCGGCCTTCTTCCCTTCGATGGCGTCCGTGATCCCCTTGCCGGTCGACATCTGGGCGGTGGCCGGAGCCGCCGCCAGCAGGAGGACCGAGAGAGCGAGGATCGTCGTGGTCGTTCGCATCGTCATGGCGTCACCTCGCTCCTTACTTGGCTGCCGGGCACGTTGCGGGGCAGTAGGGGTCCTTCGGCTCGGTGGCGCACTTGCCGTTGTCGCACAACAGCAGTTCGACCAGCTTCAACGGGAGGCAGCCCTGCAGCTTGGCGCCGGCGCCGTCCACGACGCCCAGGTCCGGGCAGCCGTAGCCGTCGCTGCGTCCGCAGTCCGCGTCGGCGGCGCAGGTCTTCACGCACAGCAGGGGGAAGCCCGCCGAAACGGCGTTCGCGTCGGCGCACTTGCCGCCGGGGCCGCAGTCCTCGTCGGCGCTGCAGCCGATCATCGAGCACATGCCGCCGGGGGCCTCGAGGTTCGGGTCCAGCAACTGCAGGAATTCCGTCGTCAGGCACTGCATCGTCCAGCACTGGTCGTCCAGCGTGCAGGGCGAGCCGGTGATGCGGTCCTTGTCGGGCAGCGGGGCGTCGGGCGACACCTCGTCCGCGGCGTCCGTCGTTTCGGTTGCCGGCACGTCGGGGTCGCCCGGATCGACGGTGGGGGCGTCCACGGGGACGTCCAGGAACCACAGATCGGCGTTCGTAATCCGAGCCTGGTAGCAACTGATTACCGGCAGCGCCAGAATGGCGACCAGCATTGCCGAGGGTCTTTGAACCATGCTGTTCCTCCCCGCAGAACGTTACGGGGATTTGACACGGCTGCAACGGGAGTGTCAAGGAATTCAAGGACCCCCCGGACGGCTTTTTTTCCCCTGCCCCTGCCTTGCCGGTTCTGCTATCCTCCCGCCCAGGTCGCGCGGGGGTATCCCTGCGCAATTGTTGGTTGGTTGTGTCGGAGGAGGCCATGCGCCAGTTCGAGCTGATCAATTCGTTCCGGGCAAAGGCCCGCAAGCAGATCAAGCACGTCGTGCTGCCCGAGGGCAACGAGGTCCGCACGGTCCAGGCCGCGGCCCAGGTGGCCGAGTTGGGCGTCGCGAAGGTGACGCTGCTGGGAACCGAGGAGTCGATTCGCGCGGTTGCGGCCCAGCAGCACGTCGACCTCAAGGGTGTCGGCGTCCTGGACCCCGCGAAATCCGACCTCCTGGAAAAGTACGTGGCGGCCTACTACGAGTTGCGTCGTCACAAGGGCGTTTCGATGGATCAGGCGCGCGAGGCCGTCCTGGACCCGATCGTGTTCGGCACGATGATGGTCCACCTGGGCGACGCCGACGGCCTGGTGTCCGGCGCGGAACATTCCACCGCCCACACGATCCGCCCGGCGCTGCAGATCATCAAGACGGCCCCCGGCATCAGCATCGTGTCGTCCGCCTTCATCATGCTGGTCCCGGACTGCGAGTTCGGCGAGGACGGCATGTTCGTGTTCGCCGACTGCGCCGTGACGCCGAACCCGACTGCGGAAGAACTGGCGGCCATCGCCATCTCGTCCGCGGAAACGGCCAAGGTGCTGTGCAACATGACGCCGCGCGTCGCGATGCTGTCCTTCAGCACGAAGGGCAGCGCGGAACACGAACTGGTCAACAAGGTGATCAAGGCCACCGCGATCGCGAAGGCCACCGCTCCGGACCTGTTGATCGACGGCGAACTGCAGGCGGACGCGGCCCTCGTGGCGAAGGTCGGCCAGAAGAAGTGCCCCGGCTCGCCCGTGGCCGGCCAGGCCAACGTCCTGGTGTTCCCCGACCTCCAGTCCGGCAACATCGGCTACAAGCTGGTCGAGCGCCTTGCCAAGGCGTCGGCGATCGGCCCGTTCCTTCAGGGCATGAAGAAGCCCGTCAACGACCTGTCCCGCGGTTGTTCCGTCGAGGACATCGTCAACGTGGTCACCATCACGGCCGTCCAGGCCCAGGGCCAGGACGGGAACCGCGGCGCGATCCCGGGTGGGCGCGTCGACCGTTCCCGATGCTCGACGCGGAGGCAACGCTCATGATCATTCTTTCGCTCAACTCCGGTTCCTCGTCCCTGAAGTACCAGGTCTTCGACTACGTCAGCGGCGAAACCCTGTCCACGGGCATGGTCGAGCGCGTCACGGTCGGCGACTCGTTCATCAAGTTCTGTCGCCACGGCGGCGCGGCCCAGACCATCGGCCACGAGTGCCACGACCACCGCGCGGCGATGAAGCTGATCCTCCAGGTCATCACCGACCCGGTCACGGGCGTGCTGGGCAGCCTGGACGAAATCGCGGCGGTCGGCCACCGGGTCGTCCACGGCGGCGAGTTCTTCGCGAAGTCGGTCCTGATCGACGACGAAACGGTCCGCCTGGTGAAGTCCCTGTACTCGCTGGCGCCGCTGCACAATCCGCCGAACGTCCTGGGCATCGAGGCGGCCCGCGAGGCCATGCCGAACGTCCCCCACGTGGCCGTCCTGGACACCGCGTGGCACCAGACGATGCCGAAGTACTCGTACACCTACGCGCTGCCCCACGAGTGGTACGAGCAGCACGGGATCCGGCGTTACGGCTTCCACGGCACGTCGCTGCTGTATTGCGCGAAGCGGGCTGCGGTGCTGCTGGGCAAGGACCCGCTGCAGACCAACCTGGTCATCCTGCACATCGGGAACGGCGCGTCGGCGAACGCGGTCAAGGACGGCCTGTCCTTCGACACCTCCATGGGCCTGACGCCGCTGGAAGGCCTGGTCATGGGCACCCGCGCGGGCGACCACGACGCGGCCATCGACCTGGCGATGATGGAAAAGCTGGGCAAGACGCCGAAGGAAATGAACGACATCCTGAACAAGAAGTCGGGCATCTACGGCATCACGGCCGGCAAGTGGTCCGACCGTCGCGACGTGGAAAACGCCGCGAAGGAAGGGAACGAACTGGCCCAGTTGGCCATCGACGTGGAAGTCTACCGCCTGAAGAAGTACGTGGGCGCCTACATGGCGGCCATCGGCGGCGCGGACGCGCTGGTGTTCACGGCCGGCGTCGGCGAAATGTCGGCGCTGCACCGGGCCCGGACCTGCGAGGGGCTGGAGTTCCTGGGGATCAAGATCGATCACGCCAAGAACGACATGGCCCACACGCGCAACGCCGAGGTGTGCATCAGCACGGAAGATTCGAAGGTCAAGGTGTTCATCATCCCGACGGACGAGGAACGCGTGATCATCGAGGACACCGTCGCGATCATGAACGGCACCTACGACGACCACACCAGGTTCGTGTACCCCTTCCAGAAGGCCGACTACATCAACAGCCAGCGCCTGAAGGAGTTCGAACGCGAGTGCCAGAAGCGGCCGATCCTGGGGTCCATCGAGGCCAAGCCGGTGTAGG
>CAINDP010000179.1 GCA_903847405.1 uncultured Myxococcales bacterium | reverse complement strand
GCCGCACGGCCCCGCACGAACGAATCCGACGAGCGGTCTGCAAGCACGGCGTCCAGCAGCGCCTCGACCGCACCCGGCTGCGCCGATGCGGCGACCGCACGCAGGGCCGGCGCGACGGTTTCGCGCGCCTCCTCGGTGGACGCCGCCAGGTAGCCCAGGCACAGGCCGACGGAGCACAGCCGGGAGGGACAATCCGTCGCCTCCATGCACTTGTGCCCCCCCCAGAGGATCGACTCCGGATCGTTGCCTGCGCCGTCACCGGCCGCGTTCCCGGTGCAGGACACCGCCAGGACCACCAGGATCAGAGTACCCGGAACGCTCCGGAGGACGCATCGTCCCCTCCGGAAAGCCCCGGGGGGCGACTGGCGAAGATATCCCATGGGAATCGCGGACCTCCGGTGTCTGGATGCGGCCAGGATTCCGTCTTGACCTGCCCGCGAGGGCCAAACTATACTGCCACGCGGGTTGCATTCCTATTTTGGGTTTTGGGGAGGTGCGTCGATGACCAGGACGTTCAACGTCTTCCTGCTGGTCGGTATCTGTTCGGTAGCCATGGCCATGGGCACAGGCTGCAAGAAGGGCACGCCCACGACCTGCAACGGTTGGGCAAAGCTGCTGAAGAGCCCTGTCAAGGGGCGTGACGCCATCAAGAACCTGGGCGATCTGCATTGCAAGGAGAGCCTCGCGGCCCTCGAGGAGATCTTCCCGACCAGCCAGTACAAGGATCCGATCCTGCAGGCCGTCCGGACGATCAACGCCCCCCAGGACTCGGTCAACCTGCTGAAGAAGGCGCTGGCCGACCCCGAAGCCGCCGTCCAGGCCGCCGCGGTCGCCGAGGACTTCGCGCTGCCCGAACTGCGCCAGCCCCTGCTGGACATCCTGACGACCGACGTGGCCTACAAGGCCCGTGAAAACGCCCTGAAGGCGCTGGTGAAGCAGGACGCCTCGAACCTGAAGCAGGACGAGGACATGCTGATCGGCTTGATGCGCAACGACCCGAACCTGCAGGGCATCTCGGTCAACGCCACGGCCGCCAAGGCCCTGGGTGACATGCGGTCCGAAAAGGCCATCCCGTCCCTGGTGGTCGGCCTGTTCATGCGGACCTCCCGCGGCGAATCGATGTACACCTGGGCGCGCAAGGCCCTCACGGCCATCGGCAAGCCCGCCGTCGCCCCCCTCGTCGCGACGCTGTCCGGCGACAAGGCCGTTGCCGGGAAGATCATCGACGACCTCGCGACCACCGGAAAGAAGCTGGGCATCTACGAGTGGCAGTGGCAGGACGGGCCGGAAATGGTCCAGGTCCTGGGCGACCTCCGGGACACGGCGGCCGCGATGCCCCTGGCGACCAACCTGGGCAAGGCCCTGAATCCCCCGAACGGCGTGGACGACCGCGTCACCCGCTCCTGGCAGATCGCCCAGCAGAACCGCATCACCATGGCGATGATGGCCCTGTGGAACGTCGGAACCGCCGAAATCGTCCCGACCCTGAAGGCGATCATCGAAAACTCCAGCAACGACGCGAAGCAGCGCCTGGACACCGCCTCGGCGCTGACCATGCTGCCCGGGTTCGTCGGCGTGGACGCGTCCCTGCAGATCCTCCAGAACACCAGGCTGGAAACCTTCCGGGCCCCCTTCGTGAAGCCGATCCTCCTGGGCGTCGACTGGAAGCGCTTCCCCACGTTCATGAAACTGCTGAAGGCCGACAAGAGCGCGCTGGTGAAGGAGCGCTTCCTGGGCGACGGACCCGACGCCCTGGAATTCCAGGCGATGGCCGTCGTTCTGACCGACTGCAAGGAAGGCGACGTCGACTGCCTGATCGCCAAGCTGAAGGGCGACAACGTCATCACCGCCGAAAAGGCCGCGATCCTGATGACCACCCTGACCGGCGATGCCGCCACCAAGGCCCTCAAGGCCCTGCTGGAGCGCTACCCGTCGGCGGACCCGGTCCAGGCCGTGGACCTGCGCCGCTTCATCACGCTGGCGATGTGGCGCCTGGGTGGCAAGGCGATCGTCCCCGAGGTCAAGGCGCTGCAGAAGGCCGACCGCGAGCGCAAGGGCGCCGGCTACTGGGTGGACGAACTGGAAACGCTGATCCCCGCCCTCGCCGCGAAGTAGACCGCCCCGGACCGCCCTCCCCGACCGCCCTAGGGCAAGAACCAACCCTTCAGCAAGTCGCCAAAGAACAGCCATTCCATCGCGGCCAGGGACAGGAACGGGCCGAAGGGGACGGCCGCGTGGCGCAGGCCGGAGGTGCGGGGCTCGTACTCCCGGGGCTCGTCGGTCGGCGCGGGCTGCGACTCGCCGGAAGGCTCGGCGGTCGTCGCCGCCGCGGACGCCTGGGCAGCCTCCTCGGCCTCCCAGGGCGGCGTCGGGGAGTGGCGGGCCACCAGCACCATCGGCACGGCCACCAGCAGGCCCTGGATCGAGGACGCCAGGAAGATGAACGGCAGGGACTGGAGGCCCAGCGTGGCGCCGATCATGCCCAGCAGCAGCACGTCGCCATAGCCCATGCCCTCGCGACGCGTCAGCCGGAAGTACACCTCGATCAGGGCGGCGATCGGCAGGGCTCCCAGGGCCATCCCCAGCAAGGATTCCTTCCAGCCCACGTCCGTGAAGGTCGGGGTCAGGAACGCCGCCGCCACGCCCAGGGCCGTGCCGACCAGGGTGAAGACGTGGGGGATCCGCCAGTGCTCCAGATCCACGAACGTCAGCGCCACCAGCAGGAAGCAGAAGGCGAAGGGGAACACCCACAGCAACGCCAGGCCCGGTACGTCCGCCAGCCCCCCGGACCGCATCACGGCCAGGTACAGGCACGCCAGGGACAGGACGGCCATCGACAGTTCGACCAGGGGATAGCGGATCGAGATGGGCGCGCGACAGTCCCGGCACTTGCCGCCCAGCATCACCCAGCCGAGGACGGGGACGTTGTCGTACCAGCGGATCGCCTTGCCGCAGGCTGGGCAGCGCGACGCGGGCCGCACGATGGACAGGCCCAGGGGGACCCGGTAGATCACGACGTTCGCGAAGGACCCGAAGGCCGCGCCCAGCAGCAGCACGGTGACCTTCAGAAGCCAGAACGGGATGCCGTCGATGGTGTCGGGCATGGTCCTCCACGGGGGACGCAGGCCGCGAGGGGCCTACTGGACGGTCAGGCTGCCGATGCGCACGCGGTTCTGGCCGTCGTGGCGGACCTTTTCCTTGTCGAAGTCCTTGACGGGCAGGCGCTTGTCGCCGCTGGGATTGTAGAAGCCCATCCAGATGTCGTAGGGGCCCGAGGGCGTCCCGATGGGAACGTTGATGTCGTACGAATCGATCACGATGTCGCCCTTCAGCCAGTGCGTCGTGGCGTAGCAGCCGACGCAGGCGGTCTGCTCCTCGTTTTCCTTCGCCTGGTTCTGGATCCAGTGGTCGCCGTGGATGCGCGAGGACGACCCGACGCGGTCCACGTGCAGGAAGATCCGGTAGGACTGCCCGACCTTGTCGGTGGTCTTGAAGTAGGTCCGCAGGACCGTCTTGCCGCCGCGGCGCACGGCAGAGGGCTCGACCTGCCAGCCGACCGCCAGGATCTTGTCGTCGAAGTTCACCGAAGTGCGGTTCACCTCCGGGAGGGCGTCGAACTGCGCCTGCGTCAGGGTCGCCTTCTGGACCCAGTCGCGATCGACCTCCCCGGATGCCAGCGAGGACGCGACCAGGACGAAGCGCGACGAGCGATCGTCCAGGACCGGCACCCACCTGCCGGCATTGGCGTTGCGGTACGCGGACAGGATTTCGCTCCACTGGTTCTTGGGCACCAGGAAGAACGTGCGCCGGGAGGTGTCCTTCAGGCGCTCCAGCACCTGGGAACGGGAGGACATCTCGGGGATGGCGCCGGTGTAGAAGTTCGAATCCTCGCTGCCCTTGGCCGCGAACACGCCATGGCGGTACAGGTCGCCCGGGGACTTCGCCGCCGAGTCCTGGTACGTTTCCACCATGTGCTTCTGGGACAGGTGCCAGGACAGTTCGGGCACGGTCTGGAACGCCAGCGCCACGGCCATGCCCACCGCACCGGCAGCCATCAGGCCCGCCGACGCCCGGGGGCGCTCCAGGCCCAGCAGGAACGCGCCGGCCTGGGACGTCCGCCCGGCGCCCAGGAGCCGCGAGGCCATCGCGTGCAGCCGCGCCGCATACCGCGCACCCACCAGGAACAGCGTCACGAGGTACAGGCCCAGGATGTCCGGGCCCGTCAGGAAGATCCGCAGGAGGACCGCACCGATCTCGGCGTCGGGCCCGGCATCGCCGCTGACGGTGTCCCACTTCAGGGCCAGGAATATCGCCAGATCCGCCACGATCAGGCAGGCCATCACGATCATCACGATCGGGAAGGTCCGCTTCTTTCGCAACAGCCCCGGCAGGGCCCGGACCGCCGACACCAGGCGGCCACCGGCCACCAGCAGGGACAGGCCCGCCAGCGCCGCCGACAGTTTGGCCAGCACGGGCAGGCCCACCAGTTCGGGGAACACCAGGTCCCCCTTCCCCGGCTCGGAGAACGGCGGATCGGTGGTCAGCCAGGACACGAGGGGAGCCGGCGAATGGCTGATGTCCTTGTAGAGCACCAGGAACAGGCCGAATCCCACGAAGGCCAGCAGGCGGGACTCGATGGGGTCCTCTTCCATGCCGCGCAGGTACAGGGCAACCAGGACCGCCAGCGCCGGTGCGCCGAGGTAGGTGACCTGGTGGAAGGGCCGCACGGCGATCATCAGGGCCACGAGCGGCGCCGCCGCCCACAGCAGGATGACCAGGCGGTCCGAGCGGGAGCGCTGGTCGCCACCGGCAGCGGCCTTGACGGCCAGGGGCAGGAGGGCCGCCCAGGGGAACAGGCCGAAACCGATTCCCTTGATGACCATGTCGAAGGAGCGGACGTCGTCCTTGACGCCGCTGCTGAAGGTCGAGGCCGTGAACCGGAACTGGCGGAAGAAGGCGCCGTCCGGCACGAAGGTCAGGAGGGCGAAGAACCCGGCCAGGGCGGCCACCGAACCCGCCGCGACCAGGACCGCCCGATCGCGCCGTCCGGCCACCAACGGGAACGCCACGGCCGCGCCGGCGAGGGTGACGACCGCCAGCATCCCGCCGGAAAGCCACGCAAGGCCGGTGGACGCCAGCAGCGCCAGGAGGGGCCAGGGACCCGTCGCGCCGCGAACGATGGCCGCGAAGGCCACGCCCGCCATCGTCAGGGTCAGCACAATGGACGTGTGGTCCCCGACGAACCGGCCGGACAGCAGGATCAGCGGGCTGGTGGCCATCACGACCACCGCGAGGATCGCCTCGGGCTCGCCGATTCCGCGCCGGACCGCGCAGAACACCACGATCAACATCAGGACCGTCAGGAAGGCCGAGGGCAGGCGCGCCGCGAACTCGTTCATCCCGAAGGCCCGCAACGACAGCGATACCAGGAAGGGCTCCAGGGGCGGCACGAAGGTGGTGCGACCGCCGCTCTTGAACTGCGCCAGGAAGCCGTCGCCCGGAAGCGCGTCCCGAACCGCCGCCGTCAGGGCCGCCGGCGAGGACACTGCATGGGTCCCCGCCAGAATCACCGCCGCGACCGTGTCGTCCTCGCCACCCGCCGTCCGGGCCCGCTGCAGAACGCGTTCCAGGGTCGTCGCCGCGTTCACCTTCCCGGACGCGGAAACCAGCAGGAAGGTCGTCGACCGATTGAGGGGAGCCACGGCCGACAGGATGTCGGAAAGGACGCGGATGCCATCGGAATCGTCGTCGGACTTGACGCGCGCATCGATGTCCAGGACCGCGACCCGGTACACCCGGTCGCCCAGGCGCGTGCGGGCGGACTCGATCGCGGCCCCCGCCGAGGACGCGTCCCCCGTGGCCTCGACCGAGGCGTCATCCCCGAGCCCGGAGGCCAGGGCGGCCGCCAGGGAGGCGGCGTCGGACCGCGTCCGGGCCTCGGCGACCAGGATCGCGGGCGATTCCGCCATGCGACGGGCCACGAACGCCGGGTTCATTTCCCATGGATCCCACAGGCCCGGCCCCCAGATTCCCAACGGTACCAGGAAGATCGCCGTCACGAGGACGATCCACCCTGCGTTCCTCTTCAATCGCTCCATGATCCTCCGCTGGTCCCCGGTCGAAAACTGCGGTAGAGTACCGGGGGTTGCGCCCATTTGCAAGCACACACCACAGCGAGACGACCATGATTGACCGGCCCGATCCGACTCCGTCTGCGGCGAGAGTTTCCTGCGGAAACCCATCGCCTGCGCCTGCGTGCTCGGGCGGCCCCTCAGTACCGCCCCCTCCGGACCCCCGACGCACTGCGCTGGAGAAGCTTCCCCGCGCCCTGGACCTCCCGGGCGATTTCACCTCCCTGACGCCGACGGCGCGCCTGGCCGCCCTGCTGGCCCTGCCCGACCCCGGGAAGGTCGTGCGGCGGCTGCGCGCGGACGAGTTCTACCAACTGATCAACGGCATCGGACTGGAGGACGCCCACGGCCTGCTGCCCTACGGCACGTCCGAGCAGCGCAAGGCCTACGTGGACATCGACGCCTGGTCGGGATGGCGCTTCCAGCCCCGTCGCCTGGACCGCATCCTGGAGGTCGCCCGGGAGGTGTCGTCGGACTTCGCCATGCGCCTGCTGAACGACCTGGACCCGGAGGTCATCGCCCTGCGGCTGATGACGGCCACGTCCGAGGTCCTGACCACCGACGAGGTCGAGGCCCGGGGCCTGCCGGACGAAGGCGTCGTCGGCACGCCCGACGGAACGTTCATGCTGATCTGCAAGGACCCCGAAGACATCGAGGTCATGCGCCGGTGGCTGGACCTCCTGTACGCCTGGGACCAGGACGAAACCTACCGCATCCTCCACGCCCTTCGTCGCGAAACCCTCGCCTCGCTGGAGGAGGACTCGTTCCGGTTCCGCGATGCGCGCTTGCAGGACCTGGGGTTCCCGGGCGCGGCCGAGCGCTTCGCGATCTTCGAACCGTTCGATCGGACACCGCTGCGCGAGCGCCTGAAGGAAGGTGGCACCTCCGCGGCCCGGCCGTCGGGCCCCCTTCCGCTGGCCCTGTCCCTGGCCGGGACCGATCGAGGCCTGTTCTTCTGGACGGCCCTCGAGGCACTGGCCGATTCGCCCCGCCTGCCGATCTTCATCACCGATCTTCTGTACCTGGTGAACCGCGTGCTCGGGGTCCGGACCGACGACTGGTTCGAGTCCGAGGAATGGACCGAGTCGGCCGCGCAGGTTCTGCGGTGGGTTTCCGTGGGTCTGGAGGATCTGTCGGCCGGCGACACCGAGGAGGCCGCCCGCATCGCGACGCTTTCGTCCCCGGTCGAACTGTTCCGCGCCGGCGTCGAGGCCCTGCGCCCGGCTCATATCCGGGCCCGGAAGGTCGTGGCGGAGGCCGGCGGCACCGCCAACCTGCGCCGCTTCGACGAACCCACGGCGGCCATGCTCCAGGCCCTGGCGTCGTTCCCGCCCAAGGTCGCCGACGAGGCCGATCCCCACCTGCCCCGGGACCCGCGCAGCATGGCCGACGTGGCCCGTGCCGAACGGGTTTCCCTGGCCGCCGAGGTGGTGGCCCGGTTCGCCCGGCAGGCA
Organism: uncultured Myxococcales bacterium; assembly: GCA_903847405.1. Lineage (GTDB taxonomy): Bacteria > Myxococcota_A > UBA9042 > DTJE01 > DTJE01 > CAIZWN01. The sequence continues at coordinate 75,087 of CAINDP010000179.1, read as the reverse complement.
CTGGGGTTCGATCCCTCCGCTGCGGCCCCCGGCACCGGGCCGTCCTTCGCGACGGTGGTGGCGACGGCCTGGGCCCGGGGCGTTCTGTCCGGCGCGCCCTCCCTGGAGCCGCTGTCGGGCGACGAACTGCAATCCCTGCGCGCCGTGGCGTTCGAGGGCGCCCGCATCCGTCCGGCCCTTCGCCGCCCGGCCATGACCGCCACGGCCACCCCGACGGCGGAGGAACTGGCGATCCGCGAGTTCCTGGGCAGCGCCCTGGACAAGGTGGAAGAAACCCTGGGCGGCCTGGACCCGGCCGTGCCCGTGGACCTGCGCTTCGTCGGGGATGCGTTGATCGTCAAGTAGGGCGGGGGCCCGGCGGGCCTTCAGCGACTCCACGCCGCCGGAACGATCTGCGAAATCTCGCCGTCCGGAAGGTCGCCGACCAGGGTCTGGACCAGGCCCCGATCGGGGTAGGTCGCCACGGTGTACCCGTCCTGGTGATCCATGCGCGGCGGCACCTCGTCGACGCCCTCCGGCGGCTGGTACTGCGCCACGCTGAACCGCCGTCCGCCCCGGTCGTACTGGTACACCACCGCGGGAACGCCGTTCAGCCGCGTGACGCGGGCCCCGACCAGGCGGATGCCTTCGCCGTCCTGCAGGGGCAGCCGGTACGAAAACGGCGCGTGGGTGCGCAGGAACGAATCCACCTGGTCGCGGTCGCCGGAAACCTCGGGACCGGAGGCCGCCATGTGGGCCGCCACCGCCCCGGCCACGGGGTCGGGAGCCTTCGGGTAGGTCGCGATCACCACGTACCCCAGCACCGCGACCGCCGCCACCGCCGCGGCGTAGGCCAGGGGGGGCATCCAGGCCGTCAGCGCCGGGCGCCGCCGGACCTCCAGCCGTTCCCGCACCTGCTCCCGCAGGCTTCCCGGCGCCCGAACCGACAGCAGGTGCTGGCGCAGGACCGCCCGGAACCGGGCCTCGGCGGTCACGACCGTCCGGCACGCGTCGCAGGTGCGGACGTGGGCCTCGACCTCGGACCGCTCCTCGATGGCCAGTTCGCCATCCAGGTACAAATCCAGGTAACGCGACAGCACGTCACAGTCCATGGCCCGCCTCCCCCTTCGCCCGCGACCCGAACAGCGACAGGACCTCGCCTCCGGCCTCGTCGTCCTCGCCGGCCTCCTCGAGGCCCAGCGACCGGGCCAACCGGCGCCGCATCAGCCGCCGCCCGCGGTACAACCGGGACATCACGGTGCCGATCGGGGTGCCCATGACGTCGGCGATTTCCTTGTAGGACAGGCCTTCCACGTCGGACAGGACCACGGCCTGACGGAAATCCCCGGGCAGGGACTGGAGCGCCGCGAGGATTTCGTCCCGGGTGGCCCGCAGCACCGACGATTCGTGGGGCGTCCGGTAGAACGCCCGGTCGTCCCATCCGGCCAGGGAGGCGTCCTGGATCGCTTCCATCGCCTCGTCCGACATCACCTCGCGGGATCCGCTGCGCAGGCGATTGATCCACGTGTTGCGAAGGATCCGGAACAGCCACGCCTTGCAGTTCGTGCCTTCCGTGAAGGTGTCGAAACTGCGCAGGGCCTTCAGGAACGTTTCCTGCACCAGGTCGTCGGCCTCGGCCGCGTCCCGGGTCATCGACAGCGCAAACCGGTAGGCCGCGTCCATATGGGGCATAGCCTCGATATCGAAGCGGTTTCGTTCGCGGGCACGACGGCCGAACGTCCAGGATCCCATCGGGGACCTCCTCCGGGGCGCCCTCAGAACGGGACCGACCCGGTGGTTATTCCTGAGGCTGCAACGGAACGATGGTCAGCGGGGAGGCGACAAGGAACGGTGCGCATCCTGAGGCTCGTCAGACACAGATGCAGGGGCACGACGGCAGGTTCACGATCGGGATCAGGATGCACTTCGGGGCCAGGCAGAGCGTCTTTCCGGGGGGCGGCACGCAGGTCGTCGCATTGGCGTCGCACCAGTCGCCGGGGGCGACGCAACTGCCGCCCGAGCACGTGTCGTTGATGGTGCAGCCGTTCCCGTCGTCGCAGGGGATGCCGTTGTTCGGGTCCGAGATGCAGGCGCCGTTCGCAGGGTTGCACCGCTCGTTCATCGTGCAGACGTTGTCGTCCATGCAGTCCTTCGTCGCGCCGCCGCGGCAGATGCTGGACTGGCACGAGTCGTTCTGCGTGCAGAAGTTGCCGTCGTCGCAGGGCGAGGTGTTGTTCAGGTGGACGCAACCGCCGGAGCCCGCGTCGCACCCGTCGTCCGTGCAGGGGTTCAGGTCGTCGCAATTCTTCACGCCGCCCGCGACGCACGAACCGGACGCGTCACAATGGTCGTTGACCGTGCACGGGTTCAGGTCGTCGCAGGGGCCCTGGTAGGGCTCGAACACGCACTGGCCCGAACCCGAGTCGCACAGGTCCTTGGTGCAGGGGTTGCCGTCGTAGCACAGCCCCTCGTCCGTCTGGCCGTCGCAGTTGTCGTCGATGCCGTTGCACTGCTCCTTCGCCGGCGTCCGGGCATCGCAGTTCGCGACGCCGCCGCTGATGCAGTCCCCCGAACCGGTGCAACTGCCGAACTCGTTGGACTTCGTGCACGGGAACTTGCCCTGCAGTTCGTCCGTCAGGCCGTTGCAGTCGTCGTCCAGGCCGTTGCAGTCTTCCGCACGGGGGGTGCGGGCGTCGCAGGCCGTCAGGCCGTTGATCAGGCAGCGCCGGGCGCCCTTGCACATGCCGGTGTCGTTGGCCACGAAGCACTCCGTCAGGAGGCCCTGGGAAATGGCCCGGGCCGAGCACTGGCACTGGCCGTCGCTGGCCGGGACACACTGCCGGGCCACGCCGCCCGCGCCGTCCTCGGTGTCCTTGCACTCGTAGCCCGACGGGCAGACGCCGGAAATCGCGCAGTCCGCGCCGCAGAACTTGCCGGCGGTGCCCTTGTCGATGCAGATCGCCGTGCCGCCCGTCAGTTCGCCGTTGCAGTCCTTGGTGGCGGCGCAGGGATCGCAGATGTTCAGGTACAGCGGCACGCAGATCGAAACCGTTTCGCCGCCGACGCTGAGGTTCTTGCAGGTCCAGTCCTCGGGGCAGTTTTCCACGCAGATGGACGTGCAGATGCGGCCCCTGGGGGAATCCAGGCAGAAGCCGGCGTTGCACTGGGCGTTTTCCGTGCAGGGATAGCCGAACTCGCGGGGCAGCGCGGGCACGTCCTCGGCCGGCACGTCCGCGGGGGTCGCGTCGGGATCGATCAGGTCGCGCGTCGCGTCGTCCACGGCGTCCTCGGGAGTGACCGGGGTGTCGTCGACCAAAAGGTCGCCGACCGGACCCGGGTCCTTCGGAAGCACGTCCGTGCTGGTGGACGTGCTGCCACCGCAGGCGACCAGCACGAAGAGAGCACAACCGACCATCAACTGCAGAGCCTTCATCATCCCAACTACCTCCGGCGTCCGCGGTATTCTAGCGAAAAGATTGGTCAAGGACAATCGTCCCCGATTCGTCCATCGGGAAGGCCCCCGCCTAGCGGTCGGGGAGACGCTGAAGGCAGGCTTCCCGGTCGATCCCGGGCTGGGCTTCGACGACCGCGTCGCAGATTCGTCCCCGGTCCTCCAGGGACCGGCCACCGAACCGCAGGCCGGCCAGCAGCAGGTCGGCCTCGTCCCGATGAAGGCCCGAGTCGTGGAGCAACCGGGCCAGGGTCACCCGGAAATCCCACTTCTGGGGCGCCAGTTCCAGGGCCCGCCGGAAGGCCTCGACCGCGGGACCCGCCTGCCCCTCCCAGGCCAGCGCCGCCCCCAGGTTCGCCAGCATGATCGCGTTGCGCGGAAACGTCGCCACCGTGTCGGCGGCCAGGGTGAGGTCGTCGCGCCAGGTCTGCACGCGGGCGGCGGTCATGGACACCATCCCGGCCAGCACGATCGCCAGCGCCAGCCCTCCGAGGCCCCTGCCCCGCCCCGGAAGGCGCGCCAGGACCAACCCGGCCGCAACGAACAGGCCGGCCGAGGCGGAGTACGTGAACCGCTCCGCCATGGGAACCATGATCGGAATGATGTTCGCCGTCGGCGCCATGAACAGGCCGAACCACAGCAGGCCGAACCCCGCGCCCCTGGATTCGTCAGATCGCCGGAATACCAGCCAGGCGGTGGCCGCCATGGCTGCGGGGATGACCAGGAGTCCGGCCAGGGGCCAGGGCTCGAAGGGCGAACCCGCCATGGGCAGCGAATCGAAGGAGTAGTCGGGCGACAGCGGGTACGGGACCACCAGCAGGGCCAGGTAGCGGGCCCCGATCCCGGCCATGGTCAGGAAGGTCTGCCAGGGCCCCACCGTCGCGAAGTACCGGTTGACGGACGCCACCAGCACCCCGTCCAGCGCGTTGGCCCGCAGGGCGAGGTAGACCGCCGCCGGCAGCACGAAGGCGGCTGCCCATCCCGCGGCGACCACGGCCGGGCGCCGCGTGCGGTGGGCCGCCGGAAGGGCCCACGCCGCCGCGAAGGCCAGAAGCGGCGCGCCGCCCTCCTTGGACAGGACCGCCGCCAGGTACGCCGCGCCCGCCGCCGCCAGCCACGGCGCCTTCCCGCCCAGCAGCCACCGTCGCCACGCCAGGAAGCCCGCCATGGCGAAGGCCGCGGCCAGGACCTCCGAACGGTTGACCACCGAGCACACCGCGTCGGTGTGGATGGGGTGGACCGCGAAGATCAGCCCCGCCAGGAGGGCCGCCATCGGGCGGCCGGGGATCAGGGCACGGGCCAGGGCCCAGGCCAGCAGCGTCGCCACGATGTGCAGCAGGACGTTGACCGCGTGGAACAGGCCGGGGACGGGCCCGTGCAGCGCCCACTGCGCCGACAGGGTCAGGACGGTCAGCGGCCGGTACAGCAGATCATGGCGCTCGTTTCCCTGGTACGGCGACGTGAAGGCCTCGAAGGCGCGACCCGGGTCGGTCACGAGGGGATTGCCCAGGACGATCTGGTGGTCGTCGATGACGAAGGTGTTCAGGGGGGAACCGGCGTAGGCGATGAGGCAGGCGGCAACCAGCAGGAACGCCGTGGCCCCGGGCCGTCCCGGAACGCCTCCGATACCGTCCCACAGACGCTGAATCCCGCCCCTCATGCGGCGGATCATCCGGGGAAGGCGCGCGAGCGTCAAGCCACCGCGGGCCTACTTCCCTGCAATACGCTGCTCGATGGCCGTCCAGTTGACGTTGTTCCAGAACGCCTGGACGTAGTCGGCGCGCTTGAGGCCGTAGTCCGTCAGGAAGGCGTGCTCGAACACGTCCATGACCACGATGGGCCGGGCGCCGGCCGCGTGGCCGCCGTCGTGCTCGGTGATCCACAGGTTGAACAGGTTGCCCGTGGCGGTGTCCTGGTACAGCACGACCCAGCCGATGCCGCGCATCGTTCCGATCGTCGTGAACTCCTTGTGCCAGTTCTCGTACGAACCCCAGGTCTGGGTGACCAGGCGGTTGAACTCGGATCCGGGGCCGCCCTTCCCGGCGCCGCCCAGGTTGTCGAAGTAGAACTCGTGCAGCCGCATGCCGTTCCATTCCCAGCCGAACCGGCGGCGCAGTTCCGCGTACTCGGGGCCCAGCTTGCCCTCCTTCAACTGCGTCGTCAGCATGTCGCCAAGCTTGTTCGTGTTGGTGACGTACCCCTGGTACAGCGTGAAGTGGTTCTTCAACAGCGTGTCCGAGAACCCTTCCATCCCGATCAGGTGCTCGAAGTTCCTGGCCGTGTACTGCATGACGAGTCTCCTCTTGTGAAAATCGGCGCAAGGCCCCAGTCGCGGGCTCTGGTGCATTCTGGGATCGACCGGCCCCCGGCGCAAGGGGAACCCTCGATGGATTGTTGTGATCAAAGGGGAATTCAGGCACAAGGGGGGGACATGTGGGCGGGGGGGCCTCAGTAGACCAGGGACTTCCCGTGGTTCGCGCGGCCCACGATCCCCTTCAGCGTCTTTTCGATGGCCATCGACGCCTCGCGGATGTTGTCTTCCGGGCCGCCCAGGTACAGGCGGCCGAACGCGCCGAAGGTTTCCATTTCCAGCAGGTTGATCGGAGCCGCCTTTTCCGCCTCGTTGGCGGCGATGGCCGCGTAGCCCGCCGGATGGACTTCGAGGATGTACAGCGTTTCGTTCTTCAGCAGGAACTGGCCGTGGCGCATCCGGTTGATGAGGTGCGTCTGGTAGTTGTCCATGCCCGTGATCATCTGGTGGGACGCGATCCGCGGAGTCAGGCGGTCGCTTTCGGCCAGGCCCAGGTGCTCCAGGATCACCCGGCCGGCCTCGCGGACCTGCCCCTGGTCATCGTGGTGGACCTCGATCATGCCGTACGCCCGCTCGATGACCTGCATCCCCGGGATGACCTGGGTCTTTTTCAGCGCCACGTCCAGCAGGGTGTTGATCTGCAGGGCCGGTTCGATTTCGACGAACAGCGCCGCCTGCCCTTCCAGGGGGAGGAAGCCGCGGGCCACGGTGGCGATGAACGAAGCCAACTGGGGCTGCAGGTTGTCGATGAATGAGTAGGTCCGCAGATCGATCGCGCCCGACATGGTCCTCCCACCTTCCGCTTTAGCGGATCATCAGCGGTCCCTTCTGTACCTTGTCCATGAGCAGCATCAGACCGTCCATGATCTGCTCGGGCCGCGGCGGGCACCCCGGGATGTAGACGTCGACCGGGATGATGTGGTCGATGCCAGGAACCGCCGCGTAGTTGTCGTAGAAGCCGCCGCTGGACGCGCAGACGCCGAACGAGATGACCCACTTCGGGTCGCACATCTGTTCGTAGACGCGCTTGAGGGTCGGGGCGTTCTTGTGGTTGATCGTGCCGACGACCCACAACAGGTCGCTCTGGCGCGGCGAGAATCGCGGGACCTCGGCGCCGAAGCGCGAGATGTCGAAGTGCCCGGAATTCACGGACATGTATTCCATGCCGCAGCAGGCCGTCACGAAGGGGTACTGGAACAGGGAGTACTTGCGGCCCCAGTTCACGGCGGCCCGCACCGTGGAGGTGAAGTAGCCTTCCTGGAGCGTGTCTTCGTGGTCCGACATGCCTGGAACCCCGTCACGGAGCCCCGGCGCCGACACGGGCTCCGGGTCGGGGTCATTATCCGGCAGGGGGTGCGATTGTCAATCGTCCCGTGGCGGCGGGCCCTTTTGCAAAGCCCGATTTCCCCTGCCCGAGCCAATCCTCTATACTACGTGCGGCGGACTTCGGGAGGAGGATCCGGTGAAGCAAATCGTGCGGCTCGGCCTGTGGGTTTCCGTGTCCTGCGTCGCCCTGGCGATCGCCTGCGGCGGCGGGACCAATACGAAACCCATCGAGCTGGACTACGGCGCCGACACCCCGATCCAGGAAGTCGTCGATGCCGTAACGGAAGCCGGCGAGGGCACCCGGGATCTGGAAGAACTGGAGCCCATCCCGCACCGGTTCGAAATCCTGCTGCTGCACGACACCTCGATCCCCTCCTCGGCGATGCCCGGGGACACCTTCAAGGTCCGGGCGAAGGTCGTCGACTACGCCCAGGGCATCCCCGCGATCGGCATGAACGTCCATTACGCGATCACGAAGGTCCAGGATCTGGACGGCAACACCGCCGACGAATTCGACGGTTCCTTCGAGTCCGAGGACACGCAGACGGTTTCCCCGGACGGGGTCGCCGTGAACGGCTTCCGCACGAACCTGGCCTGCGGCCTGAAGTACACGTTCGAACTGAGCCTGCCGGACGACGACGCCGAGCCCAAGTCCCTGGAATTGAACGTCCCCTGCGCCGCCTGCGGCTGCGCGAACGTGAAACTGACCTACGAGGGCGCCCTACCGGAAAGCGCCCTGGTCGACATCAACGTCTACGTCCTGCCCGAGGACTACACCTGCGACCTGCTGGGTGCGGCGACGTCGGTCCCGACCGACGCGGTCCTGGCCGACCGGACCATCGGGAACCTGTACGGGACGACCAGTTTCGACTGCCTGCCGGCGGGTTCCTACTACACGCTGTTCGCGCAGGGTCACCGGGCCGGCTCGGAGTGCGTCGTGACGGCCGGCTGCAACGAGGGCATGTTCCTCAAGCCGGATTCCTGCACCGACCAGTCCCTGAAGATGTACCTGGCCACCCTGAATCCGACCGGCCAGTACGACTGCATCGACCACTTCGACTTCACCAACATGGTCAAGCAGTGCGCGGGCGGGGACACGACCCTCATCTCCTGCGCCACCGGCGTGACCGACCTGGGCAAGACGGTCTGCTGCGTCCTGTCGGAAATGATCAAGTTCTTCACGAACCCCGGTCTGACCCTGATCGAAACCATCCAGTCCCTGGCCAGCCAGTGGATCGGCAGCCTGATCGTGGACACGGTCTTCAACCTGTTCAAGGACGCGGTCGCCAAGATCGTGACCCAGTGGATCCTGAACAGTTCCCCGCCGTTCCTGCAGGACTTCTTCCGGATCGGCGGCGACATGATCGAAACGATCACGAACCTGGAAATGATGTCGAACCTGCGCCTGTCCAAACTGAACAACGACTACAGCATGCAGGGCGACCAGTACTGGCACGGCCTGGCGCTGTACTGGAAGTTCGGCTGCGACCCGGCGGACCCGAACTACGACTCGTGCGGCCGCATCCCGCTGGACCTGGAGGCCTTGAACGATCCGCTGTTCCCGACCAGCCTCCTGGGGGGCAAGTTCACGTCGATCCTCGCGGACTTCGACAAATTGATCATCAACCAGCACGCCATCAAGCTGAACTACGGCAAGCTGGTCCTGTACGTGCTGAACGAGGTCATCATCGCGGGCATCACCGGCGGGAAGGCCCACAGCCTGCTGGAGGTCGCGCACCTGTGGCTGAACTGCAAGACCATCGCCGCCGGCATCCTGGGCGACATCGCCAGCGTCTTCGGCGGCACGCAGCAGCAGATCGAGGACATCTGCGTCACGGGCGTGGACTTCGTGGTCGGCTTCGCGGTCAGCTGGATCGACAACCTGTCCCTGGACACCGAAATGTCGATCAACGGCCAGGCCCGGATGCTGGACCCGAACTGCGACCTCAAGGTCGATCAGATCACGAACGGCATGAACACGGGCTTCATCCAGGGCAATGCATCGCAGGCCGCCATCACGGGCGACTTCGAATGCGTTCGTCAGGGATACGTGGTTCCGGTCCCATGAACAGGGAGTCCATGCGCATGCGATCGGTGACCCTCCCCCTGGCGGCGGCCCTGGTGGCCGTGATGTCCGTGGGGTGCATGTTCAACAACAAGTTGCAGCCCCTGACAGGGGAGGACGCGAAGGCCCTGTCGCTGTCCGGCGAGCGGGTTGCCTGGCTGGAACGGACGGGCGCGTCCCGGGCGTTCGAGGCCCTGCGCAAGGCCCTGCGGACCGGCGAACACGGGACCGTGCTGGCCCTGCTGGGGCCGGACACGCGGGCCGCGGTTCGGGCCCAGGCGGCGCGGGACGGCAAGGACCCGGAAGCGCTGCTGGCGGCGGGAAAGGTCGAAGGCATGGGCCTGACCGGCGCCCCGGACCCCCTGGCGACGCTGGCCGGCGCAGGCGACGCCTCCTGGAAGGAAGCCGATCCCTTCGACCCGGCCCGCCGCGCGGTGCGGCTGCGGGTGAAGATCGGCGGTGGTGACGAGTTCGTGCTGCCCGCGGTTTACACCGAGAGCGGTTGGCGATTCGAACTGGTTCGGAAGGACACGGCTTCCCCGGGGGTCCTCCCCCCGACGGTCCCCGGGGTCTGACATCCAGGGGCCCCAGGCGACTGCGGCCCCGGCGAGAGTTTCCGGCGGAAACCCTTCGCTTCAGCCCCCTCAAAGGGGGACTGCCCAGGCGACTTCGCAGGCGAGGACACCCATGCTGGTTTCCCAGTTCCAAGACGTACGACGATTCCTGGGGCGGCTGGACGCGGGGCAGGACCTCACGGCCGGCCTGAAGACGGTCTGCCGCGAGAACGGCATCCTGTCGGGATGGATCCAGGCCACGGCCGTGCTGCGCAACCCGACGATCGCGCCCCTCAAGGCCGACGGCTCCGGAATGGGCGATCCCGTCGCCCTGGACGGCGTCGCGTTCTGTCCGACCATCACCGGGAACGTGTCCCTGCTGGACGGGGTGCTGGATTTGCGCCTGTACGCGACGTGCCATCCGCCGGAAGCGGCCAGCGGCCCGGCCACGCTGGGCCTGCTGCGCGGCGGCGAAGTCCTGGCCTTCGAGTTCCTGCTGCTGGCCTGCGACGACGCGGTGCTGGTCCGCGAGAACGACGCCCGGTTCGGGTTCGCGCCGTGGATCCAGTTGCAGCCCGGGACCCAGGTCGGCATCGTGACGCCCCCGCCCCCCGCGCCGGTGCCGAACATGTGGACGGGCGACGAGGGCCGGCTGCCCGGCGCCGCCATGGGGACGATCAGCGACATGCCCGCGGCCGCGCCCCTGCTGCGGCAGCCGATCGACGAGGACGAATCCTCGGAACTGAACGTGCTGGAAATGTCGGTGGGCGACTACCTGGACCACCCGCGGTTCGGGAAGTGCCGGATCGTCCACGACCCCCATGACGACAAGGTCACGATCCGCCTGGAAACGGGCAAGCACGTGGACCTGCACCTGGGCGTCATGCGCGTGCTGCCGCCCAAGCAGATCGGCAGCAAGAAGGTCTTCCAGATCGAGATGCGGAAGCGGGGCTGACGGCCCTTCGTCGCGGAATTCCCACCGGAACGCCTATCCCTTCGACTCACGCTGCGCCCGCTTGCGCTGGACGTAGCCCTCGACATGGACCTGCGGCACGCGGGTGATGGCCAGGGCGCCGTCCGGCACGTCCCTGGTGATGGTCGCGCCCGCACCCACGTAGGCCTCCTTCCCGACGCGCACCGGCGCCACCAACTGGGTGTCCGACCCGATGAACGCCCCGTCCTCGATGACGGTCGGGAACTTGTTCACCCCGTCGTAGTTGCACGTGATCGTGCCCGCGCCGATGTTCGCCTTCCGGCCCACGGTGCAGTCGCCCAGGTAGGTCAAGTGGTTCGCCTTGGACCCTTCGCCCAGTTCGGTCTTCTTCAATTCCACGAAGTTGCCCACGTGGGAGCCCCTGCGCATGATCGAGGCGGGCCGCAGGTGCGAGAACGGGCCCAGTTTGCCGTCGTCCTCGACGGTCGAGTCGGTCAGGACGCAGTAGGGCTTGATGTCCACGCCGTCGCCGATCGCGACGCCCGACAGGACCGCGCCCCGCCCCACGACGCACCGGGCGCCCACGCGCGTCCCGGCATGCATCTCGACGCCCGGCCAGACCTCGGTGTCCCGCCCCACGGTGCAGTCCGGGTCGATCAGGACCGACGCCGGACGGTGGATCGTCACGCCGGAAGCCATCAGGTCGCGGGCATGCCGCAGGTGCATCGCGGCTTCGGCGGCGGCCAGCTCGATGCGGTCGTTGACCTGCATCGCCTGGTCCGGGCCCGGGAGGACGTAGGCACCCACCCCCAGGCCGCGGGCCCGCATCATCGTCACGATGTCGGTGAAGTAGAACTCCTTCACGGCGTTGTGATCGCCCACGGACGCCAGCATCGGGAACAGCAGGTCCGTGCGCGCCAGGTAGACGCCGACGTTCACCTCGTGGATGTCCTCCTGCGCGGGCGTGGCGTCGCGGCGCTCGACGATGCGCTGCACGGCTCCGTCGGCGTCCCGGACGATGCGTCCGAACCCGCCCGGATCGTCCACGACGGACGTCACCAGGGCGAAGGCGCCTCCGGAAACGGCGAACGCCTCGCGAAGGGCCTGGAAGGTCGCCCCGGTCAGCAGCGGCAGGTCGCCGTTGATCAGCAGGGCGTGGGCGAAGCCGTCCGCTGCGTCGCGGGCGCACAGGGTCGCATGGGCCGTGCCCAACTGCTGTTCCTGGCGCGGGAAGACGAGGTCCGCACCGGGAAAGCGGGCGCGCAGGCTGGATTCGACCTGCTCCGCGCCATGGCCCACCACGATGGCGACGCGGCGGCAGCCGGCATCCAGGGCGGCCTGGACGGGCCAGTGGACCAGCGGTTTCCCCGCGACGGCGTGGAGCCCCTTCGGCGTGTCGGACTTCATGCGGGTCCCCAGCCCGGCGGCCAGGACGATTGCGACCGTGTCGTTCATTCAGTCACCTCCGGCGGACGATCCTACCCGAAGGCGCTACAAACGACCCATTGGAGGATTTTTGGACGAAGAGCCGCCTTGCACCGCCGCGGCCCCGGAGTAGAATCGCGCCGGTCGCCACGGGGGGCGGCCTGCCGGTCTAATCGCGAGGTTTCCATGAACCCGATCACGAAGGTGCAACTGGTCGCGCAACTGATCCGCTGGCTGGTCGTGAAGAACCGGCGGGACATCGATTTCCGGCCACGGAACCTGGCGAATCCGAAGTTCAAGTCCGCCCGCGACGCGATCCGGATGATCCCGGACGGCGCGGTCGTGATGTCGGCCGGCATGGCCTCCAACATGCGGGCCGCGATCCTGTTTTCCGCCGTGGGCGACGTGTTCGACGCCACCGGCCACCCGAAGAGCCTCACGTGGGTGTCGACCGGCGCCATGGGCGGTCGCAGCCGCATCCGGGGCACCGTCGAGGAAGTCGCGCGGCCCGGGCTGTGCGACCGCTTCATCAGCGGGCATCACGAAACGGCGCACGCCATGCTGAAGGCGGGCGCGGAAGGCCGCATCGAACTGCACACGCTGCCCCAGGGCATCATCACGCACCTGGCCGAGGGCCAGGGCACGGGCCGGCAGTCGCTGCTGTCGACCATCGGCATGGGGACCTTCCTGGACCCGCGGGTCGGCACCGGGTCCGCGGTGACGCCCAACGCGTCCATGAACCTGGTCGAGGCCGTGGACGGCCACCTGCAGTACAGCCTGCCGAAGATCACGGCGGCCTGCGTGCTGGCCACCGAAGCCGACGTCGAAGGCAACATCTACATGAAGACCGCGTGCCTCTACACGGAGGTCCGCGAGGCCGTGCTGGCGGCGAAGGCCAACGGCGGCGTGTCCATCGTCACCGTCGCCAGCATCATCCCGAAGGACGAGGCGGCGATCTTCCTGCCGGCCGACAAGGTGGATGCCATCGTGGTCTGCCCGGCCAACGAGCAGACCCTGACGATCCCGCAGTTGAAGCACTGGAAGATGTTCCTTCCAGGCGCCCGCGAGAACGTCGCCGAGTCGATGGAGAAGCTGGATTTCTTCAACGGCCTGCTGAAGCTGGACCCGGTGCGCGGCCCGGTCGAAAACGCCATGGCCCGGTCGGCGGCGGCCCAGTTCGCGAAGATCGGCCACCCGGGGATGCACGTCATCAACGGGTACGGCCTGCCCATCGTCGTGGGGCGGTTCGTGGACGTCGGCGGCCTGACGAAGGACGTGCGGTTCCTGATCGAAACCGGCGCCTACGGCGGCGTCCCGGCGCCGGGCCTGTTCTTCGGGACCGCGCTGAATCCCGACCGTCTGTCCACGTCGGCGGAAATGTTCCGCTATTGCGCCGACAACCTGGACGTGACGGTCCTGGGCATGCTGCAGGCCGACAGCCTGGGCAACGTGAACGTCAGCAAGAAGAGCGCGCGGATCCAGGACTACGTAGGGCCGGGCGGATTCCCGGACCTGGTGTCGGCGGCGAAGGCGATCATCTTCGTCGGCGCCTTCCAGGCCCGGTCCCAGACCGTCGTCGAGGGCGGCAGGATTCGCGTGGTCAAGACCGGCATTCCCAAGTTCGTCGAGCACGTGGACGAGGTCACGTTCTACGGGCCCGAGGCGATCAAGAAGGGCCAGAAGGTCTTCTACGTGACGCCGCTGTGCACGCTGCAACTGACGGCCCGGGGACTGGAGTTGATCGAGGTCATGCCCGGCGTGGACGTGAAGAAGGATATCCTTGACGCGTCACCCGCGCGGATCCTTCTGCCCGAAAGCGGCACCGTGCCCGTCGCCCCCGCCGCCTACCTCACGGGCGAGGGCTTCCGGCTGGCCTGGGGCAAGGGCGTCGCGTAGACAAACACAACGCCCTCTGGGGGAGCGCGCCATGATCCTCGCCACCTGGAACGTCAACTCGGTCCGCGCCCGGAAGGAGCGCCTGCTGGCGTGGCTGTCGGCGCACCAGCCCGACGTCCTGTGCCTGCAGGAACTGAAGGTGATCCGCGACGACTTCCCCTGGGACGAAATCCGGGCGGCGGGCTACGAACCGGTCGGGACGTTCCAGCCCACCTATAACGGCGTCGCGATCCTGTCCCGCCTGCCCCTGGCCGACGTCGTCGAGGGCCTGGGCGACGGCGAGGACGATCCCCAGGCGCGCTTCGTGGCGGCGACAGTGTCAACCTGCACAGGCCCCATCCGTGTCGTCTGCGTCTACGTGCCCAACGGCCAGGAACCCGACAGCGACAAGTACGCGTACAAACTGCGGTGGCTGGCGCGCCTGGAGGCCTGGCTGCGACGCAACGTCCGCCCGGACGAACCCCTGGTGATCTGCGGGGATTTCAACATCGTCCCCCGGGACAGCGACGCCCACGACGCCGCGGCCTGGAACGGCACCGTCCTGCTGAACCCCCTGGTGCGGGGCCGCCTGCAGGCCCTGGAAGCCACGGGCCTGGTGGACGTGGTGGCGGTTCGGCATCCCGAAGGCGGCCCGTTTTCGTGGTGGGACTACCGGATGCTGGGGTTCCAGAAGAACCACGGCCTTCGCATCGACCTGGTCCTGGCGACGCCGACCCTGGCGGCGCGCTGCACGGATGCCTTCACAGATCGCGACCAGCGCAAGGGGGAAAAGCCCTCGGACCACGCGCCGGTCGTCGTGACGTTCCAGGACTGAGCAACCCCATGGCGCCGACCGGCAGTCGTGCCCATAGTGCCTGGGCCTGAATCGAGGAATCCAAGATGTCGGTCGAATTGACGGAAGGAATGAAGGCCCCGGGGTTCGCGCTGGCCAACGACCAGGGGGGCGAGGTCACGCTGGAGAGCCTGCGCGGCAAGCCGGTCGTCCTGTACTTCTACCCCATGGACGACACCCCCGGCTGCACGAAGGAGGCTTGCGCGTTCAAGGATCGCGGCGCGGAATTCCGCGCGCTGGGAGCGGTGATCCTGGGCGTCAGCAAGGACCCGCTGGAAAGCCACGCGAAGTTCCGCACGAAGTACGGGCTGGACTTCCCGCTGCTGTCCGACACGTCGGGCAAGGTCCTGGAGGCCTACGGCGTCTGGAAGGAAAAGAGCATCTTCGGGCGCACCGCCCTGGGCGTTGTCCGCAGCACGTTCCTGATCGACCGCGAGGGCGTCATCCGGAAGGCCTGGCGGAAGGTCAAGGTGGGCGGGCACGACGACGAGATCCTGGCGGCGTTGAGGGCGCTGTAGACTCAGTCGACTTCGCGGAACTTCGACCACACCGCGCCGCAGACGGGGCACTTGTCGATCGGCCCGCCGACATGCGTGAAGCCGCACACCAGGCACGTATGGGCCTTGAACTCCTCGATGTCCTTGCCGTTCGTGACCGCTTCCAGGGCCGCCGTGAACAGCGTCTGGTGGATCTTTTCGGCTTCCAGGGCGCCCTTGAAGGCGTACTGGGCGGAAATCTCCTGGTCCTTGATCGCCTGCTCCAGCATCGGCGGGTACATTTCGGCGACTTCGTAGGTTTCGCCGGCCAGGGCGTCCTGGAGGTTCTGGGTCGTGTCGCGGACCATGCCCAGGGCGCGCCAGTGGCGCTGGGCGTGGATCGTTTCGGCGTCGGCCGCGGCGCGGAACAGCTTGGCGACGTGGGGCAGGCCGTCGGCCTGGGCCTTGTCGGCGTAGGCCAGGTACTTCCGATTCGCCTGGCTTTCGCCCGCAAAGGCCGTCTTCAGGTTGTCCGAGGTCTTGCTCATCGGGGTTCCTCCATTAGGGAAATCAACGCTGGCAGTGGTACCGCCGTGCCCCCCGCCTGTCAAGACGCACCGCGGCCACCGCGCATGGTTTGGCGGGGATGCCGGGGCAGAAAAAGTAGGGTTGGGAGGGTGTTCGATCGAATCGACACGTGCCGGGACGTTGTGCTAACCTTCGGCCGCTCCGGAGGCCGGGGCCGCGCGAGGAGGAGACGATGGTCACGCTGCGCACCTACGCGTTCCTGGACAGCCTGCAGCCCCAGTTGGCGTCCTTCATCGGCAAGACAGCCAAGGGCTTCCTGCCGGTGCCCGAACAGGCGTCCCTGTTCGTCGAAGTCGCACCCGGAATCGTCATCAACCGCATCACCGACGTGGCGCTGAAGGCCACGACCGTCGTGCCCGCGATCCAGGTCGTCGAGCGCGCCTACGGCCTGCTCGAGGTGCACGATTTCGACAAGGGCGAGGTCCTGCGGGCCGGCGAGGCGATCCTCAGCTCGCTGGACCTCAAGGAATCGGGCCGCATGAAGCCCCGGTTGCTGTCGAACCAGATCATCCGGTCCGTCGAGGCCTACCAGGCCCAACTGATCAACCGGAACAGTTGGGGCATGATGATCCTCCCGGGCCAGAGCCTGTTCATCCTGGAAACCGAGCCGGCCGGCTACGTGGCCCTCGCGGCCAACGAGGCGGAAAAGGCGGCGAACATCTTCCTGAACCAGGTCCAGCCCTACGGCGCCGTCGGGCGGCTGTGGCTGTCCGGGTCTGAATCCGAGATCGATTCGGCGGCAGAAGCCGCCGTGGGCGCGTTGAACGCGCTGTCCGGCGTGTAAGGCGCCGGCGGGCTCAAGTGATATTTGTTCCAACCGAAGGAGACGGGACATGGCAGACGCTCTGGGCATGATCGAAACCAAGGGCTTCGTCGCGATGGTCGAAGCGGCTGACGCGATGGTCAAGGCGGCGAAGGTCGAGTTGGTCGGGTACGAGAAGACCGGCGGCGGCTTCGTGACCGCGATCGTCCGCGGCGACGTCGCTGCCGTGAAGGCCGCGACCGAGGCCGGCGCCCGCCAGGCCGAGCGCGTGGGCGAACTGGTCAGCGTGCACGTCATCCCGCGGCCGCACGTCAACATCGACGAGGCACTTCCCCTGGGCCGCCAGACCAAGGGCAAGTAGCCGGTCGCAATCCGGACGGGCCCGTTCCGCGGGGCTGCGCCGACGACCGACGCCCGACCGGGCGCCGGTCGTCCGACGCGCCCGCGGAGCAGGCCGTTCACATCCCGGGGAATGTCGGCACGCGCCGTCCTTTCCCCGCTGGAGGCCGCGATGCTGATGGGCCTGGTGGTGGGGACCGTGGTCGCCACGAAAAAGGAAGAGGACCTGCGCGGCCTGCGCTTCCTCCTCGTCCGTGAACTGGACCAGGACATGCGCCAGACGGGCAAGATGGTCGTCGCGGTCGACGCCGTCGGCGCCGGCGAGGGCGAAGTCGTCCTGTACGCGTCCGGCTCCTCGGCACGCCAGACGGTGGCGACGAAGGACCGGCCCGTCGATGCCGTGATCATGGCGATCGTGGACGAGGTCGAGTTCGGCGGCGACCGGCGGTACGTGAAGGCGTAAGGCCGGAGGTCTTCATGGCAGTGGACGAACAAAAGGTTTCGGCGATCGTCGAGGCGGTGCTGTCCAAGCTCCGCCAGGACGGGAACCAGGCCATCGGGGCGCCGGCCATCGTGCACAACCGGCAGGAATCGGGCCGGTTCGGCATCTTCCCGGACATCGAGCAGGCCATGACCGCGGCCCGGACCGCCCAGGAGCAACTGTCCCTGGCCGGCCTGGAGGTGCGCGACAAGGCCATCCGGGCCATCCGCAAACTGACGCTGGCCCGCCTGAAGGAACTGGCCACGATGGCGGTCGAGGAAACGACCTTCGGCCGCGTCGAGGACAAGATCAACAAGAACCGCCTGGTGGCGATGAAGACGCCGGGGACGGAAATCCTGGTCCCCCGGGCCTTCACCGGCGACCACGGAATGACGCTGACAGAGAGGGCGCCCTACGGCGTCATCTGCGCCATCACGCCCTGCACCAACGCCACCGAAACCATCATCTGCAACGCCATCGGCATGATTGCCGGCGGCAACGCCGTGGTGTTCAACGGGCACCCGGCGGCGAAGAAGACGACGGTCACGCTGGTCCGCTGGCTGAACGAGGCGATGGTCGCAGCAGGCGCGCCGGACAACCTCCTGTGCACGACGCCGGAACCGACGATCGAGTCCGCGAACACGCTGATGCGGCACCCGCACACGGCGCTGGTCGTGGTGACGGGCGGCCCCGCGGTCGTGAAGGCCGCCATGGCGACGGGCAAGAAGTGCATCGGCGCCGGGCCCGGAAACCCGCCGGTCGTGGTGGACGAAACGGCCAAACTGGACAAGGCGGCCCGGGACATCATCCTGGGCGCCAGCCTGGACAACAACATCGTCTGCATCGTCGAAAAGGAAATCATCGCGGTCGAGGCCATCGCCGACCGTCTGAAGCACGAACTGATCCGCGCCGGCGCCTACCTCGTCCGCGACTCGGTGGTCCCGAAGCTGACCCAGTTGCTGGTCAACGGCACCGAAGCCAACAAGCGCTACATCGGCAAGAACCCCAGCGTGATCCTCCGCGACGTCGGCATCGACATCCCGGACGACGTCCGCATCGCGTTCTTCGAGTGCGACGAGGCCCACCCGCTGGTCCAGGTCGAGCAGTTGATGCCGATCCTCCCGATGTTCCGCGTCAAGAACGTGGACGAGGCGATCGCGGCGGGCCTGCGCGTCGAGCACGGGTACCGGCACACGGCGGTGATGCACTCGCTGAACGTGGAAAACCTGCACCGGTACGCGAGGGTCGCGAACGTGTCGATCTTCGCCAAGAACGCCCCGTCCTACGCGGGCCTGGGCCTGGACGGCGAAGGCTACACGTCGTTCACGATCGCCAGCCCGACCGGCGAGGGGCTGACGACGGCCATCAATTTCACGCGCGAGCGGCGGTGCGTGCTGAAGGACTATTTCCGGATCGTGTAGGTCCCAGGACAGGAGAACCGTGAGCCTTCAATCGCCGCGCTTCGTGCCCGCCCCCGACCTGGCGCAGGTCCCCGAGGCCCTCGCGGGCATCGAGGTCCAGTCCATCGCCCGGGGCCTGGTGGCCGTCGACGCCCTGGTGAAGAAGGCCGCCTCGCGCGTCGTGCTGGCGAACCCCGTATCCCCCGGCAAGTTTTTGATTCTGCTGGACGGCACGGTGGCCGAGGTCGAGGAATCCCTGCTGGAGGCCGAGCGCATCGCGGGCGACCAGAAGGTCGATCGACTGTTCCTGCCCTATGCCCACCGCCAGTTGGAGCCCGCCGTCTTCGGGGTGTTCCCGCCGCGGGGCGACGCGTCCGTGGGCATCGTCGAGTGCGACACGTCCTGTGCGGGCCTGCGGGCGGCGGATGCCGCGCTGAAGGCCGCGGACGTCGGCATGATGGTCCTGCACCTGTCGGCCGGGATCGGCGGCAAGTGCTGGTTCGCCTTCGCGGGCGACCTGTACGACGTCGAGGCTTCGGTCCAGGCCGCGTCGGACGCCGCGACCCCCAGCCACCTCCTCGCCACCGAGGTCATCGCGAACCCCCACGTCGAGTTCCTGGCCGCTCTGGGCCTCTAGCCTCCCCTCCCCGTGCTACACTCCCCCCGACCCTCGACGAGAATCCAGGTGCTGTCGCCGCGACGATCCGAATCCTGTCCCGGCCTGGTCACGCACGTCCTCGACGCGCTGGCGCGCGGCACCGTGGAGCGCGGCCCGCACCTCCGGGTGTTCGAGGCGCGCATCGCGGGCCTGGTCCAGGGACGCCGACGCTTCCCCCCCGACGCCCGCGCGACCTCCTCCGGCCTGGAGGCGATGGCCGCCCTCCTGTCGGCGCTGCGCGTGCCCGCAGGCGCCCGGGTCGTCGTTCCCGCCTACGGGCACGGGGGCCTGGTGCCCTTCCTGCGCCAACTGGGATACCGCGTGGCCACGGTGGACGTCGGGGAGGACCACCCGTTTCCCACGCCGGCCCTCCTGGACCGGGCCTGCACCCCGGACACGCGGTGCGTCGTGGTGTCGCACCTGTTCGGCAGGGCCGCGGACATCCCGGCGCTGGCGGTTGTGGCCCGGGCTCGCGGCGCCGTGCTGATCGAGGACGGCGGATACGCGCTGGGCGCACGCCTGGCCGCGGAACCCGTAGGTTCCCTGGCGGACGGCGCGACCTTCCGCTTCGACGCCGGGGGCGCCGTCCACGCCTTCGGGGGCGGGATCGCCATCGCCCTGGAGTCCGAGGCCGCCCGGCGCCTGCCCCTTTTCACGGACGTCCCCCCGTCCTCCGCCGGCGAGGTCCTGACCCGGGTCCTGGCCGAGGCGACCGGCGAGGCCGCCCGAACGGACCTGTTGCGACGCCTCCTGGCGCCGATCCTGGGCAGCGAGCCCGTCCGGCCTCTGGTGGACTGGCTGGACGGTGCGGTACGGCTGAACCCGCCCGAGGGCCCGGTCCGCGGCCTGTCGAACCTCCAGGCCCGCCTGGGACTGGCGGCACTGGACGACCTGCCCCGGCGGATCGAGCACCGGCAGGGGGTGGCACGAGGACTGCTGGGCGCCCTGGGTCTGCAGGCGACGGGCCTGGCGTTGGACGCACCGGACCGGTGGGTGCCCTCGGACGTCGTGGTGCGGGTCCCGCCGGGACGGGACGGCAGCGTGATGGTGCGGCACCTCCGCAAGGCTGGCATCGTCGCCGACCACGGGGCCGCGCTGGCCGACGACGCCGGTGCGCTGGCCGGCGAGGAGCGGCCCGGGGCCCGTTCCTGGCTGCGACGCGCCATCCGGCTGCCGGGTCCCGCGATCCAGGATGCCGCCGAGGCGGATCGCGCCTGCGCCGCCCTCCAGGCGTTCCGGGGCCGCCTGGCGATCTGATCCCGCCCCTCTTCCTGTAGACTCGTCGCGTCGCACGTGGAGATCCGCCTTGCACGCCCGCCGTCGCCTTCTGACCACGACCGCCGCACTGCTGTTCCTGGCTGCAGGGTGCGAAAAGGCCCTGGACAACACCGGGACGTGGCAGCAGCCGACGCCATGGGTTGACGTCAACCCCGCGTACCCGGCGTGCACGACGTCGACGGACTGCCCGTGGGGCGAGCGGTGCGACGCGACGGCAGGGATCTGCGGGACGGACGCCAAGGGCCTGGCACCCGATTTCACGCTGCCGGACGACAACGAGAACAGCGAAACCTACCGCCAGGACGTCACCCTGTCGAAGCAGCGGGGACTGGTCACCGTCCTGTACTTCGGCCTTTCCACGTGCTCCGTGTGCTGGCGCCAGACCTACATGCTGCAGAACCTGCTGGAACGACTGGCCGCCGAAGGGGTCCAGAACGTCATGGGACTGGTCGTCGACCATGCCCAGGGCGCCGGGAGCGTCTGGGCGATGGCCCAATACACCCGCCTGCCCATCCTGCAGGACCCGAAGGAAATGACCGTGTGGAACCGGTTCGCGGCAGAGAAGGACACCTTCGTGGTGATCGACCCCAACGGCTTCGTCCGGGAGTCCTGGAAGACGCTGTACCTCTATGAAGTGCCCGCCGACCTCGCCAGACTGGAGGCCGCCGTCCGCGACGCCGCAAAGTAGCCCCCCCCGCGTGCACGGGATGCTACAATCCCGCACGACCCAGGCGACCGGGAGACAGATGAAGACGATCAAGCGGTATCCCAACCGGAAACTCTACGATACCGGCGAAAGCCGCTACATCACGCTGGAAGAAATCGCGACGTTCCTGCGCACCGGCGGGGAGGTCCGCGTGGTGGACAGCCGCAGCGGCGAGGACATCACCACGATGACCCTGGCCCAGGTCCTGGTCGGCGAGGAAAAGCGCAGCCGGCCCGTCATGCCTGGCCAACGGTTGATGTCGCTGCTGCAGACCGGCGGCGACTTCCTGAAGGTCAAGCTGGCCCCGGTGGCGACCTTCCGGGACGAAGCCGAGCGGACCGTCCAGCGCCTGATCCACACCGAGCCCGCCGAGGAGGTCAAGGATTTCCTGGTGGGAACCCAGCGGGCCTACGACGATTTCCAGCGGAAGGCGGACGAGCGGTTCCAGACGGTCCTGGGGGCCGTCCGCAACATCGCCCCGCTGCACAAGGAAATCGAGCACCTGCGCCGCGACGTGAAGGAACTGTCGGACCGCGTCAAGATCCTGGAAGGTCGGCAGGCGGGCACGGAAGACCCCGTCCGGAAGGCCCGGGCGCGCCGCTGACGGACTCCCGACCGCAACCTGCGCCTTAGCCTTGGAATTCCCAAGTTCTGCGCGGGTCTGCCTTGCAATTCCCCGTCGGATCTGAAAATAGTTGACGCCGTTAGTCGAGGAAGGAGCACGATGCGGATCTCGGCCCGAACCGAATATGCCCTGCTGGCACTGCTGCAACTGGTGCAGGCCAAGGACGCCCAGCCGATCCAGAGCAAGGACATCGCGGCCCGGGCCAGCATCCCGAAGCCGTTCCTGGATCAACTGCTGCTGGACCTGCGGCGCGCCGGACTGGTGCGCAGCGTGCGCGGTCCCGGCGGCGGGTACGTCCTGGCCAGGGCACCGGACGAGATCACGATCCGGGATTCGGTGGCGGCGGTCGAGGGCGGCGCCCTGGCGACCCAGTGCGGCCTGCGATCGAACGAAAGCGTCCCCTGCCACCGCGCGGCCGCGTGCGCCCTGTCCGAGGTCTGGAAGCGCGTGGACGATTCCACCAACGAGATCCTGACCGGGTACACCCTGGCCCAGTTGTTCGAGCGGCAGGCCCAGATCGAGGGCCGCCAGATGTACTACATCTGACCCGTTCGCCAGCGAAATCACGCCCGTGTCCCCCCCGAACTTTGCCGTCGCCGAAAATGCTCCTATCCTTTGGGAATCCTGAGGAGGAATCCGCCATGCAGCACCCCCTTCCGCGTGCCCTCGCCCGATGGCTGGTCCTGTTCGTCGCCCTGGCGCTCCCGGCGTCCGCCGTCGCCCTCGACAAGGAGTACGTGGCGGCTCCCGCACCCAAGAGCAACGACGACGCGGGCTGGTACGGCTCGCTGCGCGTCGGCGCGAACCTGAACTTCATGCACAACCGGAAGGTCGTCGGCCAACTGGACGGCGGGCAGTTCACGCTGGGCGTTTCGTTCGACGGCGACATCGGCTACCGCGTGGGCCCCCACGACTGGCGGAACGGCCTGTCCCTGCTGGAGGGCTTCGGCTACGGCCCGCCGATCAACGCGTTCATCAAGAATTCGGACACCCTGAAATTCGATAGCGCGTACTTCTACCACCCGGAGGCGGCGCCGTGGGTCGGCCCCTTCGCTCGCGTGGGCCTGCTGACCGCCATCTTCGAGGGCACCGACTACCGCGCGGCACCGGTCGATTACGTGGTCACGAACGAGATCGATGCCGGCACAGGCGCCCCGCGCGTCATCGCCCAGAAGAAGCGCTTCAAGCTGTCCGAATCGTTCCTGCCCACGACCCTGAAGGAGTCGGTCGGCGTGTTCCTGAACCCGTACACGAAGGAGTACCTGGACATCATGATCCTCGCGGGCCTGGGCAGCCACCAGGTGTTCGCGAAGGACCAGTTCGGCCTGGCCGACGATGCGGCGACGCCTGCGATCGAACTGAAGCGCCTGACCGAGTTCGTCCAGGTCGGCTTCGAGGCGGGCCTGGCCTTCACCGGGTCGGCGTATGCCGGCAAGGTCAAGTACAAGGCCTACGGCGACGTCCTGATGCCGTTCTACCGGACCAACAGGGAGCCCGGCGAGAAGCGCAAGGACTACGAGTTCACGAACGTCGAGATCGGCGGGCTGCTGTCGTTCAAACTGGTGGACTGGGCGTCGGTGGACTACATCCTGAAGGTACTGCGCCAGCCCCAGTTGATCGACGAGTGGCAGGTCCAGAATGTGCTGCTGCTGACCTTCTCGTATTCCTATGCGCAGCGCCAGATCCCGGTCCCGGCGGCGGCAGCCAAGTAGGCTCGCCGGCCTTCCCGCCGTTGACTTCCCCCTCCCCCCGCCCCATTCTTCCTGCGTCGCAGGCCGTTCGGGCCGGGAATTGCCGGAGGTTGCCGTGCACGTAGCCGATCTTCTGCAGGATCTGTTCATCGGACTGGGCGTGGACTGGATCCTGCTGATCCTGATCGCCTTGTCGGTCGGGTCGATCGCCGTGATCCTCGAGCGGTGGGTCTTCTACTCACGCCGGCGGGTCACTCCCGACCACGTGCGGATGCTGCTGAAGGGCACGTCCGGCGGCGTGCCGACCGATTCCATGGAACTGCTGCTGGCGCAACGCGCGGTGGACTTCCGGAAGGAGGGCGCCTCCCGGGAGGACGCCGAGAACGGCGTCGACATCGAACTGCGCAAGCAGCGCCAGCGGTACGAGCGGGGCCTGACGTTCCTGGCGACGCTGGGGAACAACGCGCCGTTCATCGGCCTGCTGGGCACGGTGCTGGGCATCATGGCGGCGTTCTACAGCCTGTCCCAGGTGGCGGACGCGGCCGAAAAGAACGAGATGCTGATGCGCAGCATCTCGGAGGCACTGATCGCGACGGCCGTGGGCCTGTTCGTGGCCATCCCGGCGGTGCTGTTCTACAACGTGTTCCGGAAGCGCGTGAACGTCGCGACGGAGCAGGCGCGGGAAATCGTGACGCACCGCATGCGGTGCCTTTTCGGGGACGGCAATGGCTGCGACGACACCGGAAAGTGATGACGAACTGATCTCGGCGATCAACATCACGCCCCTGGTCGACATCTTCCTGGTGCTGCTGATCATCTTCATGGTCACGGCCAACCTGTTCCTGCAGCAGGAGCGCAAGCTGCGCGAAATCGCGCTGACGCTGCCCGCCGCGGCCTCCGGGGCGCCGCCCGACGCGGAATCGGCGCCGCTGAACGTCATCGTGGACCGGGATGGCAAGACGTACCTGGACGGCACGCCGACGGACCTGCCGGGGATCGGCCAGGCGATCGAACGCCGGACCGCGGCGGGACGGGTGCCCCAGGCGGTCCTTTCCGCCGACCGGGAACTGCCCTACTGGCGGGTCACGAAGGTCATCGACTACCTGAAACTGCAGGGAGTCGGGAACCTCGCCATCAACGTCGAGGAACTGGTCATCACGGCCGAGGGCGCGGTTCCCGCCGGCGAGGCGGCCACCGGAAGATGACGGGACGAGACTCCGGGGACCGACGACCCCGGCGGGTCGGGGAAGGCATGTACGGCCGGCGCCTGCTGCTGATGCTGATCGCCTCGCTGGCGCTCCACGCGGCCGGTCTTCTGCTGGCTCCGAAGCACGCCGCGCCTCCTGCCAGGACGTATCGCGAGCGCCCCAAACCCGTCCAGGTGTCCGTCCTGAAGGCCGCAGCGAAGGCCATCGAAGCCGAACCAAAGCCCGAACCGCCCAAGCCCCCCCCGCCGAAGGTCGAGCCCCCGAAGCCCCGCCCGGACACGCCGAAACCGCCTCCCAAGGAAGCGCCGCCCAAGGCCGAGGCCCCGCCGGAAACACCGGTGACGCCCGTGCCGCCGGCGCCGAAGAAGGCCGCCCCGCTGGTGCTGTCGAACGTCGCGCTGAACGGTGGCGTGCAGGTCCAGACGGGCAGCGATTCCAACGTGTTCGGCGACCCGACGAAGGATGCGACCGGGTTCCAGAAGGGACGGGACGCCCCCCGGACCGGCGACGGGGACGGCACCGGCGCGGGCGGGCCGGTGGCGCCGAAGAAGGTCGTGGTCCGGGCCCCCGAGGCGTTGAACGACGTGAAGGGCCAGTACCCCGCCGAGCACCGGGACCTCAACCGCGTGGTCCGCGTGGAACTGCTGTTGCAGATCAACCCGGCGGGGGAGGTCGTGGACGCCCAGGTCCGGCGGGGCGACCTGCCGGCGTTCAACGACGAGGCGCGCCGCACCGTGAAGCGCCTGCGCTTCCGGCCCGCGACGCGCGACGGGGTGCCGATTCCGTACCAGGTGCCGTGGACGGTCGTGTTCCTGCCCGAGGCATGACCGGATTCCAGTACTTCTTGCGCCTGCGCGCCAGGCAGCAGAGGTGGACCATGAAGCGAACCCTGTGGACCGCGAGCCTCCTCGTGGCTGCGTTGACGGCTGTCGCCTGCGGCGCGGACTTTTCGCCCCAGTCCTTCATCGACAAGCCCCGCATCCTGGGCATCCGGGCCGACCCGCCCGACGTGCAGTTTTCGGACGCGCAGCAGGGCACCGTGGTCCTGACGGCCTTCCTGGCCTTGCCGACGCTGCCGAAAGACGCCCCTTTGGGCCCGCGCGAGGTGAAGTCCCTGGACTGGACCCTGTGCGTGCTGAACCTCGGCTCTGCTGCGTCCTATGCCTGCGCGTTGCCGGAAATCCCGGTGGACGGGGACCTGGCAACCGGGACGGCAACGTTTGACGGCGCGGTGCTGTATGCGCAACTGGAAATCATCCGTCCGCTGATGCCGAAGTTCGTCGAGTTCCTGAAGCAGACGGTCACCCAGAGCGACGCCTGCCAGAACGCCGTCATCACGCAATGGGACGCCTGCGCGGCACAGAACGGCGGCGACGTCGCGACCTGCGTCGACCCGGGCTTCGAGGCCGAAAAGGCGTGCATCCTGGCGGCCGGCCAGGACATCACGTTCCGCCTGACGGCGACCTGGACCGACGGGACGACCGACCTCGTCGCGGACGCGTACAAGAAGGTCCGCTTCCGGACGATCACGGCGGAAAACCCGGCGAACCGGAACCCCGGGTTCACGCTGTCGGTGGAAAAGTCGCGCGTCGCCGGGACCGCCCCCTCGCCGGTCGGCGCGGTGCTGGCGTGCCCCGGCCAGACCATCGACCTGGAGCCCGTCCTGCTGCCCGGCGCCCGCGAGACCTACATCGACGCGAAGGGCGCCAGCCAGGAGGAGTTCGTGTTCCTGTCCTGGTACACCGCGGTCGGCGACCTGGACCGGCTGAAATCGTCCACCGCGACGGTGATCCCGGGCGACCCGATCGACCTGACGAACGAGCTGGTCCTGCCGGCAGCGGCGGACATGCCGGATTCGTTCCAGGCGTGGGTGTTCGTCCGCGACGACCGCCTGGGCCTCGACGGGCTGACGTACGAGGTACGGCGCCGCGCCGACGCCGAATGCGTCGCACCGGCCGGCTTCCAGGGGAAGTTCACGCCGCCCGCGGTGGAAGTGGTGCCAATCACCCCGGTGTCGGCAGCGGACCGGTCCCCGACGGACGGAGGTGCAGCATGAAGCGCCTCCAGACCCTGCTGCTGTCGATGACCCTGGCCCTCGCGGCCGCGACGCCCGCGTTCGCGCAGACGCCCCCGTCGGCCCCACCCGCCGCGGGATCGGCGGACGCCGCCCCGACGCCCGAGGCCCAGGTGGCGCCTCCGCAACTGACGTCGTTCAAGGAGGCGGCCCTCCCGCCCGACCTGGGCGTTCCCCCGGGCACCTACGTCGTCACGCTGGTCCTGACCGTGGACGAGAAGGGCGCCGTCACCGACATCCAGACCGCGGCGTCGGACGAACCGCGCCTGTCGCCCCTGGCCGTGGACGCCGCGATGGGCTTCGCGTTCGCGCCGGCCCAGTACCAGGGCCAGCCGGTGGCCGTCCAGATCACGTACCGCTACGCCTTCGACATCCGCCCGAAGGAGCGCCGCGTCGTCCAGGTGTTCAACCTGATCGAAAAGGGCACGCGCACGCCCCTGGACGGCGTGACCGCCGTGGTCGAGGAGAACGGACGCTCGTTCACGTCCTTCGCGGGGCGCATGGAGGTGTCGGACCTGGCGCCCGGCAGGTACACGCTGTACGTGCCGACCGGCGAGTTCGCCGAGATGCGACGCCCCTTCACGGTCAAGGAAGGCGACGTCCCGGTCGAGGACCTGCGGCTGGACCGCCGGTTCGGTTCGACCAACCAGACGATCATCCGGGCGCCGAAGGAGGCCCGCTTCGTGGCCCGGCAGTCCCTGGAAGCGACCGAACTGCGGCGCCTGCCGGGGTCCGGCGGCGACCCGCTGAAGATGGTCGAAAACCTGCCGGGCGTCGCGCGATCGTCGTTCGGCAGCGGGCAGTTGGTGGTGTTCGGCTCGTCGCCCTTCGACACGCAGGTGCTGATCGACGGGCTGCCGTTCATCAACCTGTACCACTTCGGCGGCCTGTACTCGACCATCAATCCCGAGTTCATCAAGAAGATCGACTTCGTGCCGGCGGGCTTCGATGCGTCCTACGGCCAGGCCAGCGGCGGCATCGTCGACGTGCGGATCAAGGACGACCCCAAGACCGCCCTGCACGGGCAGATCGACGTCAACCTGCTGCACGCCGGCCTGTACTTCGCGATTCCCACCACCGACGACGGGGACCTGCAGTTCGCGTTCCGCCGGTCCTACATCGACGGCATCCTGGGCCTGATCAACTTCGGCAAGAACACCTCGCTGCTGACCGCGCCGCGGTACTACGACTACCAGGCCCGCCTGCGGCAGCGCTTCGGGAAGCACCAGTTCACGCTGTTCGTCCTGGGAACGGACGACTCGCTGGTCGTCGTCAACGAAAAGGCCGGGGGCCAGGAACCCACGTTCGTCGGCAACGTGTCGCTGTCGAACAGCAGCCACAACCTGCAACTGGGCTGGACCTACGACCACAGCGCGACGTTCAAGAACTCGCTGTCGGTGCAGACGGCACTGACCCAGTTCGACTTCAACCTGTTCAATGCGATCAAGTTCAACATCACCAGCGCCCAGACCAACATCCGCGAGGCGGCGGACTGGCGCGTCCACGACAAGGTCTGGCTGCACCTGGGCCTGCAGGGCCTGATCCAGCCGTCCTGGTACAACGTGAAGTCGCCGGAAGCCCCGGGCCAGGGCGAGGTGGCGAAGCCGCTGAGTTCCCGGGAGACGCTGCTGGTCCAGGGCACGCAGTACCTGTACGCGGTCAGCCCGTTCGTGTCGGTCGAATGGAAGCCCTTCCCGTGGTGGACGATCGTCCCGTCGGCACGCGCGGACATCTACTTCGGCGACTGGAAATCGGTGTCGGTCGACCCGCGCCTGGCGTCCCGCTGGGAACTGATCCAGGACCGGTTGGCGCTGAAGGCGGCCGGCGGCCTGTACAGCCAGCCCCCGCCGCCCTTCGCGTTCCTGCAGGGGTCGGGCAACACCGGCCTGAAGGCGCAGTCGGCGGCGCACGCCCTGCTGGGCCTGGAGGCGACGCCGATCGACCGGCTGACGGTGTCGGCGGAGGGGTTCTACAAGTACCTCTTCAACCAGGCGGAACCCAGCGACGACAAGACGGTGCGGTACACGGACAAGGGTAAGGGGCGCGCGTACGGATTCGACGTGCTGGTGCGCCTGAACCCGGGCGGCCGGCTGATCGGCTGGATCGCGTACACGTTCACGCGGTCGGAAATCTGGGACTTCAAGACGTCGTCGTGGCAGAAGAGCAACTACGACCAGACGCACCTGCTGAACATCCTGGCGTCGTACGAACTGCCGAAGCACTGGACGATCGGCGCGCGGTTCCGCCTGACGTCGGGATTCCCGTACACGCCGGTCATGGGCGCCGTGTACGACGCGGACCTGGACCGTTACGTGGCCGTGGCCTCGAAGAACATCAACAGCAAGCGCCTGCCGCTGTTCCACCAACTGGACGTCCGCGTGGACAAGGAATGGGTGTTCGACGCGTGGAAGTTCGGGATGTACCTGGAAATCCAGAACGTCTACTACGCCAAGAATTCCGAAGGCATCGTGTACAACTACGACCGCACCCAGACGTCCTACATCCAGGGCATCCCGTTCCTGCCGGTCCTGGGGTTCAAGGGGACCTGGTAGGACGTCAGGGCCGCCGATCCCGCCGCACCAGCCATGCATCGCCCAGGTCCCAGACGCGGGCTGCGCCGACCGCGTTCGACTCGCCGGGAGCCACCAGCGAATAGGTGCGATCGGCGCGGTCCCGCTCCTCGAAATCCCGGTTCGTTTCCTGGCGGGCGATCAGATGCAGGGGGTAACTGTTGCACCGGGTGCGCGGCACGTCGCACCGGAAGGCCACCGGCGCGCCGTTCGCGTCCTCGATGATGACCCGCGCCGCCTCGCGCGCCACCGGGACGCTGATCCGGCTTTCGTCGACGGCGTACCAGCGGGACGTCAGGACGCCCTGGGCGACCGCCAGCACCAGCGCCAGGCCCACCGCGGCGACCACGGCGCGACGGGACTTCAGGCGCGACACCAGCCAGGCGATGGGGACCAGGGCCAGCGGGAACACCACGATCGTGAAGTGCGGGTAGAACGCCTTGCGCCCCCAGAACACGGCCAGGACCAGGGGCAGGTTGATCGCGGCCAGCGTGCCCAGGGGATCCGCGACGATGGCGGCACGGAGGCCCCCGATGAAACGCCGCGTCGTGACCACCAGCAGGCCGAGGTTGGCGCCCAGGGACACGACGATCCCCGCGACGATGGCGCCGGCCAGGCACACGCCGCCGATCCCCGGCAGGCCCAGGAAATCCGACAGGATTGCGCGGCCTTCCCCGCCCAGGAACTGCCACTCGGTCATGGGGAACGAGTGGCCCTTCGCGACGACGTAGGTGAAGTCGCCGGCGGGGTACAGGACCATGTAGTACAGCGCGCGCACGGCTTCCAGGACCGGGGCGGTCGTCCCGGCGAGGTTGGCCAGCAGCGCCTGCGTGGCCGTGAATCCCTGCAGCGCGTCCCACACGAGGTACGGAAGGTACAGTCCGATTGCGGCCGCGACGCCCCCGACGAGGTGCTTCCAGGCGATGGTCCGGGGCCGCGCCACCAGGAGGGCCACAGCGGTCAGCGCCACGACCAGCGTGGCCGAAAGGTGCAACTGCAGCAGGATCGCCAGCAGCACGGGCAGCCAGAAGAACGGCCAGCGCCCCTGGCCCCGCACGATGCGGGTCATCACGTACATCCAGGCGAAACTGAAGGGAACCATGAGGTTGGGGTTCCACTGCCGATCGGAATGGAAGACGTGGAAGGGGTTGAAGACGGCCAGCAACAGCGCGGCCAGGGCGGCGGGACGGCCGTACTCGCGACGAAACAGCCAGTACCCGAAGGCCAGGCCCAGCAGGTTCAGCAGGGACGTGAACACCATGGGGCCCTCGGCCCGGTTCGTGAAGAACAGCGGGATCGCGTTCAGGAGGTAGTACATCCCCCCGGGAATGGCGGCCTCGACGACGCCGGTGATGGCGGTACCGGTCACCGGGAACATCTGGAAGGCCGCCACGCGGCTGGCGACGCTGAACTGGTAGGCCTCGTCGGCGGCGAAACGGGCCTGGTCGACGTGCCACAGCCTGAAGACGACCGCCGCCAGGAGGACGATCCCCGCCAGCAGATCCCACCGCCGGTCCTGGAGGAAGGGCGTGCGGCGGGACACGGCCGCCGGGGACTGGTCGCCGCGATCAGATGGTTCCATCGTCACCCCCACGGGGGACCTCCGTCCGGAAGGGCCACAGAGTACACCACACTCACACAGGGGGAAACGAGCGGCGGCGTGACCGGGAAGCCGATTGGCGATATCCTGCGCGGCGAAGACGAGGGGAACGGGTATTGATGGGAATTGCCTCGAAACGAGTGCGCGGACTGCTGCTCCGCTTCGAGCCGGCCGTCGGTCGCCGCGCCCTGGCGCGCCTGTCGGGCATCGTCTGGTGGGCCGTGGGCATCGGCCTGATCGCCGCCGCGGCGAGTTGGCTGGCCCAGGCGCCGGGGGACCAGGCCGCGATCCTGGCGATGGGTGGGCTGCTGGCGTCGCTGCTGACGGGCCGGGGGTTCGGGCGCGTCGCGGCCAAGAACCTGCGGCGCCTGCAGAGCCTGCCCGATCGGCGCTGCGTGTTCGCGTTCCAGTCCTGGCGCGGCTACGGAACGATCCTCGTGATGATCGCCCTGGGCTGGGCCCTGCGCCACTCGCCCGTTCCCAAGCCCTGGCTGGCGCCCGTGTACCTCGCCGTGGGCGGCGGCCTGATGCGGGGGGGCGTCGCCTACTTCCGCTGGACCCCAAGGTCCGAAACACCCTGAGGGAACCCGTCCAGATCGAACGTCGTGAACGCCAGGTCCGCCACGCTGCGTCCGATGGCCAGCGACGCGGTGGCCGCGGGCGAAGGGGCGTTCAGCACGTGGATGGACCGGGGCCCCGGGACGATCACGAAGTCGTCCACCAGCGCCCCGTCGCGTCCCAGGGCCTGGGCCCGGATCCCGGGAACCCCCGGCGTGACGTCCGCGAGCGTGATGTCCGGCACCAGCCGTTGCAGCGCCCGCACGAACAGGCGTCTGCTGAAGGACCGCGCCACCTCGGACAGCCCCATCCGCCAGAACCGCCATGCCATGCGGACGAACCCGGGCCAGGCCAGGGTGTCCCGGGCGTCCTCCCACCGGAAGGACCAGGGCCGGTAGCCCTCGCGGTGCCACGCCAGGACCGCGTTGGGACCCGCGTGGACCTCGCCGTGCACGCTCCGGGTGAAATGGACGCCCAGGAAGGGGAACCGGGGATCGGGCACCGGGTAGATCAGGGCCCGGACCAGGTCGTGGCGGGACGGCGTGACGTCGTAGTACTCGCCCTTGAAGGGCACGATCCGGACGTCCGGTGCCACCCCGCAGAGGCGCGCGACCCGGTCCGACTGCAGCCCGCCGCAGTTGACCACGTACCGCGCGGCCCGTGGCCCGCGGGGCGTTTCCAGCACCACCCGATCCGGCAGGACGCGGACCCCCGTGACGCGGGCGCCCGTAGTCACGGCGCCGCCGGCGGCGACCACCGCAGCCGCGTAGGCCCGGGTCACCTGGACGTAGTCCACCACGCCCGTGTCCGGCACCACCAGGCCCGCGATGCCGGCGACGTGGGGTTCGCGTTCGCGCAGTTCCCGGGGTCCCACCCGCCGCAGGCCCTGGAGGCCGTTGGCAAGGCCCCGGGCCATCAGTTCGTCCAGGCGCGGAACCTCGTCCGGGCGTGTCGCGACCACCAGTTTCCCGCACCGCGCATGGGGGATGCCCCGCTCGGCCAGGAACGCGTATAGCGCCTCGCGCCCGGCCGCGCAGTTCTGCGCCTTGAGGCTGCCGGGCTTGTAGTAGAGGCCCGAGTGGATGACGCCGCTGTTGTGGCCGGTCTGGTGGGCGGCGACGCGATCCTCCGCCTCCAGCACCTCGACCGAAATCCCGGGCCGCGACTGCAGGGCCAGCGCCGTGGCGCATCCCACCACGCCGCCGCCGATGACGACGACGTCCACCGGGCGTGTCGTTCCGGGGTCGTGCATTCCCTTCCTCCCGGCCCGGGATCCTCGCACCCGTCGGTGTGCGCGTCCAGAGACAGCGTATAGTCGTCCCATGAACACGATCCGCATCCGGGTCCTGCACGACGTCCCCCCGCGCGCCGACGGGGACCTGGTCCTGTACTGGATGACCGCCGCCCGGCGCACGACGCACAACTTCGCGTTGCAGCGCGCAGTCGCGATCGCCCGGCAGGTGCAGCGTCCCCTGCTGGTGCTGGAGGCCCTGCGGGTCGCCTATCCGCACGCCTCCGAACGCCTGCACCGGTTCGTGATCGACGGCATGGCGGACAACGGGGCGCGCTGTGAGGCAGCGGGCATCGCCTACCACCCCTATGTCGAACCGCTGCCGGGCGCCGGCCGCGGCCTGCTGGCGGCCCTGGCCGCCCGCGCGTGCGCCGTCGTCACCGACGACTTCCCGGCCTTCTTCCTGCCCCGGATGCTGGCCGCCGCGGTGCCGCAGGTGCCCTGCCGCTTCGAGGCGGTGGACGGCAACGGCCTGCTCCCCCTGGACGTGCCCGAACGCGCCTACCCGACCGCCTACGCCTTCCGGCGCTTCCTGCAGGCGCGCCTGCCGGCGTGGATTGCCGACGCCCCGGACCCGGACCCGCTGCAAGGTCCCGCCCTGCCCCGCCTGGGACCCCTGCCCGCGGCCTTCCTGGAACGCTGGCCCGCAGCGGTCCCCGGCCTGGACCTGGGCCGGCTCCCCATCGACCACGCCGTGGCCCCCACTGCCCTCCGGGGCGGCGAACAGGCGGGGCGCGCGTGCCTGCAGCGCTTTGTGGCGCGGGGCCTGGCCCGCTACGACCTGGATCGCGACGACCCGGATCTGGACGCCTCGTCCGGCCTGTCCCCGTACCTGCACTTCGGTCACATCGCGACCCACGAGGTCCTGGCGTCGGTGGCGCCGGGCTGGTCCGCCCCGCCCGCAGGCCGCCGACCCGACGGCACCCGGGCCGGCTGGTGGGGTCTGCCTCCCGCCCACGAGGCCTTCCTGGACCAGGTGGTGACGTGGCGGGAACTGGGCGCGAACAACTGCCGGCATCGCGGCGACGCCGAGTCCTACGACGGCCTGCCGCCCTGGGCCCGGGCCTCGCTGGAGCGCCACGCCGCCGACCCCAGGCCGCACCTCTACGCGCTGGACGAACTGGACGCGGCGCGCACCCACGACCTCCTGTGGAACGCGGCCCAGCGGCAACTGGTCCGCGAGGGCCGCATCCACACGTATCTCCGCATGCTGTGGGGCAAGAAGATCCTGGAGTGGTCCCCGACGCCCCGGGACGCCTTCGACCGCATGGTCCACCTGAACGATCGGTACGCCCTGGACGGCCGCGACCCCAACTCGTACAGCGGCATCGCCTGGTGCCTGGGACGCCACGACCGCCCCTGGGGACCCGAACGCCCGATCTTCGGCACGATCCGGTACATGACGTCGGAAAACACCGCCCGAAAACTGCACGTCCGGGAGTACCTGCGGCGCCACGGGCCGTGACCCGGTTCCGGGCCCGGACACCCGGTGCGCCCGCAGCGCCCAACCTCGGAAGTCCGCCCCCCTCAAGGCCCGCGCCGCAGTGTCCTTGCCCCGGAACCCCGTCGTGCTATCCTGCCCGCGATTGTTGATCAGCCCGAGGCGGCTCCGGCTCCGGCGAGAGTTTCCTGCGGAAACCCATCGCCTATGCCTGCGCGCTCGGGCGAGATTGAACCGGCGCGGCGACGAGCCGCCAAGGAAGGCAACCATCGAACCCAACGCGCGGGGCCCGTCGATGACCACGCAGATGGACACGTTCCGGTACGACGACCACACACCCCGGATGTTCTTCCTTGCCACGGTCTTCTGGGCCGTGGCGGGAATGACGCTGGGGGTGCTGGCCGCGGCGCTGATGTTCCTGCCGGTCCTCAACGCCTTCCCCTGGCTGACCTTCGGGCGCATCCGGCCGATCCACACCAACGCGGTCATCTTCGCGTTCTGCGGCAACCTCATTTTCGCGACCGTCTACCACTCGATGCAGCGCCTGCTGAAGGTGCGCACCTGGAGCATGGGCCTGGCGCGGTTCCACTTCTGGGGCTGGCAGGCCATCATCATCGCGGGCGCATTCAGCCTGCTGTTCGGATACACCGAGGCGAAGGAATACGCCGAACTGGTCTGGCCCCTGGACATCGCGATCGTGGTGGTGTGGCTGGCCTTCGGGGCCAACATGGCCGCCATGCTGAAGCAGCGCCGCGAGGCCCACATCTACGCGGCGATCTGGTTCTACATCGCGTCGTGGCTGGCCATCGCGATCCTGCACATCGGCAACAGCCTGTCGGTCCCCTATTCGCTGCTGGGATCGTACAGCCTGTATCCGGGCGCGAAGGACGCGCTGATGCAGTGGTGGTACGGCCACAACGCCGTCGCCTTCGTCCTGACGACGCCGTTCCTGGGCATGATGTACTACTACCTGCCCAAGGCGGCGAACCGCCCGATCTACTCGTACCGCCTGTCGATCCTGCACTTCTGGTCGCTGGTGTTCATCTACATCTGGGCCGGTCCGCACCACCTGCACTACACCGCGCTGCCCGCCTGGGCAGCGACCCTGGGCATGCTGTTCAGCCTGATGCTGTGGGCGCCGTCCTGGGGCGGCATGGTCAACGGCCTGTTTACGCTGCGGGGCGCCTGGGACAAGGTCCGCGACGACCCGGTCCTGAAGTTCTTCGTCGTGGGCGTCACCTACTACGGCATGGCCACCTTCGAGGGGCCGATGATGGCCATCAAGTCGGTGAACGCGCTGTCGCACTACACCGACTGGACCATCGGCCACGTCCACGCCGGCACGCTGGGCTGGAACGCGTTCATCGCGTTCGCCATCCTGTACTGGGTGATCCCGCGCCTGTGGAAGACCACGCTGTGGAGCCCGAAGCTGGCCACCTGGCATTTCTGGGTCGGCACCATCGGCCTGCTGATGTACCAGATCTCCATGTGGGTCGCCGGCATCACGCAGGGCCTGATGTGGCGCGCCTTCGAGCCCGACGGCCGCCTGATGTACCCCGACTTCATCGAAACGGTCGTCCAGTTGGTGCCGATGTACTGGGTGCGGCTGGGCGGCGGCACCCTGTTCCTGGGCGGCGCCGTGATGCTGGTCGTGAACGTGTGGAAGACGATCCGCAGCGCGCCGGCCGACTACGCCGTCGAGCCCGAGATCCAGGTTCCGCGGCTGGTGTACGACGAGGAGATGGCGCCCGGCGCAGTGACCGCGGCGAACACCTACGACCACCTGTTCTACCGGGTCCAGGGCGCCCTGTCCCACGGCATCCACCGGGCGCTGGAACGCCGCGTCGTGCTGCTGACCGTGCTGGCGGTCCTGGCCCTGTCGGTCGGCTCCCTGGTCGAAATCGTCCCGATGTTCGCCGTGGAGGCCAACGTCAAGCCCATCGCGTCGGTCCAGCCCCTCACCCCCCTGGAACTGCTGGGCCGCGACATCTACCTGCGGGAGGGCTGCTACCTGTGCCATTCGCAGATGGTGCGGCCGTTCCGGGCCGAAACCGAGCGGTACGGCGAGTACAGCAAGGCCGGCGAGTTCGTGTACGACCATCCCTTCCAGTGGGGGTCCAAGCGCACCGGTCCCGATCTGCACCGCCTGGGAGGGAAATTCCCGGACCAGTGGCACGTGCGCCACATGCAGGACCCGACCTCCACGACGGCGGGCAGCATCATGGTGCCGTTCCCGCACATCCTGAAGGACGACCTGGACGCCTCGGAAATCGAGGCCAAGATGGGGGCCCTGCGCATCGCGGGGGTGCCCTACACGGACGCCGACATCGAGCAGGCCGCCGGAAACGTCACGCGGCAGGCGGGCGCGATCGCGGCGAACATCACGCTGCAGCAGGGTCCCAAGAACCTCCAGGACAAGGAGATCGTGGCGCTGATCGCCTACCTGCAGCGCCTGGGAACGGACATCCAGTGGCGGCCGCCGGTCGACGACGCGCTGTCTGCGACGGGGACGAAATGATCCAGGACCTGGCGACCGAAACGGGGGCGACGGTGCTGGTGATCGCCTCGATGCTGCTGTTTCTGGGGGCCTTCCTCGCCATCGCGATTTCGACCTGGCGGAAGAGCCGGACCGTGATGGACGCCCGCGCCCGGATGCCGCTGGAGGACGACGGGATCGTCCCCTCGGCGCCTCTGGGCCAGGGCGAACATCACTGAGGAGCACCCATGGCCGACACGAAGGACCGGATGCTGGACCACGACGCGGACGGGATCCGCGAGTACGACAACGCCGCGCCCGGCTGGCTGATGTGGATGCTGTACGGCGCGATGATCTTCAGCGTCGTCTACGTGGCCTGGTACGCGCTGTCCTTCGGTGACGACGACTATGGCGTCGAACTGAGCGGCGACCAGGTGGTCGAAAAGGCGAAGGTCCAGAAGTACATGGCGGACCATCCGATCCCCACGCCGTCGGCGGAGGCCCTGCTGGCGGGCGCGGTGGATCCCGCGGTGCTGGAAGGGGCGGCCGCCCGGTTCGCGAAGACCTGCAGCCCGTGCCACGGCCAGAACGCCCAGGGCCTGATCGGCCCGAACCTGACCGACGACCGCTGGCTGTGGGGCGGCAAGACCACCGACATCTTCAGCACGATCGTGAAGGGCGTTCCGGCCAAGGGCATGCCGCCCTGGGGCCGCGCCCTGAAGCCGGACGAAATCGCGTCGCTGGTGTCCTACATCCGGAGCCTCCAGGGCAGCAACCCCGCGGGCGCCAAGCCCCCGGAAGGCAACCCCGCCGTGCCCGAACCCCTCCCGGGCGGAAAGATGTAGGCGTTCCGAAGCCCTCCACGCGCCAGGGACAACCGATGAGCGACGACATCCGCCGCAGCCCCTTCGAACACGGGCCCGAGGACGAAACCCTGGCCGGGCTGTCGCTGGAGGGCGCGCGGCGCTGGATCGACCCGGTGCTCAGCCGGGGACGGTTCTTCGCGGCACGTCGGATCGTGGCGATCGCGATGATGGCCCTGTTCTTCGGGCTGCCGCACCTGGCGATCGGGGGCCGTCCGGCGCTGCTGGTGGACCTGGCGAACCGGCAGCTCCTGGTGTTCGGCCTGACCCTGCGCCCGGCGGACAACGTCCTGCTGATGGTGTTCGGCGCCGGGGTGGTCATCACGGTCTTCTTCGTCACGGCGGTCTTCGGGCGGATCTGGTGCGGCTGGACGTGCCCCCAGACCGTGTACCTCGAGTTCGTGTTCCGGCCGATCGAAACGATGGTCGAGGGTCGGCCCGCGGTCCGGAGGCGACGGGACGCAGGGGGCTGGACCGCCGAGCGGGCGGCCCGGAAGGCTTCGAAATACCTCCTGTTCGCGCTGGTCGGCGCCTCGATGGCGGCGACGTTCGTCGCGTACTTCGTGTCCTGGGACGGCATGGTGGCGGCACTGGCCGCGGGCGACCGGGTCGTGTGGATCGCCATCGCGGGCCTGACGGCCCTGGAACTGGTGGATTTCGGGTTCTTCCGCGAGCAGACGTGCACGACGGCCTGTCCCTACGGGCGTCTGCAGAGCGTCCTGGTCGACGCGGACACGCTGATGGTCGGGTACGACGCCGGGCGCGGGGAGCCCCGGGGACGGCTGGAAGCGGGCGACGGCCCCCGGACCCAGGGCGACTGCATCGACTGCGGCCGGTGCGTCCACACCTGCCCGACCGGCATCGACATCCGCAAGGGCCTCCAGATGGAGTGCGTGGCGTGCACGCAGTGCATCGATGCGTGCGATGACGTGATGGACCGGATCAAGCGTCCCCGCGGGCTGGTGCGGTACACCTCGCAGCGGGAACTGGCCACCGGGACGCGGCGGTTCGCCCGTCCGCGGCTGATCGTGTACGGCACGATCCTGCTGGCGGTGTACGCGGCGTTCTGGTTCGTGCTGCTGGGGCGGCCCATGGCGTCGGTCGAGGTTCTGCGGGCGTCGAACGAGCCCTTCAAGGTCCTGCCTGCCGGGATCGTGGCCACGCAACTGCGGATGCGCTTCACGAATCACCTGGATCGGCCGCAGACCTTCACCGTCGTGCTGGACGCCCCGGCGGGGGCCGAACTGGCGGGCGGCGCGGAGCCACTGGTGCTGGCCGCGGACGAGGTCGAAACGCTGACCATCGCCGTGAAGACCCCGCAGGAGGCCTTCGCGGACGGCCGGGCGAAGGCCCGCTTCCGCGTCGAATCGGACCAGGGCCTGAAGGTGGAACGCGAGTACGTGCTGCTGGGCCCGTACCAGTGAGGACAAGGGGATGACGGGGAAGGACGCTCGGGCCTGGATATCGGGCCACCGCTGGCCGCTGTACCTGGCGGGGATCCTGCTGATGTCGATCGTCGCGCAGTCGACCCTGGTGTACTTCGCGACCCGGCCCTCCGCGCCGCGGCCCATCGCGGACTACTACCGGAAGTCCATGGACTGGGACGCGGATCGGGCGGTCGTCGAGGCCAGCCGGCAACTGGGCTGGGTCGTGACGATGGACGTGCCGGACCTTCCCCATGACGCCGACACGCCGCGCCCCGTGGACGTGACGATCCGGGATCGGGACGCGCTGCCGGTGACCGGCCTGACGGGTAACCTCGTGGTCCTGAGGCCGGCCGACGGACGATTGAACACCCGGGGGCGGCTGGTCGAACTGCCCCACGAACCCGGACGCTATCGCACGCTGGTCGCCCTGCCGGCGCCCGGCCTGTGGGAACTGAACGTGGACGCGGCCCGCGGGGACCTGCGGTTCGTTCACCAGGCCCGAGTGACCGTCGCCGCCGGAGCGATGTAGGGTGCCCATGGACGCCGCGGCCCGATGCGATCACTGCGGCCTGCCCGTGCCCGCAGCCTTCGCGCGGCCGGACGAGGCCCTCCAGTTCTGCTGCGGCGGCTGCCGCTCCGTCTACGGTCTCCTCCACGACCTCGGCTTCGACCAGTACTACCGGTTGCGGGACGCCGATGGCGCGCCGCCCGTCCCCGCGCGGGTCACCGGTCGTTCCTACCAGGATTTCGACGACGACGCGTTCGCGGCGGAGCACGCCCGGCCCACCGACCGGGGCACCTGCCGGACCCGCCTGTACCTCGAGGGCGTCCACTGCGCGGCCTGCGTCTGGCTGGTCGAGCGCCTGCCCGCCTTCCAGTCCGGCGTGGTGTCCGTCCGCCTGAACCTGCCCCGGGCCCAGGCCGAGGTCGAGTGGGACCCGGCCGCGGTACGCCTGTCCGAGGTGGCCCGCGCCCTGGACCGGCTGGGCTACGCCCCCCACCCCTGGCGGCACAAGGACATCGAATCCCTGCGGAAGTCCGAGGACCGGTCGCTGCTGATCCGCGTCGGCGTCGCGGTCGCCTGCGCGATGAACATCATGATGCTGCAGGGAGCCCTGTACGCGGGCGAGTACCAGGGGATCGAGCCGGTCTTCGTGGGCTTCTTCCGGTGGCTGGCGCTGGCCCTGTCGCTGCCGGTCATGCTGTACTCGGCGCGGCCGTTCTACACCGCGGCCTGGTCGGGCATCCGGCAACGCGTACCCCACGTGGACCTGCCCATCGCCATCGCGATCCTGGGGGCCTTCGCCTTCAGCGCGGCCGGGGTGATCGCCGGCGACGGGCCCATCTACTTCGATTCGGTTTCGATGCTGGTGGCCCTGCTGCTGGGAGGACGGTTCCTGCAGTCCCGGGCCCAGCGGGCCGCCGTGGAGCGGTCGGAGGCCCTGCGCGGGATCGCCTTCGTGGAGTTCGCGCACCTCCTGGTCGAGGGTGACGGCTCCCGGGAGGTGCCCGTCGAGTCCCTGAAACCGGGGCAGCGGGTCGAGATCCTGTCGGGCGAACTGGTGCCGGCGGACGGCGTGGTCGAGGCCGGCGAGTCGGCCGTGGACAACTCGGTCCTGACCGGCGAATCCATGCCGATCCCGGTCCACCCGGGGGTCGAGGTATCCGCGGGGGCGACGAACCGGGGCGCCCGCATCGTCCTGGTGGTCCGGGCAGCCGGCGAAGGGACCCGCGTGGGCGCCCTGTTGCGGATGGTGGACGAGGCCGCCTCGGGGAAGGCGCCGCTGGTCCGGGCCGCCGACGGCTGGAGCCGCTGGTTCGTGCTGGGAGTGCTGGGCCTGGCCGCCGTGACGGCAGCGATCTGGCTGCCCGAGGGGCTGGAGTCCGCCCTCACGCACGTGGTGGCCCTGCTGGTGGTTTCGTGCCCGTGCGCACTGGCGCTGGGGACGCCCGTGGCCATGACGGTGGGCGTGTCCCGGGCCGCGCGCATCGGCATCTTCCTGAAGGGGCCCGACGTCATCGAGCGGCTGCGCGAGGTCCGCACCGTCCTGCTGGACAAGACGGGCACCCTGACCGAGGGACGCCTGGCCGTGGTGGAACATGATCTGGACGCGGACACAGCGGCCCGGGTCGTCGTGCTGGAGGCCCAGTCGTCGCACCCGATCGCGCTGGCGATGCGCGGAAAAATGGGGACAGACACCGATTTCCCTGTCCCCATTTTTCCCATTCTTCCCGTCGAGGACGTCCAGGAGTCCCTGGGCCGCGGCATCCGGGGCACGGTGGGCGGCCGGTCCGTGGCCGCGGGGAACCTGGCCCACCTGGAGTCGCTGGCCATCCCGATCCCGGACGCCTGGCGCACGACTGCCGACAACGCCGCGGCCCGGGGACTGTCCCCGGTCCTCGTGGCGGTGGATGGCACGATCCGGGGACTGGTGGCCCTGGGCGACCCGCTGCGCCCCGAGGCACGCCATACGATCGACGCCCTGCGCCGTCGCGGCTGGCGGCCCACGATCCTGTCCGGCGACCACCCGGCGGTCGTGGCCCGCGTGGCGGACGCGCTGGGCATCCCCCAGGGGGACGCCCACGGCGGCCTGACCCCCGAGGCCAAGCGCGATTTCGTCGCCTCGCTGGCCCAGGGCCGCGGATCCTCCCAATCCGGCCGGGTCCTCATGGTCGGCGACGGCGTGAACGACGCCGCCGCCCTGGCCCTCGCCGACGTCGGCGTCAGCGTCCACGGGGGGGCAGGCCCCTCCCTGGCAGCCGCCGACGTGGTCTTCACGCGACAGGGCCTCGATCCGCTCTTGCAGCTGGAACTCGGCTCCAGGCTTACCCTTCGGATCATCCACCGCAATCTGCTGCTGTCCCTGTGCTACAATTTTTTCGGCATTTTTCTGGCCATGTCGGGGCTCGTGGGACCCCTCCTGGCCGCTGTCTTGATGCCCGTGAGTTCGTTGACGGTGATCCTGTCGTCGGTCGCAGGGCGCACGTTCTTTCGCCCGGCCGCGAGGGGGGAGTCCAGACCATGGAGTTGATCCTGGTCCTCCTCCCACTGGCGCTGCTCTTTGCCGGACTGGCGGTGGCCCTGTTCATCTGGGCCGTCCGCAAGGGCCAGTTTGACGATCTGGAAACCCCGGCCATGCGAATCCTGTTCGACGACGAACCGGCGCCGAAGAAGACCGAGCCTGCGAAGAACCGGCCGAAGGACGAGGAGAAGGGGGACCGATGACACCGCGAGGACCTCACCCGGTGCAGACCGTCGTGATGCTGCTGGCCCTGGCGATTGCAACCGCCGGCGCGCCGGGCTGCATGAATCCACGGAAGGGGTACGAACCCCCGCAACCGATCTTCTTCCAGCACCTGCGCATGGCCGGCCCGGCGAACTGGACCGTGGACGACAAGGGCCGGGAGCTCAACCTGGGCGGGTATGACATCCCCTGCGTCTACTGCCACACGATGCCGTACAAGGGCCGCCAGTCCACCCTCCCCTCCACCGACATCTGCATGAACTGCCACTCCACCGTGGGTGTCGACAAGGAGTGGGTCCTGGCCCTGAAGAAGTACTGGGACGACGGCCGGCCGATCCCGTGGGTCAAGGTCCACGATCTGCCCGATTTCGTGTACTTCGACCACTCGGCCCACCTGAATGCGAAGGACGATCAGGGCAAGCCGAAGGTCGAGTGCAAGGACTGCCACGGCGACGTCGCCGCGATGGGCGTGGTGTCCGTCCAGAACCGCTTCAACATGGGGTGGTGCCTGGAGTGCCATCGCAAACCCGAAAAGGCGGCGCCCACGGATTGCGTCACGTGCCACCGGTGAGGAAGGAAAGCATGTCGAGGAACGACTTGACCCGTGACGCAGTTGCGCATCCCCACACGCATCGGGAGGTCCCCGGGACCGACCCGGCCCCCGACGCCGGGTCCCTGGAGGCCGCCGTCACCGCGGATCGCGGGCTGAACCGCCGCGACTTCCTGCGGGTGACCACGACCATCGCGGCCGGGAGCGCCCTGGCGGCGGCGGGCTGCCAGCAGCCGGTCGAAACCCTG
This sequence comes from uncultured Myxococcales bacterium, assembly GCA_903847405.1. Lineage (GTDB taxonomy): Bacteria > Myxococcota_A > UBA9042 > DTJE01 > DTJE01 > CAIZWN01. The sequence continues at coordinate 31,758 of CAINDP010000179.1, read as the reverse complement.
GTGCCGCTGAACCAGCGTCCCGAGGGCATGCGATCCGTGGGGCGGCCGCTGTTCTACGCCAGCGTCCTGGACGGCGTGCCCTTCATCGCCCGCACCCGCGAAGGCCGCCCGATCCTCGTCGCCCCGAACCCCGCGCACCCGTCCCGGACGCCCCTCACCGTCCGGACCCAGGCCGCCCTGCTGGACCTGTACGATCCCGACCGCGTGCAGCAGCCCCTGTCGGTCCGCCGCGGAACCGGCTCTCCGGCCAAGACGACCTGGGCCGCCGTGAGCGACGAGGTGGTCCGCGGGCTGAAGGCATCCCGGGACCGCGTGGCGCTGCTGGTGCGCCCCGCCACCGGCGCCGCGACCCGGGCCGCATACGACGAGTTCGCCCGGGCCACCGGCGCCCGCATCGTGGAGTGGGAGGCGTTCCAGCCCGACGCCGCCGTGGAGGCCTGGCGACAGGCCTTCGGGGATGCCCGCATCCCGACCCCGCGCCTGGACCGCGCGTCCCTGGTCGTGGGCCTGGGCGCCGACTTCCTGGACATCGCCGGCGATCGCCGCGAGGCGGACTTTGCCGACCGCCGCGACCCCGGCCATCCCGACGGCATGGGCCGCTTCATCGCCTTCGAAAGCCGCCTGACGCTGACCGGCGCCAACGCCGACCGACGCATCCGGGTGCGCGACAGCCACCTGCCCGCCATCGCGTGCGCCCTGGCCCACCAGGTGATCCAGGAGGGCGGCGTCGGACCGCTGGCCAGCGACCTCGACGTCGCGGACGCCCTGAAGCCCTTCGCCATCGACACGATCACCACGGCCGTGGGCGTCCCGGCGGACGTCCTGAGGGGCGTTGCCGCCGAACTGAGGGCCGCCGGCCCCAAGGCCATCGTCCTGGCCGGCCTGAACGCGGGCGCCTCGGCGGGCGGCCTGGCGCTGGAAACCGCCGTCCACCTGCTGAACGCCAGCCTGGGCGCCTACGGATCCACGTTCGACCTGGACGCCTGGGGCGCCCCCCCGACGGGCGGCCTGAAGGCGCTGGCGGACCTGGTGGCCGATCTGGATGCCGGGCGCATCGACGTGCTGATCGTCGCCGGCCCGAACCCGGTCCACGACGCCCCAGCCTCCCTGAAGGTGGCCGAAGCCTTCGCGAAAGCGCGCCTGGTCGTATCCCTCAACGACCGCCTGGACGAAACGTCCCGCCTGGCCGACTGGCTGGCGCCCGCCTCGCATCCCTTCGAGGCCTGGGCCGACGCCTCGTTCCCCGGCGACGTGCACACGATCCAGCAGCCCCTGCTGCGGCCGCTGTATGCGACATGGGGCCTCCTGGACGTGCTGCTGGCCTGGGCCGCCCAGGCCGGCGCCGGCGGCGACATCGCGGACGCCATGGCCGCCACCCGCCCCGCCGTCGACCCGAAGGCCCCCGCGCCCAACACCAGCCCGGCATGGCACTGGATCCGCGCCTGGTGGGCCCGCAACTTCTTCGGCACCGACGTCGCCACCCCCGAATTCGAGGACGCCTGGGACGAAACCCTGCGCGCGGGCTTCTGGACCAGCCCGTCCTCGGCCCGATCCCTGCCGTCCTTCAACACCGGCGCAGTGTCGCTGCTGGCGGACGCCGCCCCGGCCGCGGCGTCCCTGGTGGAACTGCACCTGCACCCGCACTTCGCGCACCTCGACGGGCGCAGCGCCAACAACGGCTGGCTGCACGAGCTGCCCGACCCCCTGACCCGCATCACCTGGGGGGACTGGATCGCCATCGCGCCCCGGCGCTTCGACGCCATGGGGCTGAAGAACGGCGACCTGGTCAAGGTCACGTCCGGCGGCGCCTCGGTCACGCTGCCGTCTTACCGCCACGCGGGCCTCCACGCCGACGTCGTGGCGATCCCCCTGGGCCTCGGCCGCACGGCCGCGGGCCTGGCGGGCAACGGCATCGGGCGCGCGACCTTCCCCCTGGCGCCCCTGGTGGGCGGCCGCGTCCTCCGGGTCGGCCTGTCCTGCGAAATCGCCAAGGCCGGCGGTTCCGAGGAACTGGCCATCACCCAGGGCAGCGAGGTCCTGGATCGCGAGGCGCGCCAACTGCTGCCGGCGGCCACGCTGAAGGAGGTCCGGGCGGATCCCCAGGCCGGCACCGAGCAGGAAGGCGGCGGCCCCTCGATCTGGCCCGACCGCAGCCCCGACAAGCAGCGCTGGGCCATGGCCATCGACCTGTCCAAGTGCAACGGCTGCGGCAAGTGCACCCTGGGCTGCCAGGCGGAAAACAACATCCCGGTGGTCGGGCCGCGCGGCGTCCGGGAAGGGCGCGAAATGGCCTGGATCCGCGTCGATCGCTACTGGGACGCCGGGCGCGACAAGGACTGGGACGACACGGTCTGGGACGGCCCCCTGGCGGTGGTCGAGGAGCCCCGCACCCTGTTCCAGCCCATGCTGTGCCAGCACTGCGAAAACGCGCCGTGCGAAACGGTGTGCCCCTTCGTGGCCACGATGCACAGCGAGGACGGCCTGAACCAGCAGGTGTACAACCGCTGCGTCGGCACGCGCTACTGCAGCAACAACTGCCCCTTCAAGGTGCGGCGCTACAACTGGCTGGAATACTCCTACGGCAAGACGAACCCCTTCTTCCGGATGCTGGTGCCCAAGCTGGCGATGGGCGAAATCCTCAACGTCCGCGGGCGCCTGCCCATGAAGAACAACCCGGAAGTGACCGTCCGCCACCGGGGCGTGATGGAAAAGTGCTCGTTCTGCGTGCAGCGGATCCGCGAGGCGCGCGCCACGGCGACCCGGGAAGGCCGCAAACTGCAGATCCACGACGGCGAGGTCGTGCCGGCCTGCATGGAGGCCTGCCCCACCGGCGCGATCACCTTCGGCAACGTGCTGGACCCCGAGGCCCGCGTCCGGCGGCTGGCCGACAGCCCGCGCGCCATGCGGCTGCTGCGGAACCTGGGCGTCAAGCCCTCCATCTCCTACCTGACGAGGGTGCGCAATGACGACGGCCAGGTCTGAGAGTCTGTACGCCACCGTCACGGGCGATGCCGGCCTGAAGGGCGTGCCGGTCATCCTGCCGGGCGCCGGGCCTTACGGCGGCGACGAGGAAATCCCGGAACCCCTGGTCACGGGCGGCAAGACCTACCAGGATGTCGACCGCGACATCTGCATGCACACGGAACAGTTCCCGACGCGCCGCTGGTGGATCGCCTTCGGCGTGGCGCTGTTCCTGCTGTCCTTCCTGGTCCTGGGCGTCGCGACCCTGTTCTACTCGGGCATGGGCATCCTGGGCATCAACCACCCGGTCGGCTGGGGTTCGTTCATCATCAACTTCGTGTTCTGGATCGGCATCGGCCACGCGGGCACGCTGATTTCGGCCGTGCTGTTCCTGTTCGGCCAGAAGTGGCGAACGGGCATCAACCGCTCGGCCGAGGCCATGACGCTGTTCGCCGTGGCCTGCGCCGGCATCTTTCCGGTCATCCACCTGGGCCGCGCGTGGTTCGCGTACTGGCTGGTCCCCTACCCCAACGACCGCGGTCCCCTGTGGGTCAACTTCAACTCCGCGCTGTCGTGGGACATCTTCGCGATTTCGACGTACGCGCTGGTGTCGCTGACGTTCTGGTACGTGGGCCTGCTGCCCGACCTGGCGACGGTCCGCGACCGGGCGACGCACCCCTGGCGCAAGCGGTTCTACAACGCCCTGTCGTTCAACTGGAACGGCAGCCACCGCGCCTGGCGGCACTATGAATCGGCCTACATGATCCTGGCCGCCTTCGCGACGCCGCTGGTGTTTTCCGTCCACACCATCGTGTCGTTCGACTTCGCGACGTCCATCATGCCGGGCTGGCATGCGACGATCTTCCCGCCCTACTTCGTCATCGGCGCCATCTTCAGCGGCTTCGCGATGGTCATCACGCTGATGACGATCATGCGGAACGTGTTCAACCTGAAGAACTACATCACGCTGAACCACATGGAGGCGATGGCCAAGGTCATCATGCTGACCGGCATGCTGGTCGGCTTCGCCTACACCACGGAATTCTTCATGGCGTGGTACGGCGGCAACGAGTACGAGGGCTTCATCTTCCGGAACCGCGCCGTCGGGCCCTACGGCTGGGCGTACTTCATCATGTTCACCTGCAACGCCCTGGTGCCGCAGATCTTCTGGTTCAAGTCCATGCGGCGGAACGCAGTCGTGCTGTTCACGGTGTCGATCCTGGTCAACATCGGCATGTGGTTCGAGCGCTACGTGATCATCGTCACGTCCCTGCACCGCGACTTCCTGCCGTCGTCCTGGGGCATGTACGCGCTGACCGCCTGGGACTGGATGATCCTGATCGGGTCCTTCGGGCTGTTCTTCACGCTGTTCCTGCTGTTCGTCCGCATCCTGCCGGCAGTGGCCATCAGCGAAATCAAGGGCGTGATGGATCCCCGCGTGTCCGCGACGAAACGTCCCACGGCCACCGCCGCCGTCCACGCGCCGGGAGAGGTGTGACCATGCCGAGGCATTCGACGAAAGGCGTCCTGGGCGACTTCTACACGCCCGACGAGGCCCTGGCCGCGGCCGCCAGGGTCCGCGACTCGCAGTACACGCATTTCGACTTCCTGACGCCGTTCCCCATCCACGGGATGGAGGAGGCGATGGGCCAGAAGCGGTCGTGGATCCCCATCGTCACGGGCTTCCTGGCCTTCTTCGGCATCACGCTGGCCCAGACGTTCATCTACTACGTGATGATCGGCGACTGGCCCATGAACTTCGGCGGCAAGCCGAACTTCGCCTGGCCGTCGTTCATCCCGGTGACCTTCGAGTCCATGGTGTTCTACGCGGCCATCGGGTCGGCCATCGTCGCCATCATCGCGGGCAAGCGGGACACCATCCCCCAGCCGCACCCCATGAAGATCAAGACGGGCGCGACCATCGACCGGTTCGTGGTGTGGATTTCGGCCACGGATCCGAAGTTCGACGCGACGGAAGTGCAGCGGTTCGTCACGTCCCTGGGCGCCGACGGCGTGCGGTACGTGGATGCGGAGGCGGGAAATGTATAGGCGGCCCGAGGTGCGGTGGATCCTGATGCTGCCGGTCCTGCTGGCGACCGCCTGCGAATTCGGCCTGCCGGCGGGCCAGGAGCCCCACCGCCAGTTCAACTGGACCGACATGGAGGACCAGCCCAAGGTCAAGCCCCAGCGGGCGGATCTGTTCGGCACGAAGCCCACCGGCACCCTTCCGACACCCACGGGGGCCGTCGCGACCGCCGAGAATCCCTACCGGTTCACGGCGGACCAGGCCGAACTGGCCGCCATCGCGATGATCAACCCGCTGCCCCATTCCCCCGCGGTGATCGCCAAGGGCAAATGGGTGTTCGAAAACGTGTGCATCGTGTGCCACGGGCCCGAGGCCGCGGGCGACGGCAAGGTGACGAAGCTGTTCCCGAAGCCGCCCAGCCTGATGCGGCCGAAGGTGCGCGAGTACACGGACGGGCGCATCTTCCACGTGCCGATGCGCGGCCAGGGGTCGATGCCGTCGTATGCGAGCCAGTTGGCGCCCGAGGAACTGTGGTCGGTGGTGCACTACATCCGGGACATGCAGGCGCGGCTGCCCGTGGCGGCGCCGGACAAGCGGGATCTGGAGGGGGCAGGTACGGGAGCAGGGGCGGGTACGGGTACGGGTACGGGTACGGTAATGGAGAAGGGGGGGGCGCGATGAGCCACGGACACGACACTCATGTCCCTGCGGCGCCGTCGCCGATCCGCTTCCCGGTGTGGACCTTGATCGTCGCAGGCCTGTGCGTCGCGGCCGGCGCGGCGACCTTCCTGTGGACCCTGCTGGGTGGCCACGCGGGCCTCGCCTGGTCCGCGTATCTTGCGGGTGCGTTCTACGCCCTGGGCCTGGGCGTCTTCGGGGTCCTCTGGATCGCCATGACCACCCTGACCAAGGGCACCTGGGCCGTGTCCATGCGCCGCATTCCCGAAGCGATGGCCGCCTGGATCATCCCCGGGGCGATCCTGGCGATCCTGGTGGGCCTGGGCTCGCACTCGCTGTACTCGTGGACCGACGAGGCCGTGGTCGCCGCCGACCACTTCCTGGTGCACAAGAAGGCGTTCCTGAACATGGGCGTCTTCTATGGCATCTCGGCCGTCGCGTTCCTGGTGTGGACGGGGTTTTCGATCGCCATCGTCGGGAATTCGCTGCGCCAGGATACGACCGGCAAGGTGTCCCACAGCCGCGCCATCGTCACGCTGTCCGCGGCGTTCGTCGTCCTGTTCGCCCTGACGTTCAGCGCGGTGTCCTTCCTGTACCTGATGTCCCTGGAGCCGCACTGGTTCAGCACCATGTTCGCGGTGCTGACGTTCACCGACGTGGTCCAGACGGGCATGGCCTTCGTCTGCCTGGTGGCGGCAGGGCTGGTCGCGCGCGGCGCGTACAACGGGCTGGTGAACGAAAACCACCTGCACGCGGCCGGCACCATGCTGTTCGCGACGACGGGCTTCTGGGCCTACATCTACTTCTGCCAGTTCCTGCTGATCTGGTACGCGAACATCCCCGAGGAAACCATCTACTTCCTGCGCCGCATGGACAACGGCTGGCTGGCGTGGATCCTGGTCCTGCCGGTCCTGAAGTTCGTGGTCCCCTTCCTGTTCCTGGTGCCCCGCATGTCCAAGCGCACCCCCTGGAAACTGATGGCCGCCGGGGCCTGGGTCCTGATGGCCCAGTTCGTCGAACTGTTCGTGATGGTCGCCCCCGCCCTGGGCCATGGCGAGGAAGCCGTCCCCGCCCACGCCCCGACCGTCGAGGCCCTGGTCACCCTGGGCTTCCTGGGCGCGTTCTTCCTGGTGTTCGCGTTCACGCTGCAGCGCCGGGCGCCCGTGCCCGTCAAGGACCCGGGACTGCGGGAGTGCCTGGAGTTCCACCACTAGGTTGCGGTGCAGTACCATCGGCCCCAACCGCGAGGCCGACCATGCGCAGATTCGCCCGTCTCCTTGCCGTCGCGACCCTCGTGCTCTTCCCCGTCGTCGTCGCATCCCAGGAAGGCCACGGGTCGAACTCCGCCCCCGCCGCGTGCCCGCAGCACATGTTCCAGGGCCTGCCGAAGGCGACCCGGTCCTCCAGCGAGTTCACGCTGCTGTGCAACGAGGGGTACGCCGTCGGGTACTCGGAGGCCCGCAAGGATCCGCTGTGGGCAGCCTACCGCCTGCACAGGGTCGAAAACCCGACCAGCGCGAAGCGGCCCGGCAGGTTCAGGGCCGACGATCGCACCACCGCCAGGGTGCGCCACGAGGACTATGTCCAGCACGCGCCCCGCCTGTACGACCGCGGCCACATGGCCCCGAACCATGCGGTGGCGACGCGGTACGGTCCGGAGGCGCAGGTCGAAACCTTCCTGATGTCGAACGTGTGCCCGCAGGCGGCGCCCCTGAACCAGCAGACCTGGCAGTACCTGGAGCAGGTGATCGCCGGGACCTGGTCCAGCCGGCACGACGTCCTGTGGGTCGTGACGGGGCCGATTTTCGACCGTGAAGCCGACGACCCGGCCGCCCAGCGCCTGAACGGCGTTGCCCAGATCCCGGCCGCCTTCTACACGATCGTCGCCGAGGATCACGACGGGAAGGTGAACCTGCTGGCGGTGGTCATGAGCCAGGACGTGAAGGGACAGCAGGTGCTGAAGGATTTCACCACCACCGCGAACCAGATCGAAACACTGACCGGGCTGGACTTCTTTTCGGAACTGCCGGACGCCGTCGAGAATGCCGTCGAGGCGGCGCCGCCGGCCGCCGAGTGGAACGTTGGGCTGACCCTGGGAAAATCGGGGCACGGTCCGCACTGAACCCCGACCGCTCCTCATCGCACCGGCACGAATCCGCCGTCGCTTCGATATCCCCTCGAGCCCCGACGAGGTGATGCCATGCGCCGATCCCTGGTGCCCGTCGCGACGGCGTTGCTGCTGGCGGCCGGTTGCCATCCCGAGCCCGACAGCGAACGCCTCCGTACCCTGCTGACCGAGGCCGTCGAAGGCGTCCTGTGGACCAGCGAAAGCGATTTCCCCTTCGTGGTGTTCGTGATCCCGGGCGATGCTCCCGCACCGCCAACGCGGGACACCATCCAGGACCGGATCGCCCCCGTCTACGGGCAGCGGCCGGGCAACCTGGCGCTGGCCGATCGCGCGGTCGAGGTCACCACGGTGGACGACGTCCTCCAGCCGCGGATCGAGCCCCGGGAGTGGTGGACCGGCGAGGAACACGAAACCGCGCGACGCCTGCAGGCCCTGCGCGACCTGCTGATCGACGAGGTCCACGGAGCGCAGGTCTTCCGCATCGGCCCCCGGGATCCGTTCCAGGGCCTGTCGCCGGACATCGACGTGTTCTTCGTGGGCACCAGCGACGAAGGCGACCTGGTGGGCGTGTCCACCGTGTCCATCGAAACCTGATCGCTTGATGCCTCCCGGGCCCGGCTTGACGGCCGGATTCGCCCTATCGATACTTGGCCCGCCGCTGGAAGGCGGTGCCGAACTCCCCGCGCCCGAGGCCTGACGATGACGACCCTGCGATTGCGGATGATCCTCCCGGCCCTGGTGGGCCTGGCACTGGCGGCGTGCGGAGCGGGCGCCACGGGGTCCGATGCCGCGCCGGACACGGCCGGGGTCGATGCCGCGGACGACACGGAGTCCCCGACCGACGCCGTTTCCCCGGACGATTCGGTCGCCGCGTGCCGCTACGACGCGGCGCCGTCATCGTCGGGTGTCGTCGCCCTGAACCGCACCGTCCCGGACCCCGTGTTTCCCTTCCCCTCCGACCGTTTCACCGTCGCCACCCCGGGTTCGGCGACGGGACTCCGGGTCCGCCTGGCGGCCGGCGACAACCTGCTGATGGACGGCGCGCTGGAGTTCATGATGCCCGCCGCCGACATGTCCGCGCTGCTGGCGCGACTGGACGGTTTTTCGTCCATCGGGCCCCTCCTGGTCCCGTTTTCGGGCCCCCTGGACCCCCTTGCGGCAACCGGGGATTCGGCGCGGTCCCTGGAGCCCGACGCGCCGATCTTCCTGGTGCGCCTGGACCCGGACGGTTCCTGCAACGTGCGGGTTCCCCTCACCGTGACGCTCGCCGACGGCCAGGGCCCCGGCGAGGACATCACCCTCCTGGTGGCGCGGTCCGCGCGGCCCCTGGTGCCCGGGGCCCGGTACGCCCTGGTGGTCACCCGGGGGCTGCGCGACGCGCTGGGTGCGGCGGTCGTCCCCGACGCGGGATTCGCGGCGCCGGCCGAACTGGATTGCCTGCGGGTCGCGCCCTCCCCCCTGTGCCCGTCCGACATCGCGACCGCCGCGGTGTTCACCACCTCGGCCGTGACCGAAGCCCTCGCGGAAACCCGGGAGTGGCTGGGCAACCGGGAAGCCACCTCCCTGAACCTCCAGGTGGACGCGCCGGTCCCCCCGGCGACCCTGGCCATCTGGCCCGACACGGTCACCGCCTTCCCGGCGTCCTCGGTCGTGATCCGGGGCGCCTTCGACGCGCCGGACCTGCGGGACCTGGCGGGGGACATGCCTCGCGCCGCCGGGGAACCCTTCGCGGTCCAGGGCACCCTGCGGATTCCCTTCCTGTTGCTGCTGCCGTCGGATGCGGTGCCCGGCCCCTGGCCGGTGGTGGTGCTGGCCCACGGCAAGAACGGCTCCAAGGAGCGCCTGGCGTACCTCGCACAGCGCTTCGGCGAGGCAGGGATCGCGCTGGCGGCCATCGACGCCGTCGGGCATGGGGCACTGGCGGGACTGGGCAACTTCGACACCATCGACGTCCCGACGTTGCGGGGCAGCTACCTCCAGAGCCAGGTGGACCTGCTGGTGTTCTTCCGCGTCCTGCAGCAGATGACGACCCCGAACCTGGACGTGTCCCGGGGCATCGGGTTCATCGGCGAGTCCATGGGCGGGATCCTGGGCGGCGTGACGTGCGCGGCCGAACCCGCGGTCCGCGGCGCGGTGCTGAACGTCGCCGGCGGGGGCCTGGCGGGCGTGCTGCTGTCCTACGCGAAGGAGTTCATCGCGCCGGAGCAGGTGCTGATCCTCCAGTCCCTGGAGGCCCTGGTCCAGCCCCTCCTGGAACCGGCGGATCCGCTGGCGTTCGCCGCGCTGATGCAGGCCCCGTCCGCGAACCGCAGCGTCCTGCTCCAGGCCGCTGTGGGCGACGACACGGTGCCGAATGCCACCACCGATGCCCTGGCCCGCGCACTGGACCTGACGCAGGTCTGCCCTTGCGTGCTCGACGTTCCCGGCCTTCCGCACGTCAGCGCCCCGGCCTCCGTGGACGGCCTGCACTACTTCGCCGACGCCGCCCACGGCTTCCTGCTGAAGAACGACTCCAACCCGGACGCCTCGGACGCCGCCCGCCGCCAGGCCGCGACCTTCCTGGGCACGGCCCTCGCGGGCGAACAGGGCCAGGTCGTGGTGCCCGAACCGGCGGGCCGATGACTTCCCCGGACCGACGTGCCTGCCAGAAAACTGTGCAAGGCTGGACGTTTGCCTGACAATCGCGTGCAGCAGAAGAGGCTCCCATGCCCGAATCCCTGCCCTACAGCCTGGCCATGTTCGCCGCAGCCGCCCTGCAACTGGGCCTGGCCGCCGTGGCCCTGCGGCGGCGCGACGTTTCGGGGGCCCGGGCGTTCGCGGCCCTGACTCTCGCCTCGGCCCTGTATTCGGCCGGCTACGCCATGGAACTGGGTTCGATGGACCTCGAGCGCATCCTCTTCTGGAACCACGTCGAGCACTTCGGAATCGCCTTCCTGCCCGCCTTCTGGGCGATCTACTCGGTCCAGGTCGTCGGCGGACGGATCCCCCGGACGGGGGTCCTCATCTTGCTGGGCATGTCCACCATCAGCCTCGTCCTGGTCCTGACCGATTCGCTGCACGGGCAGGGACACGTCGCGCCCCGACTGCGCCCGGATGCTCCTTTCCCGGTGCTGGACTTCGACCGGGGCACCGCGTACTGGTTCCCCGTCCTCTACTCCAACGCGGTCCTGTTGTTCGGCAACGTCCGGCTGGCCATGGCGATGCGCCGGGTCCCCGCGCCCTGGCGCGCGCGGTACGCCCTCCTCGCCGCGGGCTCGGTCCTGCCGTGGGCCGGCCTGCTGCTGTACGTGTCCGGCTCGGTGCCCTGGGGCCTGGACCTCACGGCCCTGTCGCTGGCCGTCGCAACGCCCCTCTTCGCCTGGGGCATGTTCCACCTGGGGATGCTGGACCTCGTGCCGGTCGCCCGCGATCGGGTCTTCGAAGGCATGCGGGACGCGGTCCTGGTCGTCGACCACCTGGGCCGTGTGCTGGACTTCAACCCCGCGGCCCGACGCGTGTTCCCGGTGCTATCCGCCCGGATCCTGGGACGGCCGCTGGCCGACAGCGGTCTGCCGCGGGTCGTGGTGGACGGGATGACAGGCCCCGACGATGGGGAGGTCGACCTGGAACTGCCGGGCCCCCAGGAAAGCCGCGTCTTCCGCGGAAACGTTTCCTCCATCAACGCCCCGGGCGGAAGCCACGCGGTCCGTATCCTGACCCTGGTCGACGTGACGGCGATGGCCTCGGTGCTGGGCGAACTGCGGACCCAGGCCCACACCGACCTGCTGACCGGAACGCTCAGCCGGCGTCGCTTCCAGGAGGTCCTGGAAATCGAGATCAGCCGGTCCCGTCGCCACGGACACTCGCTGTCCCTGCTGATGATGGACCTGGACCACTTCAAGAGCGTCAACGACACGTTCGGACACGACGCCGGCGACCGCGTGCTGATGGCGGTTGCGGATTCCTGCCGCGAAGTGATCCGCGGCAGCGACGCGCTGGGCCGCCTGGGAGGGGAGGAATTCGCCGTCCTGCTGCCCGAAACCGGGCCCATGGGCGCCCGGGTCGCCGCGGAACGCCTGCGCCAGCGGATCGAGGCCCAGCGGGTGACCACGTCGGACGGCAGCGTCATCCAGGTCACGGTCAGCATCGGCGTGGCCTCCGCGGATCCGGCGGAACCCGCGGAACTGGCGGCGCTGCTGGACGCCGCCGATCGGGGGCTCTACCGTGCCAAGCAGTCGGGGCGCAACCGGGTCGGACGGATCGACGAACCGGCTCCGGAACCCCTGATCACCGGGTTCTGAGGGAAAGGTCCTCCCCTTGCCACCCACATCCCTCGCGGGATTCCGGACACCGGTCGAAACCCGCCGCGCCGTTCTGTAGGATTCCGGGTCCAGGCGGAGCCGACTCCATGCAGACCCGGTCCCTCACGACGAAAGCCGCACTGCTGATCGGGCCTCTGCTGGCCCTCCTGGTTCCCGCGACCGGCCGCGCGGATCCCGCCCTGGACCAGGCGTGGGCGCGCCGTGCCGAGGCCGGCGGGCTGGAGCGGGCAATCGTCCTGCACGAGGCGGCGGCGCGCGGGGACGGGGCGGACGTCACGGTCTTCGAGCGCCTGCTGAGGATGCGGTTCTTCCGGGCCCAGCAGCGGCTGTCCGCCGGTTCCGCCGAGCAGAAGGGCGAGTACCATCGCTGCGTCGAGGACGGGCTTCGGGGGCTCCAGCGCTTCGGCGACCCGGTCGGTCCGCTGGCCCTGGAAAGCCTGGAGGATCTCGACGAGGTGCGGGACCGCATTCCCCGGGCTGCCGTGGGCATCCTGTACTGGACGGCGCTGTGCTACGGGCCGACGATCCGCGACGCATCGCTGCTGCGGCAACCGGGCGCGGCGAAGCGGTTCCGACGCCTGGTCGAGTGCAGCCTGCGGCTGGACGACACCTACTTCTTCGCGGGGCCCCACCGCGTTCTGGCAGAATACCTGCACGCCGCGCCGCGAATCATGGGCGGCGACGACGACGAGGCGCGCCGCCATGCCGAGGACGCGATGCGGCTGTACCCGAACTACCCGGAAAACCCGCTGTGCCGGGCCGAAAACGTCTGGAAGCCCGCGGGGGACCGGACGGCCTGGGCGGCGGACGTGGACGCTGCGCTGGCCGCCCCCCTGGACGGCGCCCCCGACGCCGGCCTGGAGTACCGCGCCGCGGTGAACCGCGCCCGCGCGTTGAGACCCCGTCTGGCCGAGCACTTCTGAACACCTGGAGGTCGTCGTGCGGCACGAAGGAAACGGAACGGCCCCCGGAACGCCCGGCGAGGAGCGCGTGCGGGATGCGACGCCGGCCGACCTCGACACGCTGGTCGCCTTCAACCGGGCGATGGCGCGCGAGACCGAGGGCCGGGACCTGGACGCGGACCTGCTGCGGACCGGGACGGACGCGGTGCTGCGGGATCCGGCGCGGGGCAGGTACCTCGTGGTGGAGGACGGCGACGGCGCGCCGCTGGGCCAACTGCTGATCACGACGGAATGGAGCGACTGGCGCAACGGCTGGTTCTGGTGGATCCAGAGCGTGTACGTGCGGCCCGAGGCCCGCGGGCGTGGCGTGTACCGCCGCCTGCACCGCGAGGTCGAGCGCCTGGCCCGGGACCGCGGAAACGTCGTGGGCCTGCGGCTGTACGTGGCGACCGAAAACCGCGCGGCGCAGGCCGTGTACGCCGCGGTGGGCATGTCGGCCGCCGACTACCGCATGTTCGAGACCGACTGGGTCCTGCACTGACGCCGAGCCCCGCATGGCCTCGAAGGGATCACCACCAGCGCCAGCCCGACGGCTGCGGGCATCGCCTGAACCAACTGGATCGTGCCCTTCGCCGTCGCCGCCATGTTCACTTGCGCTCCCCCAACCCGCCCGCCAGCCTTTCGCGCCCCTCGTCCGTCGTGCGGTATCGCTGCATCGAGCTGCGAGGCCTGTCCGGAACCGTGAGTTCCAACCACTCGACCTCCAGGAGTGGCCTGATCATCTGGTCCCGGAACCTGGTCCGGTTCGTACGATCGAAGAGGCCCATGATCTCGACCAGCGCTCGCGGTTCACTACAAAACTCCAGCACTTGAACTTGGTCCCGACTTGGGCCCGACTTGGGCCGTTCGAGCAACCCGAACTGCTGTCTTGAAGGGAAGCGAACGTCGCCTATGTCCCTCAAGGGCCAGAATGTCGTGGTGAAGAACCCGTTGGACACGAACCGCGGTTCGGCGCAACCGTGCCTCCTCGCAGCCTCCATCATCCGACCGATGCCGGTGCCAGCCTTCTCCACATAGTTGATGCGGTTCAGAAGGTCCGCAATCAACGGGTTCCGACGTACGCTGCGAGTACCCAGCTCCTCGCGCGTCAGGCCCCTTGGCAAGCCCCCAGGATTGCTGACCTCTATCCGGCTCGGGAAGACCTCGACAAAGACGTTGGCTCCAACTTCCCACCAGTCCCTGTGCATGACGGCGTTCGTGACGGCCTCGCGCAGGCCGTCGGTCGGGTACTCAGGCACGTCGGTACGTTGGAGGCCGAGGATGCGCCAACCGGTACGCGTGTTCCGGTCGATGAAAAGCATCACGTCGTCGATGTCCGCAACGATGCCCCCCGCGAAGTCCTTCCGATCCAGCACATGGACCTTGTCGTCGCCCCGCGCCTGCAGGGGGCAAGGTCGAATCGAATCACCCCCTCGCTGCGAAACAGGTCGCGAATCTCATCACGCGACAACTTCTGTGTGACCGCGCCCTGCCGCCAGAAGAACCCCTCGCGGCATTGCACGGGCTTGCTGTCGGATTCGCGCACAGTGATGACGATGACGCCGCCGACGGCACTGATGGACACCCTGACCGGCGGGTCGCACCCCCGGGTCATGTCCTGGATTCGGGCGCGAGCCTCGTTCGTGTCCTTTGCCCCGACCACGCCCCCGTCATCGAGAACGCTCCACTCCCTTCAAACGGACCGCCACCGTGACAACCGGCGGGGCGCGGTACTGAACCCACTGTCAGACAGCGCACCTCCCTCCCCCGCGGGCCCCACGAACGCGTCGGGCACCGAGATCCGATCGCATCCGTGGGACATCACCCGCGCCATGAACGTCGCATCGGCGCCGCCCGACAGTTCGCCGGCCCAGCCGAACGGCCAGGTCTCGGCCTGGCGCACGTACCCGTGCCGGACGGGGTTCTCCATCACGTACCGCACGCCGGCGAGGTAGGCCGCCTCGTCCGCGATCCGGATGTCCGAAGGGGGGTTCCACACGGCCCGTCCCGGCGTCCCGTCCAGCGCGTTCAGGTTCCCGGCCGACGTGGCGTGCGCCGCGAACGCCCAGGACAGCACGTTCTGGCCGGGAAGGGGCGACCGGACGATGGCGTGGTAGTGGTTGGGCAACGCGACCCACGCTTCCAGCACCCATCCGGCTGCCGACAGCGCCGACACCAGGGCCTCGCGCAGGATTCGCAGGCGGGTCCCGTCCGCGAACAACCGGGCCCCGTCCATGGTGGACGCGGTGACCAGGTGGGTCCGGTCCGGGTCGAAGCCCTGCCCGGGCCGGGGATTCCAGTACCTTCCCTCGGGAACCCGATCCATGGGACACCTCCGTCGCATTCCGACAGAACATCGATGCAAGGGGCCGGGTGTTTCACCGGCAACTTCGGAAAGCGGGACAGCCTCGTGCTAGGCTTGCCGCGACGGAAGGGGGCGCCTTGGCGAACTGGTGGCAGGACGAAGGCCTGGAGGAACTGGGCGTCCACGTGCCCTGCCAGTGGGAGTGCCCGGCGCTGGTCCGCGTGCCGACCTACATCCAGGCTCTCCAGGAGTGCGACCCGTCCCGGGCCCGGGACGTCAACACCCAGGACGTGCTGCTGCCCGGCGTTCTTGGGCGCATCTGCACCCGCCCCTGCGAAAACGTGTGTCGCCACGGCCGTCCGGGACTGGGCGCCCCGGTGGCGATCTGCGACCTGAAACGCGCCGCGGCGGACCGGGCCGTCGACGCCCCGGAACCGGTCCATTCCCCCGTGTCCGCGCCGTCGGGGCGCACCGTGGCGGTCGTAGGCGGAGGCCCGGCAGGCCTGGCGACCGCGTGGCACCTGTGGCGCCTGGGCCATCGCGTCACGCTGATCGAGGCCCGGGAGGAATGCGGCGGGCTGCCCCTGCTGGCGATCCCCGCCTTCCGGCTGCCCCGGGACGTGGTCCGCCGGGAAGTCCGGGCCGTGCTGGCCGACCGGTTCGAGGTCCGGACCGCGACGCGACTGGGCCGCGACGTCACGCTGGACGACCTGCGCGCCCGGCACGATGCCGTGGTCCTGGCGACCGGCTGCCATTGCGCCCATCGCGCCGACGTGCCCGGCGAAACGCTCCCGGGGGTCCTCCCGGGACTGGATTTCCTGTTGGACGTGAACGCGGGGCTTCTGCCGCCCGTCGGAAACCGGGTCGTGATCCTGGGAGGCGGGTTCACGGCCGTGGACTGCGCCCGCATCGCCCGACGCCTGGGCGCCGCCGAGGTCACCCTCGCCTATCGACGCGAAACCACGGACGCCCGCTGGAGCGACGACGAGCGGCGCGCCCTGGCCGGCGAGGGTGTCACGGTGCGGGAACGCCTGTCCCCGCTGGCCATCGAGGGCGACGACCGGGTGCAGGCGGTCCGGTTTGCGCGGACCCGGCTGGAGGCCGGCCCGGGGGGGCATCGCGTCGCGCACCCGATCCCCGGCGACGAGGTCGCGATCCCGGCGGACCAGGTGATCGTGGCCCTGGGGCAGGAGCCAGTCCCCGAATCATCGACGAACCTCGACATCCTGGACCCTGCCTGCGGCCGGACGTCCTTCCCCGACGTCTTCCTGGCCGGCGATCGCGCCCTGGGAACCCGGACCGTCGTCGACGCCATCGGCCACGGCGCCCGGGTCGCCCGCACCGTGGACGCCTTCCTGCACGGCCGCACCCGCATCCGCCACACCCTGATCGAGCGCCCGGCCCCCTTCGCCGTGCGCACCGCGGAACAGGATGCGGTGGACCGCGTCCCCATGCCCGAACACCCCATCGCCGTGCGCCTGGGCCATCCCGACACCGAGGTCGAATCGGGCCTCGACGACGACGCTGCGGCCACCGAGGCCCGGCGCTGCTACCTGTGCGACCTGGTGTTCCGGGTGGACGAACGCCGGTGCGTGTTCTGCGACAAGTGCATCGACGGCTGCCCGGTGCGGTGCATCACCTACACCCGCGACGGCCGGCCCGAGGACGCGCGCGACGGCTTCTGGAAGCGGCTGGTCCGGACGGGCAGGCGGGGCATCGTCATCGCACCGGACCCCTGCACCCGATGCGGCATCTGTGCCGACATCTGCCCCGTTTCCTGCATCGCCGTCACCCGGATCGACGTGGTTGAGACGATCGATCCTTGACGGGCATCCTCCGGGTTTCAATGGTCCGTTCTGGACCGCCAACCGGGCGGAACGGAGGTTGCCGCATGAGCATCGTCACCACCGCAGGAGCCCTGTCCGCAGCGACCGCAACGGGTCGCGCCGCCGTCCTGTTCCAGTCGACCGCGTGCCCGTTCTGCCGGGCCTTCGCGCCCGAATTCCGCAGGACCGTGGGGCACCATCCGGACATCCGGGAGGTGGAGGTCCTCCTGGACGACGAGTACGATCCCCTCTGGACGCAATTCGACATCGAGGTGCTGCCGTCGGTGGTGTTCTTCGAGGACGGAATGGTGGTGTCGCGCCTGGACGGACGCCTGGGCGTTGGGCTGACCACGAACGATCTGAAGGAGTCGCTGGACGAGTTCTGGCGCGGGGCGGCCTGATTTTCCGGACTACTTCGACAGCGTGAACGTGTCCAGGATTTCGTCGCCATAGCCGGCGTACGCGGTGACCGTCAGGTTCTTCCCGTCCACGTCCACCACGGCGTAGTTGCCCTTGTCGCCGTGGTGCGACACGAACGTCCACCAGTCCTGGCCCGCCGAGTACCCGGGCGAGTAGAAGCCGCCCACGACCACGTACACCGGCCCCTGCCCATCCTCGACCTTCTGGCTGGCCCGGATCGGGAACGACCGCTCGTAGTCGTGGTCATGGCCCGCGAACGCCAGGGCGACGCCATGCTTTTCAAAGATCGGCACCCAGTTGTCGATGACCCGCTGGGTCGACCCGTGGGACGGCGACGCCGAGTACGCCGGGTGATGGAACATCGCGACGACCCAGTCGATGTCCGGGTCGATGGACGCCTCGGCCAGGTCCGCGTCCAGCCAGTCCTTCTGGGCCACGACGGACGCCTCGGTGTTGCTGTCCAGTCCGACGAAATGCATGTTCCCGTAGGTGAACGACCAGCCGTGCTCCTTCATGTCGTCGGGCAGCGTCCCGATCTGGGGCATCGCGAACTGGTAGTAGAACAGGTCCGCGAACACCTCGTGGTTGCCCTGGATCGGCATCAGCGGGGACGTCGCCAGGATCGGCGACATCGCGTCCAGCCACTCGTCCCACTCGGGCTGGCTGCCCACCTCGGTCATGTCCCCGTTGAACAGCCAGAAGTCCGCGTCCACCTGGGCCAGACGCGGCGCGTTTTCGCGGATCTTGTCGGAACCCGTGCGGCTGTCCCCGGCGGATACGAAGCGGAACGCCGAACGGTCCCCGGGCTCGCGGCCCGTGCGCACGTCCTGGACCGGCGACAGGTCCGGCGTGGCGAACGTCGCCGCGGCCTTGTCGAAGGCGGACCAGGTACCGGCGCGATAGCGATAGGCCGTCTTCGGATCCAGGCCCGTCACTTCGACGGTCCACTGGGACCGGTCCACCAGGCCGTCGGGAGAAACGTCGTCGAACGCCTGGTAGGTGAAGCCGGTGCCCGTGAACACCCGGGCGTCCTGGAACGGCATCGTCCCGTCGGGACCCTCGCCGGCCTCGGCCGCCGGGACGATCCAGACCTTCGGCACGTACCCGTCCGAAGCGGCGGTGTCGGTCTGCCACTGGATCGTGACCGTATGCGCCGGGTCCCCCTGCCACGTGACGTGGACCGCCCGCGGCTTCAGCCCCGAATTCGTGGACCAGTCCGCCGGGCCCTGGACCTGCCACGGGCCGCTGCCCGGATCCCCGGGCGGCAGTTCGGCCACGGCCTCGGGCGGGACGTCCGGCGCCGCCACGACCTCCACCACGTCCTTCGGAAGGGCCCCCGGACCCGACTCCGTCGTCGCGAATCCGCACCCCAGGAAACCCGCCATCACGACCGCCATCCCGGCCGACAGTCCCATCGAAACCCGTCCCGTCATCATGTCATCCCCCTGTGATTACAACGCGTACTGGAACAGCACGACCACCATGTCGTTGTCGAACGAAAGCCCTTCGTTCTCGATCCGGTGCAGGTAGTTCACGTCCACCCGCGCCTCGTTCGTGACCTTCAGCGAGGCGCCGGCCGTGACCCACGACTTCTTCTGCTTTGCCAGTTCATCGATGGACTGCGTGGTTCCGGCGCCCCGGATGGCCGAGTCACCGTCCATCGACTCGACGCGGCAGGCCAGGTCCAGCAGCCCCGGCCACGCCTGGATCTGCAGGTCCACGTGCCAGCCGTACCCGTGGTCGGCCTTGCGACCCGGCGTTCCCGGCGGCGCCGAGTAGAAGTCCTTCCGCACGAACTCGCCTTCCAGCGTGAACAGCCACGCGTGCAGGTGGATGTCCGCACCCAGCCAACGGTGCTCGGTGGGGGGGTCGAAGTTTTCCTTGACCCAACTGTAGGACCCGCCCAGCGTCGCCTCGAAGTCCAGGGCCTTCACGTTCACTGCCCGCAGCAGCCTGTGCAGGCGGATTTCCGCCCGGGCCGCGACCTGCAACTGGTCCGCCCGCCGGATCTGCTCGACCGCCAGGCCCGTGCTGTTGAACACGCCGCCCGTCAGCCCGACGACCTGCCAGGGATCGCCCACGGTCATCTGCGCGCCGATCTGGCGTTTGGTGGTCAGCGTGTCCAGCACCGGCTGGTGGATCAACAGGCCCTTTTCGGTGGACTTCAGGTTCGCCTGGCTGATCGGCACCTTCATGCGGCCCACGCGCAGGTCCATCCACGGGAACAGGTTCCAGCCCAGGAACGCGTCCTTCAGGTAGTCCGACGAGCGGTTGCCGTCCTTTTCGCGCGGGATCAACTCGGCCTTGACCTGGTAGTACACGCCGCTCATCTGGTGACGGCCCTTGAAGCCGAACTCGGCGCTGTCCAGGATGAAGCCGGCCCGGTGGCCGAACAGCGAGGGATCCATCTTGTCGGACGACACGCTGAGGGTCTTCCCGTCGGCGGTCGTCAGGTTGACACGGTCCACGTGGGTGTACGCCGCCAGCGTCCGTACCAGCACCACGGGCTGGAACAGGCCGTCCGCCACCGACACCTTCAGCCCGGGCAGGGGCCTCGCAGGCGAACCCTCGCCGCTGGTCGGCACGTCCGGATCGAAGTACTGGAACCGGTACAGCGCCCACGGGTTTGCCCGGACGCCCGAAAAGGGCGCGAAAATCTCGTAGATCCCCGCCTGCGCGGCGGACGGCGCCAGCAGGCACGCGACGATCAGCAGGCACGGCACGACGACGCTTCTTCCGCGAGCAGGCATTCCCATTCCTCCAGGCTGCATCAGGCAGGCACTTCCGCACCGGGCTCCGGGACGTCCATCCAGTTCGGCGGGCGGCGATCCAGGCGGGATCCGGGACCGATCCACAGCACGGTGCCCCGCCAGTCCACGGTGCGTCGCACGGCGGCCAGCACCCACAGGCCCGCCACCAGCACGTCCTTCGCCGGGATCCACACGAGCCCCGCGAGTCCGTAGCCCCGCCCCCGAAGTCGATGGGCCAGGACCTCGTCCGACAGCCCCTTCAGCGCGATGCCGGCCCCGGTCAGCATCGCCGCGACGGTCGGGTCGATTGCTGCCGGAACGGCCAGCGCGGCCAGCAGGAACGCCAGCAGGAACGGCGTCGGGTTCAGCAGCGGCTCGCCCAGGAAGGCGAACGGCACGATCCACCGCCGCATCTGGCCCCACCGCACGTGGCGGTTGGCGAACCGTTCGACGCTCCAGAAGGTGTTGACGGTCGGCAGCACGTGGGGCGACAGCGCCACGCGGAAACCCGCCTTCTGGAACCGCGCACCCAGGATGAAGTCCTCGGCCAGGATGTCCCGCACCGACCACCAGCCGCCCATCAGGTTCAGGTGCGTCCGCCGGAACAGCATGGACTTGCCGATGACGCAGGCACGCTCGGCCAGGACCTCGGCGCCGCAGACGCCGCCCAGCACGAACGAGTTCAGGTGCGCGTTTTCCATCAGGGCGCCCACGGTGCGCTCGCCGGTTCCGGCCAGCACGCTGGACACCAGCCCCACCTTCGGGTCGGCCAGTTCGGCCGTCATCGCCCGCAGGTAGCCCGGGTCCGGGCGCACGTTGGAATCGGAGATCAGCAGGTGTTCGAACCGCGCACGGGCCGCAAGGCCGACGAGGTTGTTCACCTTCGGGTTCAGGCCGATGGCGCGGTTGCTGACCCGGACCGTCATCGGGACGTCCGGGTGGTCCTCCATCACGCGACGGGCGACGGCCAGGGCCGGGTCGTCGGGATCCTCGGCGCCGAAGACGATCTCGTACTCGGGGTAGTCCTGCCGGGCCAGGGCCGCCAGGTTGTCGTACAGCCCGTCGTCCAGCCCCTTCAGCGGCTTCAGGATCGACACTGGCGGCGTCGGCCCTTCCCGGCGCGCACGGCCCCCGGGCAGCTTGGCGTGGGCGGCGGCGTGCAGCGTCAGGACCATGGCCAGAGACAGGAACGATGCGGTGGCCAGAAGCACGACCAGCAGACTCATACCCCCTCTCCCGCTTTCATCGCCCCAAGGATCGCAGGCCCCGGTTCCAAAGCCCTGACGGTCGGTGGGAAACGGGCAAGGGTTGTGTGAACCGTGCGTGACGGCATGCCCTCGACCTCAATCGCAACTGGGCAGGGGTTCGTCGATGTCGAAGTACAGACAGTCGTTGTTCCGGAGCAGGGCGTACCTCATCAGCGTGAACCAGACCTCCTCCGAGGGGCGGACGTCCCACAGCGTCACCCCTTGCGGCAGGTGCAGGTCCGGCCGGTACGCCGTCCGCTTCTGCAGGGCGATCGTGTAGGTGCCCGTCGGCTCGGTCTGGGCCGGTCCCGCGAAACCCCAGTCCGGCATCCCTTCGCGGATGGCCTGCAGGTCCGCGCCCGAAATCTCGGCCAGGACCAGGCTGCTGAAGCCGGACGTCCCGGCAGGTTCGCGTTCGACCAGGAAGGCGTTCAGGAGGTCCTGGGGACTGACCGGACCCGGACGGATCCCGCTCCAGGTCGTCCCAGGGTCCACGAGGGCTGCGTCCGCATTCAGGGCCCGGACGGCCGCGCGCGCCGCCAGTTCCGCCAACCGCTGTTCGCCACGATGCTCCTTTTCGGTCGTGATGCGCGCCAGGATGCCCGGCGCGAAGGCCTCCAGGATGACCGCCAGGCGCGCCTCCACGTCCGGATCGGCGGGCAGCGCCCCCGGAAGGTTGACCAGCAATTCGTGCCGATGGTCCACCACGCGCCGCTGGGCCAGATCCACCGTCACGTCCAGTCGCGTGACGAAGTTCCCGCCGGACCCGGACTGCACGATCCAGGTGTCGCCCACGATCCCGGGCTCCGCGAGGGTGGTATGGGAGTGGCCGCCCAGGATGACGTCGATGCCCGGGACCGCCGCGGCGAGCGTCCGGTCCATGTCGTTCCCCAGGTGGCTCACCAGGACCATCAGGTCCACGTCCGCCCGGTGCTGCTGGACGATCCGCGTGGCGATGGCTTCGTAATCGAAGCGTGTCGGCAGTTCCGGGTAGAAGTCGCCGTCGTAGGGAGTGTCCTGATCGTCCCAGGGGCCGGACACCAGGCCGAAGAAGCCCACCCGGACGCATCCGACGTCCTTTTCCGCGTACTCGACCGCGCCGAAGCCCTTCGGATCGTCCCCGATGTAGGTGATGTTGCTGGCCACGACGATCCCCGTCGCGCTCCGGGAGTGCTTCAGCGCCTCCTCCAGGCTCCAGGCGAAGTCGTGGTTGCCCAGGACACGGGCGTCGAAGCCCAGCAACCGGGTCGCCTGGACCGTCGACTCGCCCTTGGAAGTCTGCTCGGCCAGGCAGCCCTTCTCGTGGTCGTCGCCCCCGTCGGTGAACAAGGTGTAAGGATTTTCGGCGCGGACCTGCTGCAAATAGCCGGCCAGGCGCGCGAACGGGTTTCCGTCGGGCGTCGGGATGTACCCGGAATGCAGGTCGTTGACATGGACGAAGGTCACGGTCTGCTGCGCCGCGCCGGGAAAGCAGGCCATTGGGTCGATCGCATCCGGGGCCGCCGGCACTTCGCCGGGCGCCAGCGAATCGTCGCGGTCGTCAGCCGGCGGGTTGTCCGGGACGTCGGAAGCAGCGTCCCCGTGCGCGACAACGTCGGTCCCCGGCAGCGAATCGATCGGGCTGGAGGCCGTGTCGCACCCCGACATCGGACCCGTGGCCAGCAGTGCCAGCAGCGCAACTCTGGAAAACGCAGCGCGTCGCATGATGCCTCCTTCAGATGCTTCGGCTCCGGCCGGCATGGCGCCGTCCAGCCGGTCCCGAGAATGGACGGCCCGCGTCGCATCCCCGCAAACCCTTCCTGACGGGCCCGTGACAGAGGCAGATGTTGCGGGCCCGTTGCGCAGCGGTTGCGAAGCATTCACGGAGGCGCTCCTTGACGCCGTCGAACCGCCCGCCCATCGTGGCAGGGCTGGAACGAGGTATCCGCGTGGCCCGAGGCGATTCGCTGTTTCTCGCGACGATGGCGGCATTCGGGCTGGCGGCAGTCCTGCTGACGGGACCGCTGGCCCTCGCCCACCCCCTCGAAGGATGGTCTCCGGAGGCACGGGAACTGATCCAGGGACTGGTGGCCCGGAAGGCGGCCCAGGCCACGGCCGGTTCGCCCCGTCCCGTGGCCGCCATCGACTGCGACAACACGCTGATCGACGGGGACATCAGTTTCGCGACGCTGGTCCTGCATGCCGAGACCCGGTCCGGCACCGGGCGCGAGGACGCCGGGACTGTCGAGAATCGCGTGGCCACCGCATACCGCACGTATGACGATCTGTGGGAGTCGGGCCGGAACGTCGAGGCCTGCGGCTACCTGGCCGGACTGCTGGAGGGCATGACCCCTGCGGAGGCCTCGGCCCTGGGACGGGATGCGCTGGCGAAGGCGGAGGCGATGCCGCGATGTGTCCGCACCCTGGCAGCCGTGGCGGGACGGCTCCCCCTGGAAATGGAGCAGGGAATCCGCCTTCGGAAACCGATGCTGGCGCTGGTGGACTATCTGAAGGCGGCCGGGTGGGAGGTCTTCGTCGTGTCGGCCTCGGCCGAACCCGTCGTGGCTGCGGTGGCGGCCCGCCATGGAATCGATGCCGACCACGTCCTGGGAGTCCGGACCGTCGTGCAGAACGGGCGCCTCACCGGCACATGGCTGTCCCCGGTGACCTGGCGGCAGGGCAAGGTCGATGCCCTGCGGGCGCGCATCGGTCGCGGGCCGTCCCTGGCCCTGGGGGATGCCTGGACCGACTTCGAGATGCTGGTGGACGCCGAGGCCGCCGTCCTCATTGGTCGGGGCAAGGCGGACCTGCTGGCGGCCGCCCGTGCCCGGGGCATCGTGGTCCAGCCCCGTTTCGAGGGTGAACAGGTGCTTCCCCCCTGCCCGCAATGAGCCCCCTGCCGCGGGAAGACCGTCCTATACTCGGCCGACGCGAAGGCGCGCCACGGATGAACCCGTCGGTCCGCAAGGGGGGGGAATGCGAAACCTGCACACTGCAACCGGGATTGCGCTGGCGGCCCTGGCCGGCCTGGCCTGGTCCGGCTGGGCCTGCGCCGGCGCATCGAACGACCCGCCTTCCGAAACCGTGGTTGCGCCTCCCCCGATCGACGCGGTAGCCGTCCGCCTGCAGACGGCAACGGCCCTTGCCCGGGTGGACCCCCGATACCTGTCCTTCGCGGTGGATTCCTCCCAGGTCGCGGGCGGCATGTGGTGGTCCGAGGACACGTCGGTGTCGGGCAGCACGGGCTCGACGAAGGTGCCGCCCTTCGACTTCACGCGGCCGCGTCTGCGGGCACTGGCTTCGGCCCTGGCGCCGGCCTTCCTGCGCATCGGCGGCAGCGAGGCCGACCGCGTGTTCTACGATCTGTCGGAGGCCCCCGTCGCCACGGCCCCGCCCCCGTATGAACTGGTCATCACGCGGCCCATCTGGGACGGTCTGGCCGGCTTCGCCCGGGACCTGGACCTGACCCTCTTCTTCACGCTGAACGCGGGCCCCGGCCCCCGGGATGCAGACAAGCGCTGGGAACCCGCCAACGCCCGGGAACTGGTGCGGTATGCCACGGGGCGCGGGGACCCGGTGGAAATCTGGGAACTGGGCAACGAAATCAACGGGTACCCGCTGTTCCACGGGATGGACCTCCTGCTGGACGGCGCCGCCTATGCGAAGGACCTGCGGACGGCCCACGCGCTGCTGGACGCCGAGGCCCCGGGCGCCCGCCTCGCCGGTCCTTCCAGCGCCTACTGGCCCGTCGCCGGCGAGATGAACCCCGTGATGGCCGACACGTTGCGAGAAGGCGGGGACGCGCTGGACGTGGTCACCTGGCACTACTACCCCCAGCAGTCCCAGCGGTGCCCGGTGACCAGCCGACCCGCCGAGCCCCAGGTGATGCTGGACCCGGAGGCACTGGACGAGGTGGACGTCTGGGCCGCCGAGGTGGAGGGCCACCGCGACGCCCACGCGCCGGGCACGCCCGTCTGGCTGGGCGAAACCGGGAACGCCCAGTGCGGAGGCGAGCCCGGGGTCAGCGATCGCTGGGCCGGGACCTTCTGGTGGGTCGATCAGTTGGGGCGCATGGCGCGCCGGGGCCAGCCCGTCGTGGTGCGTCAGACCCTGTCGGGAACGGACTACGGCCTGCTGGACGATTCCACGCTGACGCCCCGGCCGGACTACTGGGCCTCGGTGCTGTGGAAACGGCTGATGGGACCCACGGTCCTCGACGCGACGTCGGTGTCCCCAGCCCTGAGGGCCTATGCCCATTGCGCGGTCCCGGGCGAGGGTGTACCCCCTGGGGCGGTCGCGATGGCCCTGGTCAACCTGGCGGACGCCGCCACGCCGGTCGCACTGCCCGACGGCGGCCACCTCCTGGAGGCCTGGGTGATGACGGCGCAGAGTCTGGAGGCCCGCGACGTGCGACTTGGCGACGCCGTGCTGGCCGCGGCGGCGGATGGTTCGCTGCCGGAACTCGGCCCCCGTCGGCTGGACTTCGCGGCGGGGCGCTGGCTGGAACTTCCGCCGCGTTCGGTCACGTTCCTGCGCCTCCCCGATGTCGACGCTCCCGCATGTCGCTGACCGGCACACTCCCGTCATCCGAGGATTGCGGAACGTTGACCGTCCCGCCGTGGAGATGCCGCGCGCTGCCACCAGAATCATCGGCAGGCCCAACAGGGACGAGGCGCGCCATGGGCGTTCGGAACCGCATGTTCGTCTTCACGCTGATCGTCACCGGCCTGGTGTCCGGGACGGCCTGCTCGGAGGATTCGGCGGACCAAGCGGGGGATTCCGCCAGCGAGGCCGTCGTCCCGGGACCCGACGCCGGGGAGGTCGCCGGCATCGATGTCCCCCCGGTACCGGGGACCTTCCGGTTCGCGATCCTGTCGGACACGCACATCATCGACGAGTTCTACGAGGGGCCGGAAGGCAGCGTGCTGGATACCGCCAGCATCTTCGGGACCACCGCGAACCTCGTGGCGGCACGGGACGCCCTGGCCGCCCTGCCGGACCGGCCCGACTTCGTCCTGGTGGCCGGTGACGTGTTCCACAACTATCCCTCGACCGACCCGGCGTTCTACGACACGCACGTGACGCGGATCGATCGGGCGGCAGACCTGTTCCGCACCTTCCCGATGCCCGTACACCCCGCCTGGGGCAACCACGACCACGACGAGCCCTCCATCCCGCGCGCGCTGACGCAATCCCTGATCCGCGAAAAGTTCGGCGTCGAACTCTATTCGTCCTTCGACCACGAGGGATGGACCGTCCTGCTGCTGGACACGCAACTGGGCGGGACCCAGACGCCGGGCAGCCCGGTCTACGATTCGTCGCTGGGCTCCCTGGGCGCGGAACAACTGCACTGGGTGGCATCGGAACTGGCCCGCGGGCGGCCCACGGTCGTCGTCCTGCACTACCCGCTGTTCCTGATGGCCGAACAGGAGGACGGCGAGCCCGGCCTCCCGGCGCTGCTGCGGCAACACGCGGACACGGTGCGGATGGTGTTCTCGGGCCACCTGCACATGTGGATCGAGGACACGGCTTCCGGCGTCCCGCACCTGGTGATGTCCTCGACGCGCTACGACCCGGACGCCTACGCGGTGGTCGAGGCCGACGGGGCGTCCGGCGAGGTCCGACTGCTGAATCGCGACTGCTTCACCTGGCTGGGGTTCGACACGCAGCCGTGGGATGCGGTGAACGGGTGCGTGGCGGCCCGCTGAACCTGGGATGGACGGAGGGCTCATGAAAACGGTTGCGTCGGTCGTCGCGGCGGCGCTCCTCTATGCGACGGTACGCTACAACGCATTCAAGGGCGTACCCTGGGAGGAGTGGCCGACGTACGTTGTGAACAAGGCGGCTGCGCTGGCGGCGCTGGTGCTGATGGCGGTGTTCCTGATCCGCAGGCGAACGCAGGCTGGCACCCCGCCGTGGCACCTGCTGAAGGCGGCGGCGTGGCTGATCGCGCTGCACGTCGGACTGTCGCTGGCGCTGCTGGGTCCGGTGACCTATCCGAAGTTCTTCGCCGACGGGAAACCGACGGCGGCGGTCGCATGGTCGATCCTCCTGGGAGCCTCCGCGGCGGCAGGAGCCCTCCTGCGGTCACGGCGCCCGGTCGGGGTTGCGGATCGGGGCGGGCCCCTGCGCCTGGGGCTGCTGGCCTTCGCGGCGGGCAGTCACGCGGCGTTGCTGGGCTACGGGGGATGGACGACGCCCTCGACCTGGCCGGGATTCCTGTTCCCGATCACGCTGATCGCGTTCGTCGCGGGCACGATCGGGCTGCTGGCCGGCGCGTGGCCGGTTCGACAGGGTCGGTAGGGACCTGGAAAGGGTGACTGTCCCACTTCTTCCCACTTCTTCAGCCGCTCTTCTCAATCCCCCAGGCTGGTCCCCAACTGGCGGGCGGCGGTGATCCAGGGATGGTCCAGCGGCACCACGCGCGTCCCTCCGGCCACCTCCTCCAGCGGCACGGCCACGACGCCGGCCCCCCGGGCTGCCACCATCACGCCGCTGATCCCCTGGTCCAGGAAGTCCGCGCAGGCAGTCCCCAGGCGGGTGGCCAGCAGACGGTCCGCGGCCGAGGGCGTCCCCCCCCGCTGCACATGCCCCAGGATGGTCAGGCGCGACTCCAGGCCCGTCTGGCGCTCCAGCGTCTGCGTCAGTTCCAGCGTGTGGTTCACGTGCTGCGCGTAGAAGGCAACCAGTTTCAGGGCCGCCTCCTTCTTCCCCTTCTTCGTCCCCGCCGCCACCTTCTCGGTCTCGATGCGCCGCACCTCGCCCGCCTGGGCCAGCGACATCGCGCCCTCGGCCACGGCCAGGATGCTGAAGTGCTTGCCCTGGCGCTTGCGGTCCAGAAGCGCCCGGGCCACCCGGTCGAAGTCGTAGGGGATCTCGGGCAGCAGGATCACGTCGGCTCCGCCCGCCAGGCCCGCCCCCAGGGCCAGCCACCCGGCCCGGTGCCCCATGATCTCCACCACGATGACGCGGCTGTGGCTCATGGCCGTCGAGTGCAGGCGATCGATGGCCTCCGTCGCGATCCCCAGGGCCGTGTCGAAGCCGAAGGTGGCGTCCGTCCCGGCCACGTCGTTGTCGATGGTCTTGGGCATCGTGAGGATCGGCAGGCCCGCCTTCTTCAGCCGCAGCGCGTTTTTCTGGGTGCCCCCGCCGCCGATGCAGACCAGGGCGTCCAGGTGGTGCCGGCGGAAGGTTTCGACCGCCGCGTCGGTCATGTCCAGCACGTCGCCGCCCACCAGCATCCGGTGCGGCTTGTCGCGGCTGGTTCCCAGGATGGTGCCGCCCAGCGTCAGGATCCCCGACATCATCCGGGGCTCCAGTTCCAGCGTGCGGTCCATCACCAGGCCCCGGAAGCCGTCGCGGAACCCCAGGAACCGCATGCCGTGGGCCTCCTGGCCCGCACGGCACACGCCCCGGATGGCCGCGTTCAGGCCGGGACAGTCCCCGCCGCTGGTCAGGATCCCGATGGTCTTGGACATGACGGACCTCCCTGCAGGACGCAGCGTCCCCCGACCCGACCTGCGTGTCAATCGCGAGCGAGGTGACGAAGCGATGACAAGCGCCTGCGCCGTGGACCGGGGAATCGCGCGCCCTTGACCCACTGTCGGACCCCCGACGATACTCGGACCACGCCTGGGAGGACGCGATGGAAACTCGCTCGGGATCGCACGGGACCTCGATGACCCGACGAGGCTTCCTGGGGGTTGCGGCGGCCTCGGCGGGCGCGGTCGTCGCAGCGAGTTGCGAGGGGGCGACCGCGGCAGGCACCGCCGACGGCGACCTCCCAGTGCTGGCGGAAACCGGCGTCCTGGTGGTCGGTGGCGGACCCGCCGGCCTGGCCGCGGCCATCGCCTCCGCACACGCCGGGGCCGACACGCTGCTGGTCGAACGGTACGGGTTCTACGGCGGCGTCATCACCCAGGCGCTGATGGGCTCCATCACGTGGTACCGGTACGCCCAGACCGTGGACGCGGGCGGCGTCTGCGCCGAAATCGAGGCCCGGGCCAAGGCCATGGGCGGCAGCATCAACCTGCTGACCGTCCTGAAGGATCCCGCCCTCACCGAACTGTTCGTTTCGCGAGCCGAGGCCGCGGGACTGGTGGTCGACGGCAAGCCCACCTACGAGGTCCTGAGGACGGAAATGTTCAAGGCGGTGGCCGACGCTCTGGTCGTGGACGCGGGCGTCACCCCCCTGCTGCACTGCTCTGTGGTCGACGTGCTGAAGGACGGAAACACGATCCGGGGCGTCATCACCGAAAGCAAGTCGGGCCGCCAGGTGATCCTGGCCAAACGGGTCATCGACGCCACCGGGGACGCCGACGTGGCCGCCCTGGCCGGCGCACCCTTCACCCAGGCGCCGAAGAACGAGTTGATGGAGGTCAGCACCAACTTCTCGGTCAGCAACGTGGACCTGGGAACCTTCGTAACGTATGTCGCGATGCAGAACCGCACGATGGCCGACTGGGTCACCGAGGACTGCGGCAAGGAAATGAACGGCTTCAGCACGCACGTCTTCCAGGCCTTCCAGGAGGCGGCCGAGGCCGGCGAGATCCCTTCCGACGTGGTCATCCGGGCCTTCCCCGGGGGCTTCACCCCGGGCGGCAGCGTCCTGTCCCTGAACGCGGTCCACCAGTACGGCGTCGATCCGACCAGCGTGTGGGACCTGACCGGGGCCGAAATCGAGGGCCGGCGGCGGGTGCTGATGGCGATGGACGTCCTGCGCAGCCGCGTGCCCGGGTTCGAAAACGCAGAACTCAGCACCATCGGCGCGTCCATCGGCTGCCGGGAGTCGCGCAAGATCCAGGGCGAGTACCGGATCACGGGCGACGACGTGCGGAACCAGGCGCGGTTCGAGGACAGCATCGGGATCTTCCCGGAGTTCCTGGACGCCTACGGGATCCTGTGCCTGCCGACGACCGGCCGGTACTTCCACGTTCCCTACCGCATCACGGTGCCCCAGGGCGTGGAAAACCTGCTGGTGGCCGGGCGCTGCGTGTCCGGGGACCGCGTATCGTTCGCGGCGACCCGCCAGATGGGCTGCTGCATGGTCACCGGCCAGGGTGCCGGCGTCGCGGCGGCCCTGTCCCTGCAGCAGAACCGGACGTGTCGCCAGGTGGATGTCGCGAAGCTCCAGGCCGCGCTGGTCGCGCAGGGCGTCCGGATCGCCTGATTGGGGATTGGGGCCGGGGCGCGGGATCGGAAATCAGGGCTCCTGCGTTCCCTCCGAAAACCGGTACCCCACGCCCCGCACGGTTTCCACGTGGCGCCCCAGGGTGCCCAGCTTGTCGCGCAGGCGCTTGGTCATCGTGTCCACGGTGCGCGTCTCGATGTCCGCCTGGATGCCCCAGACCCGCTCCAGCAGGACTTCCCGCGTCATCACGCGCCCCCGGTTCGTCACCAGGGCGACCAGCAGCCGGAACTCCAGCGCGGTCAGTTCGATTTCGCGCCCGTCCAGGAACACGCGGTGGGCCGGGCCGTCGACGAACAACGGGCCGACCGTGTACGACGGTTCCTCGCCGGAGGGCGCCGCCCCGTTGCCGCGCCGCAGCACCGCGTTCACCCGCAGCACCATTTCGCGCATGCTGAACGGCTTCACCACGTAGTCGTCCACGCCCAGTTCGAAGCCGACGATCCGGTCGATTTCCTCGCCCCGGGCCGTGGCCATGATGATCGGGATCATCCGGGTGGACGCGTCGGCCTTCAGGCGCCGGACCACTTCCGTGCCCTGCACGTCCGGCAGCATCAGGTCCAGCAGGATCAGGTCCGGACGGCGCGTGCGGGCGGCCTCCAGCCCGGCCTCGCCGGTCTTGGCGACGATCGTCGAAAACCCCGCCCGCGTCAGGTTCAACGCGACGATGGCCCCGAAATCGACCTCGTCCTCGACGATCAGGACTGTCAGTGCCATCCGTCCCTCCGCCTCACGGCTCGCCCGCCTTCCGGAACAGCCGTTCGATGCGCGCCGCCAGGTCGTCCCGCAGGTGACGGAACGCGTCCAGGTCGCCGCTGGACGCCGCGGCCTGGGGATCGGGCAGGGGCCAGTGGACCCGGGCCACCCCCGGCGGCACCGGCAGCAGGACCGCACCGTCGGACAGCGTCACGACGACGTCGTACCGTTCCATGGACATGTCGGCCAGGGACTTCGACCGGATCCCGGCCAGGTCCAGGCCGACCTCGTTCATGGCCTGGATCGCCAGCGG